>DAIDIT010000001.1 GCA_027451705.1 Pseudomonadota bacterium
CGGCGCCGCGCTCCAGGTCGACCTCGGCCGGCTCGGGAACCCGCTCCAGAAGGGTTTCTTCTCCCGGCGGCTGGGGGCGGCGATGGGACTGCCCGCGGCGACCGACGAGCTTCGCCAACTCGAGCAGGACCTGCGCGCGAGGGGGCTGGATCCCGCGGCCCTGGAGGCCGTCGGGAGGCGACTCGCCGCCGCGCTGCGGGGGATCGAGCGTTCGATCCGGAGGATCGTCGAGCAGGAGCTGGAGGCGCAATCGGACGGGGGCGAGGCGGCCGGCCCCGAGCACCGGTCGTTCGCGGCCCTCTCGCAGCAGGAGATCGAGGAGATGGAGGAGGCGGTCCGGCGGCTCGCCGAGCGGCTCAAGGGCCGGCTCCTCCGGCGGCAGAGGTCCCGCAGGCGCGGGACGCTGCACGTCCGCAAGACGCTTCGGCGGAACATGGGCGCGGGCGGCGTCCCGTTCCGGATCGCCTTCCGGGGCAAGCGGCCGGAGCGGCCCGACGTGGTCGTGCTCTGCGACCTCTCCGACTCGGTCCGCAACGCGAGCCGGCTGATGCTGCTCTTCGTCTACACGCTCCAGTCGCTCTTCCAGCGCGTGCGCAGCTTCGCCTTCGTCTCGGACCTCGGCGAGCTGACCGACCACTTCCGCGGCGTGGACGCCCGGCGCGCGATCGATCTGGCGCTCGCCGGCAAGGCCGTCAGCCTGTACGCGAACTCCAACTACGGCCGGGCGCTCGCCCTCTTCGCTCGGGAGCACCTCGGCGCCGTGACCCGGCGGACGACCGTCCTCGTTATCGGGGACGGGCGGAACAACTACAACCCGGCGAACGAGTGGGCGCTCGCCGACGTGCGGAGGAAGGCGCGCCGGCTGATCTGGATCTCGCCGGAGCCGCGGTCCTCGTGGGGGCTCGGGGACAGCGAGATGCACCGCTACGCGCGGCAGTGCAGCCAGGTGGCCGTGGTGGGCTGCCTCGCGGATCTGGCCCGACTCGCCGACGAGATCGTCCCTGCGTAGGCCGGCGGCTCCCGGCGCCGTCCGCGGATGCCTACCTCGTGAGGATGGCCGAACTCCAGCCGAGCGCCTCCCGGGCCCTCGAGATCGGTCTCGCCGCGCTGGCCTTGGCGGCACTCCTCCTCTGGTCGACCGTCCGGAGCTGCGCGCCCGCGCAGTTGCCGACGCTGCCGATCGGTCAGGCCGCGCCGGCTCGCCCGGGCCTATCGATCGTGGTAGACGGGACGCCGGGATGCCCCGCAAGGTCTACATCCACACGTTCGGCTGCCAGATGAACGAGAGCGATTCCGCGCGCATGCTCGAATCGCTGGTCCGCGACGGCTGGGTGGGCACCGACGCGACCGCCGAGGCGGACCTCATCCTGGTCAACACCTGCGCGATCCGGGACAAGGCCGAACAGAAGCTCTACTCCGCGCTCGGCCGCTACCGCTCCGCGAAACGGGCGCGCGGCACGCTCCTGGGCGTGGCGGGCTGCGTCGCCCAGCAGGAAAAGGGCCGGCTGCTCGCACGCGCACCCTACGTCGACTTCGTCCTCGGGCCGGACAACCTCGCCGCGCTGCCCGAACTGGTCCGAGCGGCCGCTTCGGGAAAGCCATCCCGCGTCGAGACGGCCTGGATGGATTCCGACAGCTACGCCTTTCCCCGGGCGGATGCGGAGCAGGCGAGGGGACGGATCACCGCGTTCGTCACGGCCATGAAGGGCTGCGACAACGTCTGCTCGTTCTGCGTCGTCCCGCACACCCGGGGGCGCGAGACGAGCCGCCCGTATCCCGACGTCGTGGCGGAGGTCCGCGATCTCGTCGGCGTCGGAGTCCGCGAGGTGACGCTCATCGGCCAGAACGTCAACTCCTTCGCGGGCGGCTGCGACTTCCCGGCGCTGCTGCGCCGCGTCGGGGAGGTGCCGGGCTTGCGCCGCCTGCGCTTCACGACGAGCCACCCGCACGACTTCGGGGCGGGGCTGATCCGCTGCTTCGCCGAACTGCCCGTCCTCTGCCCCCACCTGCACCTGCCGGTGCAGTCCGGTTCCGACACGGTCCTCGCCCGGATGCGGCGCGACTACACGGCCGACGCCTACGAGGCCGCGGTCGCGGCGCTCCATGCCGCCACCCCGCACGTGGCGCTCACGAGCGACGTGATCGTCGGCTTCCCGGGCGAGACCGAGGCCGATTTCGAGGCGACCCTGCGCCTCGTCGAACGGGTCCGCTACGACAACCTCTATTCGTTCGTCTACTCGTCGCGGCCGCACACGGCCGCCCGCCTCCACGAGGAGGCGTGGGGAGTCGTCCCCTACGAGGTCCAGGTCGAACGGTTGGAGCGGCTGCAGGCGCTGCAGCGTTCGATCTCCCGCGAACGGATGGCAGCGGCCGTCGGGACGGACGTCGAGGTCCTCGTCGAAGGCGCTTCGCGAACGGACCCCGATCGCCTTTGTGGGCACACGCCCCAGAACCGCATGGTCAACTTCTCGGGCTCCGCGATGCCCGGCGCCTTGGTGTCCGTCCGAATCGACCGGGCGAGTCCGGTGTCGCTCTCCGGACGGGAGATCGGCCTCGTCGAAGCCGCGGCGCCGCCGGCCGCTTCATCCCACGTGCGCCTCCCGGTCGTGGCATGAGCCTGCCCGCGAGAATCCGCTGGTGGCCTTGGCTCGCGGCCATGGTCTATGCGGTCGTCATCTTCGCCCTCTCGAGTGAGGCCAACCCGCTGCCCGCCCTCACCGCGCACGTGTGGGACAAGCTCCTGCACCTCGTCGAGTACGGCGGCCTCGGCTTCCTCGTCGGGCTCGCGGCAGGCCAGCGGTCCGACTTCACCTCTCGCGACGTCCTTTTCTGGGCGAGTCTCGTCGGACTGCTTTACGGCGCGAGCGACGAACTGCACCAGAGCTTCGTCCCCGGGCGCGACGCGGAAGTGGGCGACGTGTTGGCGGACGGCCTCGGCAGCGTGATCGGTGGAACGTTCGCGGCCAGCCTACGTTTCTTGCAGGCGCGCCTCGGTCGCTCCTGATTCGGCCGTCAGCCGTTCCACCAGCGGAGCTTCTTCATCTGGCTCTTGGCGAACCGGTGGTTGTGGTCCAGTTCGAGGACCGTCTCGAGCTCGCGCCGGGCTCTCGTCTGGAGGCCGGCGAGCAGGTAGGCGCGCGCGAGCGTCGCGCGGGCGTCGGGGTCGCGCGGCGAGAGCTGAACCGCCTTGTCGGCGAGCCGGCGCGCCTCGTTGAAGTCGGATTGGTTGTACAGGAGCTTGCGGGCGACGCGCTCCACGTACCTGCCGGTCTGGGGGCGGAGCCGCATCGCCTCGCGGAAGCGATCGAGCGCCGAGCTGAAATCGCCGCGCGCTTCGGCGGCGAGCCCCTCGTGGTAGAGGCGCTCGGCCTTGCCCTGGTCGAGCGTCGCCTGTGTGTCCGCGATCAGCCGATCGATCTCTCCATCCTTGCGGTCCAGCGCCGCGGCGCTGCGCAGCTCGGCCAGTGCATCCTCGAGGCGGCCGCGGGCGAGCAGCTCCCGGCCGCGCCGGACGTGGCCTTGCTTCTGGGCGAATCGGGCGACGAGGGGATTGGACTTGGTCCTCTCGCGGCGCTCCTCGCCGCGGTCGGCTTCGTCGGAACGGGCCTTCGACATGCCGGGAGGTTGGGTGCCGAGCCGCCGGGCGACGATTCCCTTCTGGACGAGCTGGTGCAGCAGGTCGGTCGCGAGGGACCGGGGCATTCCGCTCGTCTGGAGGACCTCCTCGACCGTCGGCGTCAGCCCGTGAAGGCGCGAGGCGAGGAATCCCTCTTCCGGCGAGAGCGAGGCGCGGCGGAGGTCCTGGTCGACCAGGCAGAGGCGATCGGCCAGTCCGAGGATGATCCCGGCGGGGCGGGCGGCGGTGCCGAGGGCCGGCGTCGGGCTGGAGGGAGCCTCCGGCGGCGGAACCTGCCCGGGGGAGGGCGTGAGCAGCGTCGGTGAGAGGGGCTTGTTCGGCCGAACGGCCTCGGGCGGCGACTCCCGTGCCGTCTCCGGCGCTGGAGGCGGGGTCGCTTCCGCGAAGGCGAGGAGCTCCGCGAGGCAGTCGTTCATCGTCTGGAAGCGATCCTGCGGCCGCTTGGCGAGCGCGCGGCTGACGATCCGCCAGAGCTCGCTCGGGAGGTCGAGGTCCGGACGGACGTCCGAAAGCGAAAGGGGCGGTTCCTGCTGGTGCTTCATCAGCATGGCGATCGGATTGTCCGCCTGAAACGGAAGCCGGCCCGTGAGCATCTCGAAGAAGAGGACTCCCCACGCGTAGACGTCCGTCCTGGAGTCGACCGGGCGGCCCGCGGACTGCTCGGGGGACATGTACTCGGGCGTCCCGATGATCATGCCCGTCCGCGTGAGCCGCGTCCCGTCGGGCCCGGTCTCACCCACCTTCGAGATCCCGAAATCCAGCAGTTTGACCAGCTCGGGCTGCCCGTTGCGCTGGACGAGGAACACGTTGTCCGGCTTCAGGTCGCGGTGCACGATGCCGGCGGAGTGGGCGGCGGCGCAGGCGCGGCAAATCTGCGCGGCGACGTCGATCGATCGGGCCACGGGAAAGCCGGGCTCGCGCTGGAGGGCCTCTCCGAGCGAGAGGCCCTCCAGCATCTCCATGACGAGGTAGACCTGCCCTGCCTGAGTCCAGCCGAAATCGGTGACCGAGACGATGTTCTCGTGGCCGATCGACGACGCCGAGACCGCCTCGTTCTGGAAGCGGCGGACCTGCTCCGGGTTGGAGCCGAGCTCGGTCCGCAACAGCTTCATCGCCATCCGCTTGCGGAGCAGCACGTGCTCGACGGCGTAGACGGTCCCCATCCCGCCCTCCCCGATTCGACCCAGGATTCGGTAGCGATCGATGACCGAACCGACGAGCGGATCGGCCGCGCCCGCGTCGGCGGGGGAGGGGCTGTCTGGAGAGGACGGGGTCGGATCTGACACTGGCAGTACGGGTCCCGATGTCATTTGTACGATAAAGATTTCGTCCGAACAAGCGCCGGAGCCTGGGCTGGCGTGCGTCCGTCACCGCAAGCACAGGGAGGCATTGACAAAATCTAGGCGCCGGGTAGCCTCGGTGCCAGTGAATCGAATGGGCCGCCGCCCTCGAACGGGACCGAAGGCATGACGAAGGCAGACATCGTCGAGAACGTCTACGAGCAGGTGGGTTTCTCCAAGAAGGAGAGCGCCGAAATCGTCGAGCTGGTGTTCGACACCATCAAGCGGACGCTTGAGAGCGGGGAGAAGATCAAGATTTCCGGCTTCGGCAACTTCATCGTCCGCGAGAAAAAGGCGCGAATTGGCCGCAACCCGCAGACGGGTCAGGAGATCGAGATCTCGGCCCGCCGCGTCCTGACCTTCCGCCCGAGCCAGGTCCTCAAGAGCGCGCTCAACGAGTAGTCGCAGAATCGGTTGCGGTTTGCCCGGGGGCATGGCACAAGAGGTCCGCAGTTGCTGCACCCGGGGCGTAGCGCAGCCTGGTAGCGCACCTGCTTGGGGTGCAGGTGGTCGCTGGTTCAAATCCAGTCGCCCCGACAGAACGAAGCCCCGGAGGATGCCGGAGGGATCCGGCGTCCTCCGGGGCCTTGGCTGGCAAGCGTTGCGTATCGCGTAAGGACTGGACGGAAGTGGTGCGGCAGCGTTAGATGGCGGCCATGCGAACGCTCGCCTGCATGGCAGCACTCGCGGCGCTCGCCGCCTGCGGCCCGTCTCCCACCGGACAAGCCGACGGCGGGCCGCCGATCCCGCACGTCGTCGTCCTCGTGCAGGAGAACCACTCATTCGACTCCTATTTCGGCCGCTGGTGTACCGCGTCGCCGGGCTCCGCTCCGACGTGCAACGACGGTCCTTCTTGCTGCGAGGCCGCCCCATCGCAAGACCCGGAGGGGAACGGCCCGACGACGCTCGACGACGGGGAGAACGGCCTCTTCGACCCGAACCACTCGCAGTTGTGCGAGGAGACGGAGATCGACGACGGCGGTATGGACCGCTACACCCGTGGCCCGCCGGTCGACGCGGGCTCACTGTGGGGCCCCTGCGAGGACCCGCGAAACTTCGCGCTCGCGGCCTCGTCCGCGACCGAGGTTGCGCCGTACCGCGCCTGGGCCGGCCAGTACGCGATCGCGGATCGCTACTTTCAGCCGGCCGCGGGGGCGTCGAGCGAGAACGACATGTACCTCGCCGGCGCGCGTTTCTACTTCGTCGACAACACGGAGATCCCGGACTCGATCGGCTACGCGTGTACGGCCGCCGCCGGTCCGCCGACGCGCTTCGACGGGGGCGAGACGGTCGCGGACGTCGTCCTCGCGGCGGGTGGCACGTTCGCCTTCTACGCTGACGGTTATGCGGCGATGAAACAGGCGCAGGCGCAGTCGGGCCAGGCATGTCCTCCTGCCCCGAGCGACTGTCCACTCGGCTTTCCAGTCTCGCCCTGCGTCTACAGCCCGGGCGACGACCCGTTCCTCTTCTTCCCGCAGTTCTCGGCGCCGACCGACAACCCAGCGCACATCAAGGATTACGCCCAGCTCGCGGCGGACGTCGCGGCGGGCCAGCTCCCGAACGTCGCGTTCGTCAAGGCGGTCGGCTACAAGACCGAGCATCCCGGCTACCACAGCACGATCTCGGCGGGCGTCGCGTTCGCGCAGGCGCTCGTGAACACGATCGAGTCGTCGCCCTACGCGAAGAACACGCTGATCCTGGTGACCTGGGATGAAAGCGGCGGCTTCTACGATCACGTTCCGCCGCCGCCCCCGAGCGCGATCGACGGAGAGCCCTACGGGCCTCGCATCCCGTTGCTCGCGATCGGACCGTACGCGAAGAAGGGCTACGTCTCCCACGTGACGATGGAACACTCGTCGATCGTCAAGTTCCTCGAGTGGGATTTCACCGGGAAGACCGGCCAACTCGGCGCGCGCGACACCGAGGTCAACAACCTCGGCAGCCTGCTCGACCGTGGCGCGGTGGGCGTGGAAGTCCCGGAGAACTAGCCCGGATAATTCACGAGCCGGCTACGGGCTGGGCGCGCTGCCGCGCCTCGACGAGGCCGGTCTCGTCCTCTGCGGCGAGCCGCTTCCTCGCGTCCCAGAGGCGAACGGCCCCGAAGCCGGCGAACATCGCGGGCACGAAGACCAAAGCCGCGCGGGTCCCGATGCCGCACGAGGTCAGGGCCGGGCCCGGGCAGAAGCCGCCGAGCCCCCAGCCCACCCCGAAGATCGCCGCGCCCGCGACGAGGCGCCGGTCGATCTCGTTGCGCTTCAGCACGGGGAAGGAGTCCGCGAAGAGCGGGCGAGCCATCCGGCGGGCCGCCCACTGCGCCAGCAGGAGCACACCGATCCCGCCGGCCATGACGAGGGCGAGGCTCGGGTCCCAGTCCCCGCCGAAATCGAGGAAGCCGACGACCTTGTTCGGCTGCGTCATGCCCGAGAGGCCCAGCCCGATCGCAAAGACGAAACCGGAGAGCGCCGCCACCACGTTTCGCCGCGCGACGTTCACACCGCACCTCCGAAGAAGCGGCTCACCACCAGGACGGTGAGGGCGCCGGTCGCCATGAACGTCCCGACGGCGACGAACGACCGGGGCGACAGGCGGCTCAGCCCGCAGAGGCCGTGGCCGCTCGTGCAGCCGTTTGCCAGGCGGGCCCCCGAGCCGACGAGAAAGCCAGCGAGGGCCAGCGCGCCGGCGGATCGGACGATGCCGGGTTGGAAAGCGGCGGGCCTGACCATCCCGAAAGCCAGGCCACCCACGAGCAGTCCGCCGACGAAGAGCCACCGCCAGGCCGAGTCGCCCTCCTCGCCGCCGAGCATCCCGGCGCAGATGCCACTGATTCCGGCGACGCGGCCGTTCGAGAGCAGCAGCACGGCCGCCGCGGCGCCAATCGCGATGCCGCCGAGGAGGGAAGGGAGCGGGGTGAAGTGCGACATGACATAATCTACATCGCATGGGTGAAGATTAAATGCAAGAGGCGCGGGCGACGGGAACGTTGACAGCGGCAGGCCGCCTTCCCATGCTGGCGGCCCGATGGGATTGGGCGAACGCGACGTCGCACGGGTGCTCGAGGCCTTCCCGTGCGCCACTCTGGCGATCGATGGCCAGGGACGGATCGCGTGCGCCAACGGCGAAGCCCAGTCCCTCTTCGGCTGGCCGGCCGCCGAACTCGTGGGCCGGCCGATCGACGCCGTCCTGCCGTTGCCCGCCGGCGTGCGCGAGCGGGCCGCCGTCGCGCGAAAGCCGGGAACGCCCCTCGTGGCCCTGCGGCGCGACGGCACCGGGTTACCCGTGGACGCGACCCTGGCGACGCTCGAGACCGACGACGGTCCGCTGGTCGTCGCGTCGATCCGCGATTTGACCGACCACCGCCGGGCGGAGGTCGATCGAGAG
>DAIDIT010000002.1 GCA_027451705.1 Pseudomonadota bacterium
ACTCGATGCCTACCAGGTCGCGCTCGACATCGCGCGGCGCGTCCACGAGGCCAAGATTCGCGATGCCGAGCTGGCGGATCAGGCCACGCGGGCTTCCAAGAGCGTGTTCCTCAATCTGAGCGAGGGGCTCCCGCACGATCAGCCGGGGCTCCGTCGCCGCCACTTCGCGATCGCCAACGGGAGCTTGCACGAGACGGTGGCCGCGCTGGATCTCGCGGCCGTCGTCGGGGCGGTGAGCCGGGAGGATGCCGCGGCGATCCAGGTCCTGGCGCTGCGGCTGAAGCGGATGCTGCGGGCGCTGCTCACGGGCGGCACAGGCCGGTGAGCAGGGCGACGAGCCGGTCGGCGATGCGGGCGACCGCCGCCGCCTCGGCCTCGCCGCAGTCGCCGCAGAGGGCCGCGATCTCCACCGCGGCCGCCGCCTCCACCGCCTCCGCCCGCGCGATGGCGAACGCGCGGGCCTTGTCCGCCCGTGTCACCCGCCCCGCGCCCTCGGCGGTGTTCAAACACGCGGATTTGGAAGAGCGAAGGGCCTCGTCGCGGAGCTTGGCATCGCGGATGCGGCAGTTGCGGACCGCGAGGAGGAGGTCCTTCGCGACGGAGAAGGCGATCAGCTTGTGGTGGGGAAGTACGGGAAGGGGTTCGTTCATGGCATCGGCTCCTTTCGCCCGAGCCGACGAGGAGCCGATGCCATGAACGACCACGCCCTCTTCCGTGCCCCAAAGCGCGCGCTGACCTGGGCGCGACCGAGCCGGCAATCGAAGTGCCAGCCGGGCTTCATCGGCTGGCGCGAGATTGACCGCGAGGGAGGCGCAATTGCGCAACGCGGGCGACCGCGACCGCGACCGCGACCCCGACCCCGACGCGGGTTCACTTCCTCCCCCGCATGCGGGGGAGGA
Source organism: Pseudomonadota bacterium (assembly GCA_027451705.1). Taxonomy (GTDB): domain Bacteria; phylum Myxococcota; class Myxococcia; order Myxococcales; family JAKAPL01; genus JAKAPL01. The sequence continues at coordinate 900 of DAIDIT010000002.1, forward strand.
CCGAGGTGGGGGGTAACCCTCGTACCTCGCACCCGACCGCGGGATCGCGCCGGTCGCGCCAGGCGATGAACCCGCCTGTCACGCCCGGGCGCAGCACGCACGCGGTCGCGGTCGGATTCACCCGTCGAGGTCGAGGTCGACGGTCGCGGTGGCGGTCGTGTTCGCGCTCGCGATCGAGTCGTCTCGCATTTCGGCCTCCCTCCTCTTGCGAGGAGGCCGAAATGCAAGACGACAACCGATTCCCGATGCAGAAACTCGATGCCTACCAGGCCGCGCTGGAACTCGCCCGCCGCGTCCACGAGGCCAAGATTCGCGATGCCGAGCTGGCGGATCAGGCCACGCGGGCTTCCAAGAGCGTGTTCCTCAATTTGAGCGAGGGGCTCCCGCACGATCAGCCGGGGCTCCGCCGCCGCCACTTCGACCTCGCGAACGGGAGCCTCCACGAGACCGTCGCGGCGCTCGATCTCGCGGCCGTGCTCGGGGCGGTGGGCCGGGAGGAGGCCGCGGCGATCCAGGCCCTGGCCCTGCGGCTGAAGCGGATGCTGCGGGCGCTGCTCACGGGCACAGGCCGGTGAGGAGGGCGACGGGCCGCCCGCGTCACCCGCCCGCGCCTTCCGCGGCGTTCAAGCACGCGGAGGCGCGATTGCGCGCGACGCGGGTGACCCCCCACCCCAGCCCTCCCCCACAAGCGGGGGAGGGAGTCCCCGACCGCGACCGATTACGGCCCGCGCTTCCTCGGGGCCTTGCCCTTCGCCGCGAGGTGCGGGACGAGGCCCTCGACGGGGACGCGCAGCTCCTGCGCCTTCGCGAAGGCCGCCGCGACCGCCTGGCGCACCCGCTTGGGCGGGAGGTCGAGCACGTCGGCCGCCGCGTAGGTCACGAGGTCCGCGTGCTCGGGCGTCGTCTCCGCCGCGGAGCGCGGCGTGCGGCCGAGGCCGAGCGCCTCGAGCGAGGTGCCGACCGCGGCGGCGTACTCGGCGGCCAGCACCGGGTCGTTGGGATGGACGGCGGCGATCAGCGCGTGGTGGTCGTGCGCGTAGACGAGCCCGCCCGTCCGCGCGTTGCGGTGGACGGTGCGGACGGAGCAGCCGAGCAGGCCCGCGAGCTGCGGCGCGGTCCAGGCGTGGGCCGCGCGGCGGGCGTCGGTGATGATGAGCGCGAGATCGCGCATCGGGCGACACTCCTTTTCAAGCGTCCCCTGCCGCGCGCGGCGCGCGTGGCAGGAAGCGATGTGCGTGTGGCATGGAGCGGGACACGGGTGGCAGTGATCAAGTATATAGAACTGCCACAGGATGCCAATTCCATGGGAACCTGGCGTCGCGCAGCACGGAGCTGACATCACGCCGTGCCGTGCGTGTCACGCGCCGTGCCGCGCGTGAGGCGCGCCGTGACGCGCGTTGGGCGCGCCGTGCCACACGAGCCTCGTTCCGCCCGGCGCGTTCGTCGTTCCCTGTCACGCGACGCCCGTTCCAAGCCGGATCGCCGATCGAACGGCGTGGTAGACTCTCGTTTCGGAGGGACGGGCGATGCGGACGGGCGTGTCGCGAAGCTTTCCTCGCGCCGTGGCGGTCGCGGTGGGCGTGCTCTGCTTCACGCCGTCCCTCGCGCGCGCCACTGACGACGGCGGGACACCCGACGCGGGCCCTCCTCCCCCCGCTCCGCCCGACTCGGTCGAGCGCCAGTTCGGCGCGACCAACGTGAACGCCGCGCTCGGCGACGGGCGGCTGACCGTCGGCGTCGCGCGGACCGGCGAGGTCACGCTCCTACGCTGGCCGGGCCCCGGCTCGCCCGATCACGTCCGCTACGAGACCGCGACGCAAGGCCCGGACGGCGGCAGCGCCCGCGCGCTGCCGTACTTCGGCGCGCAGCCCGACATGGGGTTCTTCGCGGGCGTCGTCGTGAACGGCGCGACCTCATTCTTCCGCGACCCCCCGTGGCGGTCGGCGCAGGCCTACGCGGCCGACGACTCCCCGGTGCTCGTCACGACGTACGCGGACGGCGCCATCACCGTCACCCAGAGCGACTTCGTCGTCTGGCAGCAGGACGTCTTCGTGCGCAGGTTCGCCTTCGCGGGGCTGTCGGGCCCCACCCGCGTCGTGGTCTACGGCGCGCTCGCCCCCTGCGGCCAGCGGACCCCGCTCTTGCCGCTCGACGACTGGTTCTACGACGCCCCCGCGACCGGGACGCCCGTGGACTTCGCGCTCTTCTACTCGCCGGCCGACGGCGCGCTCGTGAGCTTCCGGCCGCGCGAGTCCGCGGTCGACTCCCTTCAGGGCGCGGCGGCCCAGGCGGTCGCGGCGGCCGCGGTGGGCGGCGGGGCAGCGGCCGCAGAGGTCTCCGCGCTCGATTCGACGTTCGGCCCGGGCGTCTACCTCGCGTGGGGCGCCTCGCAGCCGCCTTCGCAGGAGACCGCGGCGCAGATGGCGTTCCAAGGCCGCCAGGGAGGCGGTCCCCCGCCGGCCTTCGAAGACGCCGCGGCGGGCACGCTCTCGGGGAGCGCCGCCGCGCTCGCGCCCGCGGCCGGGGCGCTGGCCTTCGACCTCACGCCGAACGGGGGCGCGGCGAGCCTCGACCTCTTTCTGACCGCGGCGAGCGGCGCCGGGGCGGCGCTCTCGGCCCTCGACGCCGCGAAGGAGACGGGCGCGGACGCGCTGCGGGCGCAGACCGAGCGGGCGTGGTCGAGCCTGGTCGCGGGCTTCACCTTGCCGGACGCCACCGACGCGAGGACGCTCGCGGTCGCCAAGCGCGCGCTGATGTCGATCGTCACGGCGACCGATCCGCCGAGCGGCGCCGTCGTCGCCTCGGTCACGACCCAGCCGCCCTACGCCGAGGACTGGCCGCGCGACAGCGCCTTCATCGCCTACGTCCTCGACCGAGCGGGACTGCCCGACCGCGCGACCGCGAACCTCCAGTTCCTCGCGAAGGTCCAGCGGACGGCGGACGCGCCCGGCGAACCCGCGGGGTCGTGGGCCATGAACTACTACCCCGACGGGGAGGCGGGCGGACCGATCCCCTTCGAGATCGACCAGACCGCGCTCGTCCTCTGGGCCTTCGAGGCGCACGCGGAGTACCTCGACTCGATCGGGCGCGGCGCGGACGCGGCGGCGTTCCGCGCCCTGATCTACCCCGCGGCGAAGCGCGCGGCCGACCTGCTCGTCGCGTGCAAGGATCCCGCGACCGGGCTCCAGTGCCCGGCCAACGAGGACGACGACCCGCAGCAGACGCAGACGCTCGACGGGGCGATCCCGGTGTACCTCGGGCTGGTCGCGGCGTCGCGGCTCGCCGGGGTGCAGGACCAGCCCGCGGACGAGGCTGCCTGGAGCGCGCGGGCGGTCGAGATCCGCGGCGCGATCCTCGCGCGCTTCGTCGACGATGGGGGAATGCTCGTCGGCAACCGCGGCGCGCGCGGCTGGGCGCTCTGCCCGGGCGGGCTGTTCGACGGAGGCGACCCGCGCATCGACCTGAATGCGGACGAGCAGCTCGGCGAGCTCGAGGCGTGTGTCTCCGGGCAGACGCCCGGCTCGTCGTACGACGCGAAGAACACCGACGCGCTCGCCGTGGTCCTCCGGGGGGACCCCGCCCGCCTCGCGCGGCTGCGGCCGATCGTCGGCGCGCTGCTCGACCAGCTCCCGACCGCGACCGGCCACTACGGCGAGGCCTACCTGACCCTCGACGGGGGCAGCGGCCCGGTCTTCGAGAACGTGACGGCGATCCCGCACGTCTGGGAGGCGTCGATCAACTACCTGTCGGCGCTCTTCTTCTACGGGGCGAAGCCCCCGGTCCCTCCGCCGCCGCCCCCTCCGCCCGCGAAGGGCTGCGGCTGCGGCGACCCGGGCGGCGACGGCCTCCTCGCGCTCTTCGCCCTCGCGGCACTGCGCCGCCGGCGAGCGTTGCCGTCCGGGACGGCTCCGCCTATCCTGGGAAGGTGATGGACCGGGACGAGTTGAATCGCAGGTTGGCGGACGCGGACCGGGCGCTCACGTCGCTGCGCCGGGCGACACTCGAATTCGGCGACCTCGGCGCGCGCATCCTCGCCCCCCGGACCGACCATGAACGGGCCGCTGGACCTGAACGACCCGATCGCGGACCTGCTCCGCGTCGCTAGCACGCTGCGCACCGCTGGAGGGCCGCACGCGGTCTACGGGGGGCTCGCGCTCGCGGCCTACGGCGAACCGCGGGAGACCAAGGACGCCGACTTGGCGGTGGCCGGACCCGACGAGCGCGTCGGCGAAAAGGCCCTGGCGGGGTCCGGCATCTCGGTCGTCAGGGCGTTCTCGGCTGTCGCCTTCGGTGGGCACCTCATCATCACCTGCTTCACCCTGCTGGGCGCCGCCGGGACCGGGGGATTGAACACGGTCGACCTCGTCGCGCCGCGTTCCACGCGTTACGCGCAGGCCGCGCAAGACCGCGCGCTGGAGGGCACGCTCTCGACGTAGGCCTCGCGCGCCGCCACGCACATGACGACCACCGCGCGGTCCGGCGCACCCGGCGCGACGGTCGACGCGGAGCAGAACGCCTGGCAGTCCGCGAGCCCGACCGCCGGGGTCGACTTCGCGGCCCCGGCCGGGACGGCGATCGACGCCGCGTCGACCTGTCCCGCCGTGCCCGTACCCTGCGCGGGCGACGGCGGGACCTGAGGCTCAGCCGCAGGTGCCGTAGGTGCAGCTCTGGCCGCTCGGGCAGGCCATGCCGCAGGCGCCGCAGTTGGACGGATCGCTCATGAGGTCCACGCAGGCGCCACCGCAGAGCGTGCAGGCTCCCCCGTCCGCGATGCCGCCGTCGGACGGACCGGCGTCGGGGTAGCCCGCATCCTGGATCCCGCCGTCGCCGCGGCCGCCGTCCGGGGGAGGCGGTCCCCCGCCGTCGCTCCAGCCGCCGCCGTCCGAGATTCCGCCGTCGCCGATGCCTGCATCGGAAGCGCCCGCGTTGCAGTAGCCGGCCGAGCAGGAGGAGCCGGAAGGACAGGCGTTGCCGCACGCGCCGCAGTTGTTGGGATCGTTGGTAAGGAAGGTGCAGACGCCGCCGCAGACGGTGCACGCGGGCCCGCTGTCCACCCCGGCCGAGCAGGCGCCGTTCACGCAATATGTACCGCTCGGGCAGTTGGCGTCGGTGACGCAGCCCACGGGACCCGAATCCGCACCGCCGCCGTGGCCGCCGTCCTGGATGCTCGCGCAGTCGCAGGTCGGGCAGCAGCCGCCGTCGCTCCCGCCGCCGCCGCCGCCGCCGCCCTGGGCCGCGGTGCCGACGAGGAAGGTCGAGAAGTGCGGGGTGTTCGCCCAGACGTGCGTCGAATCGGCGATACCGGTCGGGAGCACGGTGTAGGCGCTCGAGCCGGCCGGCGCGGTGTAGACGACGAGGCTCGACTCGGTGACGCCGATCGGGAGCTTGCTCGGGTCGAAGGGCAGGGTGACCCTCACCGGCACGTCGAACTGCGTGCCCTCGGGGCCGAAGGTGTAGGCGTTGCCGACCTGGACGGCGCCGGCCGGCACCGGGGCGTCGGGGGCCGGGGTCACCGAGATGGTGATCGGCGCCGACGTCGCTCCCTCCGGCACGTTGATGGTGACGCCGTCGGGCGTCGACACCGTGCCGCCGTTCGTCCCGAGTTCCTGCTCGTACGCGCCGGGGCCGCCGCAGGCCGCCGCGGTCGCCAGGGCCAGAAGGACCGTCCGCAACCCACGCCCGAAAGTCGTTCCCATGTCCGCTGCCTCCTCGCCGTCCCTGCAACGCAAGCCCGGTGCCAGCCCATCCGTGGCCCGCTTGCGGTCGTCCATTCAGCGCGACCGCGACATCCGTGTCAGCCCTGCCGGTTTTCTACCGGTGGCTGAAGCTCGCGCGGGGCTGCTCGCCCGCCGCCTGGTAGTCGCGGAAGCTCTTGCGCGCCGTCGTCGGCGAGCGGTCCTTCATGGTGATGCAGCCGGGCACGGGGCAGACCAGGCTGCACAGGTTGCAGCCGACGCAGCTCTCCTCGAGGATGACCGGTGCGTCCCCCTCGCGCGGGTCGAGACCGTGCGGGTGAGGGGCGCGCACCGCGCCCAGCTCCTTCCACGGCCTGTGGCCGATGGCCTGGTGGGCGCCGTCGTTGCACGCGATGTAGCAGAGCTGGCAGCCGATGCACTTGTGGTGGTCGATCGAGGCGACGACCTTGTAGTTGAGGTCGAGGTCTTCCCAGCGCCGCACGTTCGGGTTGGCGCGGCCGCGCAGCGTCGACAGGGTGAGCCCCTTCTCGTCGAGGTAGGCCGAGAGCCCGTCGATCATGTCCTCGACGATCCGGAAGCCGTGGTGCATGACGGCCGTGCAAACTTGAAGACTGGTCGCGCCGACGGCGACGAACTCGGCCGCGTCGCGCCAGGTGGAGATGCCGCCGATGCCCGAGACGGGCCGGCCGACCTTCGCGTCGCCGCAGACCGCGCTCACCATGTTGAGCGCGATCGGCTTGACCGCCGGGCCGCAGTAGCCGCCGTGGCTGCCCTGGCCGCGCACCGCCGGGGCCGGCGCGAAGCTGTCGAGGTCGATCGACATCAGCGAGTTGATGGTGTTGATGAGCGAGAGCGCGTCGGCGCCGGCCTCGACCGCCGCGCGGGCCGGGTAGACCACGTCGGTCACGTTCGGCGTGAGCTTGACGATGACCGGGATGCGCGCCTTCTCCTTCACCCAGCCGGTGATGCGGCCGCAGTACTCGGGGACCTGCCCCACCGCGGCGCCCATGCCGCGCTCGCTCATCCCGTGCGGGCAGCCGAAGTTCAGCTCGAGGCCGTCCGCGCCCGCGTCCTGCGCCCGGGCGACGGCGTCGTGCCAGGCCTCGCGCCTGCTCTCGACCATGAGCGAGGCGATGACGGCGTGCTTCGGCCAGCGCTTCTTGACCTCGGCGAGCTCGCGGAAGTTCACCTCCATCGAGCGGTCGGTGATCAGCTCGATGTTGTTGAAGCCGACGACCTTGGCCCCGCCCACGTCGAGTCCGCCGTAGCGCGAGGAGACGTTGACGATCGGCTCGCCGATGGTCTTCCAGACCGCGCCGCCCCAGCCGGCCTCGAAGGCGCGGTGGATCTGATCGCCGGTGTTGGTCGGCGGCCCGGAGGCGAGCCAGAACGGGTTCGGGCTCTTGATGCCGCAGAAGTCGATCGAGAGATCCGCCATGGCCTATGCCTTCCCCGCGAGGGTGCCGTGCAGGCTGCGGGCCGCGTCGCGGCCCTCGGCCACCGCGTTGACGACCTCGGCGCCGCCGTTCGCGCAGTCGCCCGCCGCCCAGACCTTGGGGTGGCCGGTGCGGAAGGTGGCGCGGTCGACGGCAATCGCGCCGCCCTCGAACGAGAGGCCCGGGATCTTTCCGAGCGCCCCCTCCTCGAGCCGCTGGCCGATCGCGGCGATGACGAGGTCGACGTCGAGGGTGAACACGGTGCCGGGGACCTTGCGCAGCGTGCGCTTGCCGTCCTTGCCCGGCTTGCCGGGCGCGACGCGCTGGCAGACGAGCCGCTCGACGTGCTTCTTGCCCGACAGCCGCACCGGCACCGTCTCGAGGAGCAGCTCGCAGCCGTCGGCGCGGAGCAGCTCGATCTCGTAGTCGAAGGCGGACATCTCGGCGCGGCCGCGCCGGTAGATCATCGTCACGCGCTCGGCGCCGAGCCGCTTCGCCTGCGTCGCGGCGTCGACCGCGGTGTTGCCGCCGCCGATGACCGCGACGCGCTTGCCGACGCGCTTGGCCCGCGGCGGGTTGAGCTTGAGCTCCTCGATGAAGTCGAGGGCCTGCCGGACGCCGGGCAGCTCCTCGCCCGGGATGCCGAGCGGCACCGCGCGCGGCAGCCCGACGCCGAGGAAGACCGCGTCGTACTCGGCGAACAGCTCCGGCCAGGTCGGCGCCTCGCCGACCCGGGTGCGGAGCCGCAGGTCGACGCCGAGCTGCGTGACCAGCTCGACCTCGCGCAGCGCGAGGTCCGAGGTCATCTTCTACTCGGCGATACCGAAGGTGCCCAGGCCGCCCGGCCATTCGCGGGCGTCGTAGAGCGTGACGGCGTCCCCCAGGCGGCGCAGCTCCGCCGCGCAGGCGAGCCCGGCCGGGCCCGCGCCGACGATCGCGACGCGCTTTCCGGTCGAGGCGCCGGGGCCGAACGGCAGCCAGTTGCGCTCGAGGGCCCAGTCGGTCGCGGTGCGCTGGAGGCGGCCGATGGGGATGGGCCGCTTCTGGTCGAGGTTGTGGACGCAGGCGCCCTCGCAGAGGACCTCGGTCGGGCAGACGCGCGCGCAGGAGGCGCCGAGGACGTTGGCCGAGAGGATCACGCGCGCCGCGCCGCGCCGGTTGCCGGTCGCGAGCTTCTGGATGAAGGCCGGCACGTCGATGCCGGTGGGGCAGGCGCGCGTGCAAGGAGCGTCGAAGCAGTAGAGGCAGCGGTTGGCCTCGAGCCGGACCTCGGAGGCGTCGAGCGCGGGGGCGAGCTCCGCGAAGGGGCCGTTCCGGTGTCCCGGGACGGGGCGGAGCGCGGCGGCGGGCAGCGGGTTCTGGGCCAAGCGAAGACCCCTTTTGGCGTGCGCGAAGGGCGCGAAACGAGGCGCCCGTTCTATCGGCCCCGGCCGTGGCGGTCAAGCGAGCCGCCCGGTGGGGCGCAAGTCTTTTCCAATCCGCCGTCGAATTTGGATTCCCTTCCCCGCGAAGCGGGGGTGGGGGTTGAACGCGCAAGACTCGTGTCCACCCCCCTCCCGGCCTCCCCCGCTTCGCGGGGGAGGAGGGCTCCCATGGGGTCGGAAAGACCAGATGAGAATTGCCCCCGCCCGGCGACCGCGACCACGACCGCCGTTCGGGTGTCGGACGGGCATGGTACGCCCGTCACTCTCGATGGCCCGAGTGTTTCCGACATTGCGCGGCCGGGCGGCGCCGTGAGGACCCGCGCGGCCGGTTGCCTCGCGGCGGTGGCCGTCGCGCTCGCCGCCCCGCCCGCGCGCGCCTTCTGGCTCCTCGGCTTCTCGCAGGCAGAGACGCAGCCGCAGGGGACGGCGGGCTTCATCGGGGGGACCGGCGGCCAACTGACGGTGATCGACGGGCAGGTCAGCTTCACCGCGTTCCTCGCCCACGCCGGACTGCGCGTCGGCCTTCTCGACGACCTCGACGCCGGCTACCGCCTGACCACCGTGGCCCTTCCCTACAACGAAGGCGGTCCGACGCTGGGGAGCCAGGTCGATCTCAAGCTCCGGCTGACGCCCACGGGATCGGCCTGGCGTGTCGCGGCCGGCGCCGACATGGCCTACGCCTACCTGGACCTCGCCGGCGCGCAGGAGATCGCCTGGAGCCCCGGGGGGTACGCGCTGCTGACCCACACCCTGGGCCGCAAGGTCGATGGTTCGCTCGAGGCGCGATACACCTACACCGTGGTGCCGCACGCCGCGGCGCCGCAGGCGGTCCTGCACGCCTTCGGCGGGAGCGCGGGGCTCGAGATCGAGCTCGGCGCCGGCGCGGCGCTTCGGCCCGAGATCGGCTTCTTCGACTTCGTCGGGTCGATGGTGGGGCGCCCCGCCAACGGCTGGGCGATGCAGTACGGAGCGGTGCTGTCGGCGCGCGCCTGGTGAGCCGGTCGGGTGGCGTCTCGCGGGGACGGCCTCCGTCGCCGCGCTTCAGGTCGCGGCCTTGTCGCGGGCGATGGCGCCCGTCTTGCCGGACGCGGCGCGCAGGTAGTCGTCGGGGGCGAGGAGGAGTTGCCAGCCGCGCGCGCCGGCCGAGACGCTGATGCGGTCGAAGAGGATCACGGTCTCGTCGACGAAGACGGGGTAGGGCTTCTTCGCCGCGAGCGCGGTCACCCCGCCGCGCAGGTAGCCGGTGAGCGGCTGGACCTCCTTGAGCGGCACGGTCCCGACGCTGCGGTCGCCCGAGAGGCGCGCGAGCGCCTTGAGGTCGAGCTCGGCGTTGCCCGGGAGCACGGCGAAGAGGGGGCCTGAACGGTCGCCCCGCGCGATGAGGGTCTTGAAGACCTGCTCGGGGGGCAGCCCGACCTTGCGGGCCACGCTCTCGGCCGCCATGTCGTCCTCGTCGAAGTCGTAGCCGCGCAGCTCGTAGGCGACGCCGAGCTGGTCGAGCAGGCGGGCGGCGTTGGTCTTCACGGCGCCGGAGGTTAGCGCAGCGGGGGCACCGGGTGGAGAGGGTTTCGCGCTCGCTGGCGCCCAATTTCGAATCGTCCTAGAGTGCGCTCTCCCGCCGCCCGGGGCCTCCGCCGTGCCACGAAACCGCCTCATCCTCCTCCTCGCCGCCGCCGCGGCCTGCAGCAAGGCCGGCGCGGAGTCGATCGGCGGGGAGGCCGAAGCGGCCGTGCCGGTCGCGATCGCGCCGGTGGCGCGGGCAACGGTGCGCGACACGACCGAGTACGTGGCCACGCTGAAGTCGCGCCGGTCGGTGGCGCTGCACCCCCAGGTCGACGGGCAGGTGGCGGCGATCCTGGTCCACTCGGGCGACCGGGTGAAGCGCGGCCGGCTGCTGATGCAGATCGACCCGAGCCGCGAGCTTCAGAGCGTCTCGAGCCAGAAGGCGACGGTTCTGTCGAAGCAGGCGGCCCTCGCCTACGCGCAGCGCGAGTACGAACGGGTGGAGACGCTCTACCGGGGCGGCGCCGCCAGCCGGCAGGAGCTCGACCTCGCGAAGTCCGCGCTCGACGCGGCGGGCGCCGACGTGGAGGCGCTGGGCGCGGCGGTGCGCGCCGGCGAGGTGCAGCTCCACTGGTTCTCCATCGTCGCCCCGGAGGACGGCGTGGTGGGCGACGTCCCGGTGCGCGTCGGCGACTACGTGAACCCGCAGACCGAGCTGACGACCGTGGACCAGAACGATCGGCTCGAGCTGTACGTCGCGGTGCCGGTGGAGCGCGTGGCCCAGGTCCGACTGGGCCTGCCGGTCGAGCTGCTCGACTCGTCGGGGGCGAAGCTGGCCGAGAGCCGGATCGCGTTCGTCTCGTCCGAGGTCGATCCCGACACGCAGGCGGTCCTCCTCAAGGCGATCGTGGAGAACCCGACCGGCGCCCTGCGCACCTCGCAGTTCGTGCGCGCGCGGCTGGTCTGGAGCGAGCGGCAGGGGCCGGTGCTGCCCTTCGACGCGGTGAAGCGCTTCAACGGGCAGCCGTTCGCCTTCGCCGCGGTCGAGGTGGACGGCAAGCTGGTCGCCCGGCAGCGGCCGGTGTCGCTGGGCCCGCTCGACGAGGGTGTCTACCCGGTGCTGGCCGGACTCTCCGCCGGGGAGAAGATCGTCGTCGAAGGCGCCCAGAAGCTCCACGACGGCGCCCCGATCGTCCCGGCGAAGGGGTAGATGCTGGTCGACTTCTTCATCGACCGGCCGGTGCTGTCCATCGTGACGGCGCTCCTCATCGTCCTCGGCGGGGCGATCTGCGTGCCGCTGCTCCCGGTGGGCCGCTTCCCGGTCCTCTCGCCGCCCCAGGTCGGCGTCTCCGCGAGCTACCTCGCCGCGCCGGCGCAGACGGTCGAATCCGCGGTGACGACTCCGCTCGAGCAGTCGATCAACGGCGTCGAGGGGATGCGCTACCTGACCTCGACGAGCAGCTCGGACGGCAGCACCGAGATCGACATCACCTTCGACGTCGACCGCAACCTCGACGTGGCCGCGGTGGACGTGCAGAACCGGGTCGCGCAGGCGCAGGGGCGGCTGCCCTCGGTGGTGCGCCAGAACGGCGTCGACGTCTGGAAGAGCTCGGGCGAGTTCGTCTGCGGGATCGCCCTCACCTCGAACAACGGCGCCTACTCGAACCTGTTCCTCTCGAACTACGCCGACGTCTTTCTGCGCGAGGCGCTGCGGCGGGTGCCCGGCGTCTCGAACGTGATGGTCTGGGGCGCGCGCCGGTTCGCGATGCGGATCTGGCTCGATCCCGTGAAGCTCGCGGCGCGAAGGCTGACGGCCTCCGACGTCGTCGCGGCGCTGGGGGAGCAGAACGTCTCGATCGCGGCCGGCGCGGTGGGAGCGCCTCCGGTGCCGGCCGGGCAGCCGTACGAGATCAGCGTGCGGGCGATGGGGCGGCTGTCGAGCCCGGAGCAGTTCGAGCGGATCATCCTCAAGACCGGCCGCGACGGCACGCTCGTGCTGCTGCGGGACGTGGCCCGCGTCGAGGTGGGCGCCGAGGACTACGGCAGCTACCTGCGCTGGCGCGGGCACGAGACCGTGGGCCTCGGCGTGCAGCAGTACCCGAACGCGAACAAGCTCGACGTCGACCGCGCGGTGCTCTCCGAGATGGACCGGCTCGCGAAGTCGTTCCCGCCGGGCATCGGCTACGAGATCGCCTTCGACGACACGCCGGTCGTGCGCGAGTCGGTGCGGGAGGTGGTCACCGCGCTGCTCTCGTCCATCGGCCTCGTGGTGCTGGTGATCCTGCTCTTCCTCCAGTCCTTCCGCGGCACGCTGATCTCCGCCCTCACGATCCCGGTCTCGCTCGTCGGGACCTTCCTGTTCGTGAAGCTCTTCGGCTTCACCATCAACACGCTCACGCTGTTCGGCCTCACGCTCGCGACCGGCCTGGTCGTCGACGACGCGATCGTGGTCATCGAGAACATCGAGCGCCACCTCGAGCGGGGGGAGGCCTCGCCGCGGGAGGCGGCCTCCGCGGGCATGCGCGAGGTGACCGGCGCGGTCGTGGCGACCTCGCTCGTGCTCGTGGCGGTCTTCGTCCCGGTGGCCTTCTTCCCCGGGATCACCGGTCGGCTCTACAAGCAGTTCTCGCTCACCGTCGCCTTCTCGGTGCTCATCTCCACCTTCAACGCGATGACGCTGACGCCGGCGCTGTCGGCGCTGCTCCTGCGCCGCAAGGAGGAGGGGCGGGGCTTCTTCGCGGCGGTGGAGAGCGGCCTGCGAGGCCTCACGGCAGGCTACGACCGCAGCCTCGGCCGGGCGCTCCGCGCCCCGTGGGCGATCGCGCTCCTCTTCGTGGCCGCGCTCGGCGGGACCTACTGGCTCTTCCGCACCGTGCCGCGCGGCTTCGTGCCGCAGGAGGACGACGGCTTCTTCATGGCGGTCGTGCAGGGGCCGCAGGGGACGTCGCTCGGGAAGACGATCGGGGCGATCACCCGGGCGGAAGCCGTCTTGCAGAAGCAGCCGGAGATCTTCGGCGCGTTCGGCGTCGCGGGGGAGGGCGGCCCGAACCGCGGCATGATCTACGTCTCGCTCAGGCCGCTCGCGCAGCGCGAGGGGGAGGGGCACACGACCGCCGAGGTCCTCGGGCGCGTCCGCGGGCCGCTGGGCCGCATCCCGGGGGCGCAGATCTTCGCCTTCGCGCCCTCGCCGCTTCCGGGCGTCGGCGACCAGGGCGGCTTCCAGCTCGAGGTGCTCGACCAGGGCGGAGGGACGCCCGACGACCTCGCCCGCGCCACGAACGACCTGGTCGCGGCCGCCGGCCG
>DAIDIT010000003.1 GCA_027451705.1 Pseudomonadota bacterium
TGTCGCGGGCCGGCGCGCCGCACCCGGCGGTGGCCGCCGCGCCGGCACCGCGCCCCGCCCCGCGTCCCGTCGTGGACATGTCGCGCTACGAGGAGGACGACGAGGCGCCGCGGGCGGGCGGCCGATCGGGCCTGCTCACGCTCGCCATCGTCGTGGCGGGCGCGCTCGGCCTCGCCGGTTGGCTCGCCTGGCAGAACCACGTCCACGCCCGCGACCGCCATGTCACGAAGCTCCTCAAGGAAGTGAAGGACCAGCTCGCGAAGGACGACTACGGCGGCTACCAGCAGGCGGAGAAGCTGGCGCAGCAGGTCCTCGACGAGGATCCGACGAACTTCGCCGCGGAGGCCTACGTCGCCTACATCGACGCGCTCCGCTACGGCGAGAACGGCGAGGGCGGGGACTACCTCGCGCGGGCGCAGGCGGCGCTCGCGAAGGCGCAGGCCTCCGGCAAGCCGCACGCCTACATCTTCGCCGCCGCGACCTACCTCCGGTACTTCACGGGCGATGCGAAGGGGGCCGAGTCGTCGCTCCAGCAGGTCCTCGACGACAAGGCTGGCGGGCTGCGGGACTACACGAGCAGCGACCTTCTCTGGGGCGTGCTCGGCATCGTGCAGATGGGCGAAGGCAAGCTGACGGAGGCGCGGGCGAGCCTCGTCGCCGCGCACAACCTGGCGCCCGCGGACGTGCGGATCACCTCGGCCCTCGGGGCGCTCGACTCGAGGCTCGACAGCCAGCTCACCGCGGCGGCCTTCTTCCAGCAGGCGCTGCGCATCGATCCCGACCACGTGCCGAGCAACCTCGGGCTCGCGCTGATCGACCTGCAGAGCACGCCCCCCGACGCCGCCGCCGCGCAGAAGATCCTCGACCACCTGAACGGGCTCGGGACGGGCGCGATGTCGCCGCGCGAGGCGACGTTCGCGAAGTTCGTCCACGCCGAGCTGCTCTACGCGCAGGGGAAGGCCGGGCCGGCCGCCGCGGAGGAGAAGCTCGCGGAGGACCTCGACTCGAAGAACGTCGACATGCCGATCGTCGAGGGGCGGCGGCTGCTGCGCGCCGGGCAGATCGACGCGGCCATCCAGCGCTTCAAGGCGGCGCTCGCCCTCGACCCGAACCGGCCCGTGGCGCAGGCGGACCTCGCGCGCGCTTACCTCGCGCAGCCGGGCAGCGCGGGCGCGGCGCAGGCCATCGCGCTCCTCCGCAGCGCGCTCGCCAAGGCGCCGAACGACGCGCGGCTGATGGTGCTGCTCGGCAACGCGCTCTCGCGCACCGGGAACGCCGACGGCGCGCGCGACGCGTGGCAGAAGGCGATCGCGCACGACGCCGATCAGGTCGAGGCGCACCTCGCGCTCGCGCACTACTGGACCGCGAAGGGCGACGGCGCCCGGGCGAAGGCGGAGTGGCAGCAGGTGTCGCAGCGCGGGGCGGGGACGCAGCTCGCCGAGGCGGACACCGAGCTCGGGCGGTACGCGCAGCAGCGCAACGACGACGGGACCGCGCAGGAGCTGTTCGCGAAGGCGATGAACGCCGACGGCGACTACGCGCCGGCGTACTTCTTCGCCGGGCAGATGCTGGTGCGCGGGCGCGACCGGGCGCGGCGGCGGGACGGGAAGAGGCTCCTCGCGCAGTACCTGAAGCTCGCGCCGACGGGTCCGCTCGCCCCGCTCGCGAGGCGGCTCGCCCGCTGACCCCAGGCCGACGTGGCGATCCTCTTCATCGCGCTCTTCGGGCTCGCGCTCGGCTTCGTGCTCATCGCGTTCCTCGCGCGCAGCCCGGTACCCGCGACCGCGGGCATGCCGACGGGCGAGGGGAGCTGGATCGCGCGGTTGCGGCCCGACGAGTTCGGCAAGCTCCTCTCGCTCCTCTTCGCCGAGCTGAAGTTCGAAATCGAGTCGAGCACGCAGCGGGGCGGCGACGTGGACCTGTTCGCGGTCAATCCGACCCCGATCACCGGCGCGCGGCTCTACGTCCGCGGCGTCTTCCACCCGCCGCTCGGGATGGTGGGCGAGGAGGAAGTGCGCATCGCGCTCGACACCGCGCGGGCCGAGCTGGCGGGGAAGGCGGTGGTGGTGACGCCCGGTGGCTTCACGCCCGAGGCGCGGGCGACGGCGCAGGGATCGCCGGTGGACCTGCTCGACGGCGCCGCGCTCGCGGCGCTCGTGAAGAAGCACCTCCCGCAGGTCGCGGCCGAACGCCGCGTCTGAACGCGCGCGGGGCTACTCCTGCATGTGGCGCAGGATCTCGCTCTTGCGCCCTTCCTTGATGAGCTTGTCGTTGCGGAAGGCGTCCCGCAGCCCGTAGGCGGTGAAGAAGGTCATCGCGACGATCATCATCAGGATCGGGATGTTGTCGGGTTTGGAGACGATGAGCCAGATGTTGTCCCACGAGAACATGCGCTGCCTCCGGACGCGAAAGCCGAGGTCTTGTCTAGTACGCGCCACCCGTGCGGGTCAACGCCTTCTCGCCGCGAGATTTGCGTCCATCCGCCAAGATTTGCGGGGGTTCGAGCCGCTGAATTTGCATCCCGGCGGCCGAGGCCGAAAGACCACCCACGGGTGCCGCGTCCGGCGCCGGGCGGGCGCGGTCGATTCGACGAAAGCGAAAAGATTGCGGGCACTTGCCGCGACGCAGCTCCGTGCTTGACACTCCCGCTGCACGGGAATAGAACGGCACGCGCGAGGGTCGGGACGGCGCCCGAGGCGCTTCCCTCCTTGGAGGTCACCGCGAATTATGCCGGCCGATACGCTACGAGACGAGGGGAGCGGGCACAACATCTGGTCCCGCCGCGAACTCCTCTCCGTCGCAGGCTGGGGGGCCATCCTGGGTTGCTTCGCCGCGTCTGGAGCGGCGTTCGTGCGCTTCATGTTCCCGCGGGTCCTTTTCGAACCGCCGACGCGCTGGAAGGCGGGCTTCCCGACCGACTACACCGTCAACACGGTCTCGAGCCGCTGGATGACGGACTACCGCTGCTGGATCGTCCGCTGGCCCGATCAGATCTTTTCGATCCTCGCGATTTGCACCCACCTCGGCTGCACGCCGCGGTGGCTCGCCGGCGAGAACAAGTTCAAGTGCCCGTGCCACGGGTCCGGCTACCACATGGACGGCACGAACTTCGAGGGGCCGGCCCCGCGGCCCATGGAACACATCTTCATCGCGCTGGCCGACGACGGCCAGCTCCTCTGCGACAAGGCAGTCACGTTCCGGAAAGAGCTCGGGCAGTGGGGCAAGCCTGGCTCGTTCGTCCCCTTCCACGGATAGTTTCGATCCTTTCCAGCGCCGGAGCACCATCCGCCATGGCAGACAGCCCGACCTCTCCCCCGCCGCCCGAGAAGAAGCAGAGCCCGCTCGATCGCTTGCTGACGAGTCCCGTCTGGCGGTCGATCTTCCGCCACGGCTACGAGGACACGCCGCGCAACCGTGTGCTCCAGGTTTCGGCGAACGTCTGGCTCCACCTCCACCCTTCGAAGACCCGCCGCCACGGCATCCGCTACCGCCACACTTGGTGCGCGGGCGGGCTCACGTTCCTGCTCTACCTCGTGACGGTGGTCACCGGCGTGGTGCTGATGTTCTACTACCGGCCGGTGCAGGAATACGCGTACTGGGACGTCAAGTACCTCGACTTCGACGTGCCGTTCGGCTTCCTGATGCGGAACATGCACCGCTGGGCCGCCCACGGCATGGTCCTCTTCATCTGGCTCCACATGTTCCGGGTCTTCATGACCGGGTCGTACAAGCCGCCCCGCGAGTTCAACTGGGTGGTCGGCGTCAACCTCCTCGTCCTCACGCTCCTGCTCTCGTTCACGGGCTACCTGCTGCCGTGGGATCAGCTCGCGATCTGGGCGGTCACCGTCGGCACCAACATGGCGCGGGCGACGCCGCTGCTCGGCCACCAGGGGCCGCTCGGCCCCCAGCTCGGCATGACGGCGCGCTACGACGCGCGTTCGTTCCTGACCGCAGGCACGCTCGTGGGCGCGCCGACGCTGCTGCGCTTCTACGTGCTCCACTGCATCTTCATCCCGATCATCGCGAGCGTCCTCATGATCCTCCACTTCTGGCGCATCCGGAAGGACGGCGGGATCAGCGGCCCCCTGTGAGATTGCCCGCGGCGATGCCGACGCAATTCCCTCCACCGAGGTAGAGCACCATGGCTGAGACGCTGGCCCCGATCGACAGCGGGTTGCAGGCCGAGGAGGTCAAGGTCACCGCCGGCAAGAAGCGCGCGGCGGCCCTCGAATCGCTGCCCGACAAGGTTCACACGTGGCCCTACCTCGTGCGCGCCGAGTTCATCGCCGGCTGCGTGCTGATCCTGTTCCTGATGATCTGGTCGGTCACCATCGACGCGCCGATGGAGGAGCCGGCCAACCCGACCAAGACCCCGAATCCCTCGAAGGCGCCCTGGTACTTCCTCGGGCTCCAGGAGATGCTGGTCTACTTCGACCCGTGGTTCGCGGGGGTCGTCGCGCCTTCACTGATCATCGTCGGCCTGATGGTCATCCCCTACGTGGACATCAACCCGAACGGCAACGGGTACTACACGTGGCGCGAACGGAAGTTCGCGGTGGGGGTCTTCCTGTTCGGCTTCCTCGTTCAGTGGTGCAGCCAGATCGTGATCGGCGTCTTCCTGCGCGGCCCCGGCTGGAACTTCTTCCTGCCTGGACAGTTCTGGGACCCGCACAAGGTCGTGGCGATGACGAACGTCGACTTACCGTACCTGCTCGGCGCACGGACCGAGGTGAGCCAGATGCTCGTCGGCATGGCGCTGGTCGCCGCCTACTTCTCGCTCATTCCCCTCGTCTGGCTCCTCTTCAAGGACCGGCCGGTGATGAAGCAGCTCGGAGCGATCCGGTACGGCGTGGTCTCGTTCCTGTTCTTCACGCAGATGGGCATCGTGGTGAAGATGATCCTGCGGTGGACGCTTTCGGTGAAGTACATCATGGTGATTCCCAACATCGTGAACATCTGACCTCGGCGCTCGGACCGCGACCCCTCCCCTCGAGAAACGCACACCCATGGGCAAGCCCGTCGAACGGCAAAACCTGAGCCTGGCCTTCTTCGTCCTGGCCTCGCTCATCGCGCTCAGCACCGTCTGGGCTTTCTACGAGGAGTTCGTCGGGCGGAGGCCCTGGAAGGAGTACCAGGACGCGTTCGTCCACGACTACCTCATCCCCAAGAACCAGCACGACCTCGACGTGGCGAAGGCGGGGTTCGCGAAGCAGGCCGACGCGTACAAGAAGCTCCAGGCCGAGCTCGCGGACGCGGAGGCCTCGGTTCGGGACCCGGCCCGGCGGGGCGCGTACGAGAAGGCCGAGGAGGACCTGGACCGACTCAACATCCGGGTCTCCGAGACCGAGCAGGACGTGAAGTTCGCGAAGAGCGACCTCGACGCAGCCTATTACAAGTACAAGCGCGCGGAGCACGAGAAGGAGACCGATCCCGATCTCGCGAAGCAGATGCGCGAGGTCGAAGCGCGAATCGACGCGCTCAATTCGCGGCTCGCCAAGGTCACCCTCGAACGGGACGCGGCCCAGGCGCGAGTCGACGGCTTCACCGGACGCATTGCGGCGCTGCGCAAGCAGATCGACGCGCTCGACAGCCCCGTGAAGGGCGCCGAGCGCAATCTCGAGAAGGCCGAGGCCACCACCACCGACATGAAGCAGTACTGGATCCCGGAGCTTGCGACCGCCAACCCGCCGGGTGTCGATCGCTGCCAGAACTGCCACACGGCGATCGACACGTGCGGGTTCACGGATCCGCACGAGATCATCGCGGACCGCAAGAAGTTGGAGGCCGCGGGCGGCGACGACGACGCCGACGACGCGGCACTCGCCAAGAAATACTGCGTCGACGTGGGCCGGATCCAGACCTGGGCGAAGGAACTGGACGAGAAGCCGGACCGGACGACGTTCACTGGATACGCACTGCCGCTGGTCTTCCGCACGCACCCCTTCCGCAACGACCTCCTGGGGGCCAACCACCCGCCCGGAACGTTCGGCTGCACCATTTGCCACGGCGGCGAAGGGCCGCAGACGAAGGGAATCGGCTGGCACCACTTCGAGCACGCCTACGACGATCACTACTGGGGAAGCTGGAGCGAGCCGCTGCTCGACCTGGCCCAGGTCAACGGCAAGAAGCTGCCCGGACATCCTTTCGTCCAGTCGATGTGCGCGCAGTGCCACCGCGACGAGACGAACCTCGCGTATGCGCCGCTGCTCGACGACAGCCGGAAGTTCATGTCCGAGATCGGCTGCTATGGTTGCCACCCGATCGCGGGCTACGAGAAGATGCGGCACCCCGGGCCGACCCTGACGGACGTCCAGGTCAAGTTCACGCCGGCCTGGATGGAGAACTGGATCTCGTATCCACGCGCCTGGCGCCCCCACACCCGGATGCCGAACTTCTGGCCGGAGGCAATCGACGAGAAGACCGGTAAGGTCAAGGAAGGAACGGCCGCCGCGAAGCTGCGGCACGACGAGGTCACGGCGATCACCGCATACCTCTGGAGCCACTCGGACAAGGGGGTCGGAGGTCTTGCGCCGGCGCCGGCGCTGGCAACGGCCGATCCCCAGCGGGGACGAAAGCTCGTCGAGCAGGTCGGCTGCTACGCCTGCCACAAGATCACGGCCGACGACACGCGGAGGCCGATCTCGAGCAGCGACGCACGCGACTTCGCGCCCGACCTGTCGACCATCGGCGCTAAGACGAACGCACTCTGGATCTACTGGTGGCTCAAGAACCCGTCGGCGATGTGGTCCGAGACCAAGATGCCGAACCTGAGGCTCTCCGATCAGGAGGCCGCCGACATCGCGAGCTATCTCGTCAAGAACACCGGCGGGCAGGACTTCAGCAAGGCGCCGCCGGAGTTCCAGCCGGGCTACGACTCGAAGGCGTTCGCGGACCTCGTGGTCAAGGGCCAGGCGCTCATCAACAAGTACGGCTGTTTCGGCTGCCACCAGATCAACGGCTTCGAGCACGCCCAGAAGATCGGGGCGAACTTGAGCGACTTCGGCCACAAGGCCGTCGACCTGCTCGACTTCGGCGACGCCATCACCGACCACCACCAGCAGACCTGGTACAACTGGCTCAATCTCAAGTTGCACCACCCGCGCGCGTACCGGTACGAGCGCGTCGATACGGTGATGCCGCAGTTCGACTTCGACGACCACGAGGTCGAGCTGCTGATGGTCTTCCTCAAGTCCCAGAAGGGACCCCCGGCGGTGCCGTCGAAATACCTCGCGGGTCAGGCGCCGGAGAAGGCGGCCATCGTCGCGGGCCAGAAGATTGTCGACTACTACAACTGCCGGGGCTGCCACGTCATCGACGGCCAGGGAGGCGTGATCCGGGATCGCTACAAGGACGATCCGGGCAAGGCCGACGACTTCAGCATGGCGCCGCCGAAGTTCAACGGCGAGGGCGCGAAGCTCCAGCCGGCGTGGGGCTTCCAGTTCATCAAGCACCCGATCCCGCTGCGGCCGTGGCTCCACGTCCGGATGCCGACCTTCCCGCTCACCGACGAGGCCGCGACCGGAATCATCCACTACTTCGCGGCGTCGGCAGGCGTGAGCTGGCCGTACCTCTACGCGTCGACCCCGACGCCGCCGGCGGACGAGATGGCGATCGCCAAGGTCATGCTGACCGGCCCCACCGACGCGCCGCCGGGGCAGCGCGGCTTCGGCTGCCTGAGTTGCCACGTGCTCGGGACGCCGGGCCCGAACGTCGATCTCTCGACGGCGGCGCCGAACCTCTACCTCGCCGAGCAGCGGTTGCGCCCGGACTGGATCGTCCGGTGGATTTCGAACCCGTCCGCCATCATCGACGACACCAAGATGCCGAGCTTCTTCCCCAACGGGACGACGCTCTTCCCAGAGTACTTCGGCGGAGATGCAACGAAGCAGATCGAAGCGCTGCGCGATCTCTTGATGCACCTGCGCGAGGAACTGCCCCCACCGTCGGAAACGACGACCGCCGCGTCGGCGCCCGCGAAGAAAAGTCGGGGACGGCACGGGCGGGGTTAGCGGGGCCGCTGGCGCCCACCTCCGTCATCGAGTAACGTCGAGGTACGCATGGCCTTCCGGATCATCGAATCCTGCACCGGCTGCACCGCCTGCGAGAAGCGCTGTCCGACGAGCGCCATCAGTGGAGAGCGCAAGCAGCTCTTCGTGATCGATCCCGCGCTGTGCATCGACTGCGGCGCCTGCGGCGTCGTCTGCCCCGAGGCGGCGATCTACGACACCTACGGGACGCCCCAGGAGTTGCTCAAGAAGCAGCAGCGGCCCTACGCCTTCGTTGACGAGATGGCCTGTACGGGGTGCGACAAGTGCGAGGAGCGCTGCCCCTTCGACTGCCTGCATCTCGGGCAGGTCGACGACCCCAATAGCCCGTATTTCGAGGTCATGGAAGTCGACGAAGCCAAGTGCACCGGCTGCAAGGAATGCGAGAAGGCGTGCCCCTACGACGCCATCTTCGTGTTCCGCAAGGACCAGATCCCCGACTGGCTTTCCAAGTCGAAGGTCCGCCGCAAGGCACCCGACGCCGCGGCCGCCTGATCCGGCTTCCCGACCGCTCGGCTAGGCGTCTTCTTCGGCCTCGTCGGCGGGGGTTTCCTCGTCCTCTTCCTCGGCTTCCTCGGGCTCTTCGGCCGGAACCTCGGCTTCCTCGCCGTCGGCGGCCTCTGCCTCGGCCGGCTGGGCCCGCCGCTTCTCGGGGGCCGGTGCCGACGGCCGGCTCTGCTGGTCCCGAGCGTCCGCGCCGCACTTCGGACAGACGGGATCGGGCTTCCGCAGGTCGTAGAACTTCGTGCCGCAGTTGAAGCAGGTGTGCTTGACGCCCAGGTCACGCGCCATGTCAGATCCGCTCCGAGCCGGTGGGAAAGGGAGGAGGGGAATAGATCGCCCGTCCGGGCACTGTCAAGCGCGCTGCGCGATGACGGCATCCACGGTGGGCGACGGGCTTCGGTGGCCGGCGCCTCGAGAGGGGCAGCCGAGCGAATCCCGGAGCGAGATGCGCGCTACCAGACGGAGGTTGACCCGCCTGCATGCCAGCCCCTAAGATGCGAGATCGGCGGAGCTCTCCGGGCGACGGGTGTTGCGGCCGAAGAGTTCCGGCTCCACCCCGTTCCGAGACGAAAGGACCGGCAGTCCTGGCATGCGGATCGTCTGCGAAAAGTGTCAGGCACGCTACACGATCCCGGACGAGAAGGCGCGCGGCCGCGCCCTCCGGGTCCGATGCAAGAAGTGTCAGAACGTCATGGTGGTGCGGCCGCAGGCAGTGCCGGCCCCCGAGCCGGCCGAGGACCCGTCGTCCGGCGAAGCGACCCTGGTTGCGAGCGCTGCCGACGTCCGGAGGCTGCAGGACGCGCTGAAGCAGTCCTCCGCGCTGGAGGCGTCCCCACCGCCACCTCCGCCCATTCCGCCGCCCGTCGACGAGGTCGAGTGGCACGTCATCGTCGGCGGCCAGCAGCAGGGCCCCCTGCCCAAGGCCGCGCTGATCGCGAAGATCGAGGCGCGGGCCGTCAACGGCCGGACCTACGTCTGGTCGGAGCTCCTGCCGGATTGGAAGCGGATCGACGACGTCCCCGAGCTCTCGGGCTACCTGCCGGACGCGACGGACGTCGTCTCGGTACCGAAGCCCGCGCCGGCCGCCAAGTCGGCACCGACGCCGCCGCCGGAGGCCGAAGCCGAGCCGGCGCGAGAGCCGACGCCGGAGCAGTCCCGCCCCGAGCCGACGCCTGCGAAGAAGCCGGCGCGCGAAGAGCCCAAAGCGGAGCCCGCCAAGGAGGCGGCGGCGAGCGAAGAGCCGGAGCCTCCCGCCGGCGAGGTCGCGCCGTCGGGCGAAGCCCCCGCCCCCGAGGCGCCGGCGGCGGCCGCCGACGAAGCGGCGATTCCGGTCGCCTCTCCCGAAGGCGGGGCGATCGCGGATCCGTTCACGCAGGTGCCGGACGCGCCGGACCTCGTCCAGCACGCTTCGATGGGTGAGGCGACCCGTTTCGTCATCGCCCAATCCGGGATCAAGAAGCAGAAGTCTCCGCTGCGGATCGCCTCCTTCGCCGCCGCCGCCCTCTTCCTCGTCGGGAGCCTGGTCTTCCTGCTCTCCCGCCTCGGCGTGAACCTCCCGGTCATCGGCCGGCACGCGGGCCCGACGAAGTACTTCACCGAGAACGGCTCGGACGACGCCGCCCTGCGTGCCAAGCTCCTCGGACTTCATGGGGTGAAATCCGTCCATCCGGGCGGCCCCGCGGTGCCCGGGAGCAGGTCCACGTCGCACGGGCCGAGGGAGTCCGGGCCGCTCGCCCACAAGGAAGCCCAGCACGTCGAGAAGATCGGCGACAGCGAGCGGGCCGCGCTCGCCAAGCTCTACGCCCACACGGGTCCCGCCGATCTTCATCTCCCGGCCTCGTCCGGCAGCGAGGCGACGCCCGCGATCGATCGTCCCGACGCGCCTCTGAACCCGCAGCAGGTCGCCGAGACCATCGGCCACTACCAGAACAGCTATGCGAACTGCATCAACGTCGAGCTCAAGCGCAACCCCGCCTTTCGCGGCGGCAAGATCAAGATCGTCACGACGATCATGAGCTCGGGGCTCGTGCGGCAGGCCGAGATCCAGAGCGAGGACGCCGCGCTGGCGCGGCGCCTCTCGAACAGCGCCATCGGCACCTGCCTGATCGACGCGACCCGCAGGATGGTGTTCCCGACATTCGCTGGCGACCCGTTCGACGTCGAGATTCCCCTGGTGCTCGGCGCTTCG
Source organism: Pseudomonadota bacterium (assembly GCA_027451705.1). GTDB lineage: Bacteria > Myxococcota > Myxococcia > Myxococcales > JAKAPL01 > JAKAPL01. Next base: position 10,738 of record DAIDIT010000003.1, read on the forward strand.
ATGTGAGTGGCACCCGGCGCCGCGCTGCGGTATAGCGAACGGTCGTCCATGTACCTGGGAAGCGTCATCGGCACGGTCGTCGCCACCCGCCGCGTCGCGGGGCTGGAGGGGCGCAAGCTCCTGTGCGTCCGTCCGCTCGACCACGAGGGGCGGCCGAACGGAATGCCCGACGAGATCGCCGTGGACGTCGCGCAGGCCGGGCCGGGCGATCTCGTCTTCCTCGTGGGCAGCCGCGAGGCCGCGCTCGCGGTCGAGCCAAGCTTCGTCCCGATCGACGCGGCCATCGTCGGCATCGTCGACCACCTGCCGGAGGGGCGGCGGTGAAGCTCTGTCGGGTCGTTGGGCCGGTCGTGTCGACCGTGAAGCATCCCGGTTACGCCGGGCACAAGCTTCTCGCGGTCCAGCCGATCGACGAGGCCGGCCGCGACACGGGCCGCTCGTTCCTCGCCGTCGACGACGTCCAGGCCGGCGCGGGCGACCGGGTCCTGGTGCTGACCGAAGGCAACGGCGTCCGGCAGATTCTCGGCGGCAGCCTCCCCATCCGCTCGATCATCGTCGGCATCGTCGACGAAGTGCAGACGGGGGCCTGAGGTGCGTTCGGCGCTCAACCTGCGGGCCGAGCTCGTCCGGGCCTCGCACCGGCTCCACGTGGCGGGCTGGGTCGCGAACCACGACGGCAATTTGACGGCGCGTCTCGGGCCCGACCGGTTCCTCGCGACCCCCACCGCGGTGAGCAAGGGCGCGATGCGGGACGACTGGCTCGTGGTCGTCGACGCGTCGGGCCGGGTCGTCGAAGGCCGCCGGAGGCCCTTCGGGGAGCTGGACCTCCACCTGGCCTGCTACCGCGGCCGGCCCGAGATACAGGTCGTCTGCCACGCGCATCCGCCGACCGCGACCGCGTTCGGCGTCGCCGGCGTCGAGCTGGCGCCGTTGCCGCTGCCGGAAGCCGTGGTCTCGCTGGGCCGGGTGCCGACGCTGCCGCTCGCCGCGCCAAGGTCGGCCGACGGCGCCGCGTCGGTCGAGCGGGCGGCGGCCGAGCACGACGCGATGCTGCTCGCGGGGAACCTCCAATTCAAAGAAGAACGTCAGAGTCAGGCTGATCCTCTATTC
>DAIDIT010000004.1 GCA_027451705.1 Pseudomonadota bacterium
CCTTCAAGCGCCTCGTCGCTGAGTCAGCCGACGACGAAGACCGGCAGCTCCTGGCAATTCGCAAGGAGCTCGAGCGGCTCCTTCCGAAGCAGGATCTCGACTTCTACTGGTCGCCTCTCGATGCGGCCTGGTACGACGCGACGGAGGGATCCGGAGAGTTCGCGCCACTTGAGGTCGTCCGTCACAAGAAGCAGGTCGTCCTGTACGGCCCACCCGGAACCGGCAAGACCTTCCGCGCCAAGCGGCTCGCGGATCGCATCATCCGGTCGGCCGCCCTCTCGAAGTACGGCCCGGCGCGCTACTTCAAGGAGCAGAAGGAGATCGACGACGCCGCGCGCACGCGGGTGCATCGGCTTCAGCTTCATCCAGCGTACAGCTACGAGGATTTCGTCCGCGGCCTGCACATCACCGAGAACGGGGGTACCGAGTATCGCCCCGGCTATCTGCCCCAGCTCATCAAGGACATCGAGCGCGAAGATTCAACCACGCGGCTTCCGCATGTCCTGATCCTCGACGAGATCAACCGCACCGACCTCAGCAGGATGTTGGGCGAGTGCTTCTCGCTTCTCGAAGATCGCAACGAGTCGATCGAGCTCCCCGGCCGCGACGGTTCTGGCAACGCGATCACCCTTCGGATCCCCGCCGACCTGTACGTCATCGGGACGATGAACCTGATCGACCAGTCGATCGAGCAGGTTGACTTCGCTCTTCGCCGGCGGTTCCTCTGGGTGCTCTGTCCTTTCGATCCGGAAGCACTGCTCGCGGCCATCGAGTCGATGTGGAGCAAAGCGGGCGTCAACCTCGAGTGGGATCGGGTCGAGGGAGAATTCCAGCGACTGGCCAGTTCTGCCGCAGCGCTGAATAGGGAGATCGCCGCGAGCGCCCTGCTCGGACCGCAGTACGAAGTGGGTCACACCTACTTGCTCGACGTGGTCGCGTTCCTGAAGGACGACCTCGGTCCGAGGCCGAGAAACCGCAAGACCTTTCTCTGGAACAAAGACGGCGCGCGGCGCCCTCTTGAGCAGGTGTGGCAGTTGTCCCTGCGGCCTCTCCTACACGAGTACCTGTCAGGTCTTGAGGCGGCCGCACGAGAGGGTGAGCTGCAAAAGCTACAGGAAGCCTTTTTGACCGCGCCGGAGTCGGTCGAGTGAACCTGACCACCCGCGACTGCTCTCCGCTTCATCCGCAGCCTTCGAGGGAGGAGGCAGAGTGGCTCCGTCGCCTACAGGCCGCAGCCCAAGCGGCTACGCACGTCGTGGGCCTTGGCAACGATCGGGACGATGACGAGCCGGTGGTCTACTGCGAGCGCGACGGCACGTGGTGGGCTGGCCGGTACGTGGGCTCGCTCTCCTTCGACGGCGGGCGGATCACGATTCTGCCGCGGTTTGGCATCAACACGCTCCGGAGCTGGCTTTTCCAGGTCACGAACATCGCCCTAGTCGAATCGCCCGGCGAGTTGCGCGAGGACAACGCCTTCATCGTGCAGCTACTGGCCATCGTCTGGGCGCGTTCCTTTGTGGAGGCTGCTCGCCATGGGCTTCCGGCCCTTCGACGCGAGTCGCACTACTCGGGCACCGCCGTTCGTGGTCGTCTCGACGTCGCAAACTCGGTACGCCTGATCGCTGCAGGCCACCCTGCCGTCGCCTCAGTTCGACGGGAGCGCTCGCTCGACAATGCGGTGTCACGGTCGATCGTGGCCGCTTACGCCGTCTTGCGCCGATGGGTGGGGGCAGGAGCGGGAGACCGCTGGTTGCCGGCACGAGCACAAGAACTTCTCCCCGCCCTGCAGGCGGTTACCGGCTCCCGCCCAACGGTTCCGTCGAGGCTCGATCTGCAACGCGTGCGGTACACCCCGATCACTAGTGCTTTCCGGCCTGTCGCCGAGCTGTCGCGCCAGATTGCGAACCGTCGGGGGCTTTCGTCGGACGCTGTACCAGAGGGTTCGTGCCAAGGCGTTCTCCTCGACGTTGCCGAGCTGTGGGAACTCTACGTACTGGGCGCCCTGCGTCGGCTCGCCTCGGACATCGACGTGCGACACGGCACATTCGACTTGAAGGCGAACCAGGCCCTGCTCACCAGCACGGTTGATGGCTCACTCCTCGGAACACTCAAGCCCGATGCCGTGCTCACGCGCCGACATAGTGTGGTCGGGATCGTCGATGCCAAGTACAAGCGTCTCTGGCCCTCGGCCAATGCCCCGCACGGACCGCAACGCGAGGATTTGTACCAGCTTGCGGCCTACCTCACGCGGTACGGGCAGTCCGGCAAGGCGATCTGGGGAGCGCTCGTCTACCCAGAGGATCAGGACCGCCCTGACCCTTCGCCGGCAGAGACGCGCAACCCATGGCGCCTCGATGGTGGGCGGGACGTGTTTCTGATGACCGTGCCACACGACATGGGCGGCGCGGCCGAGAAGCTTCGCTCGGTGCTTCCGGCGACGGCCAGGACCACAGCCGCTGCATGACCCACGGCCCCAAAGACCTGGCGCCCGCCGCAAGCGAGTTCCTCCTTTACGGCGCGCCCGATGGCGCGGTGAAGGTGCGGGTCCTCTTCAGAGACGAGACCGCGTGGCTCACGCAGAAGGCGCTGGCCGAGCTCTTCGGCGTCAAGGTGCCCGCCGTCAACAAGCACCTGACCAACATCTTCGGCTCAGGCGAGCTCAGCCGCGAGGCAACTGTTTCCAAAATGGAAATAGTTGGGCGGGAAGGCGGCCGGGAGGTCACGCGGGAGGTCGAGTTCTACAACCTCGACGCGATCATCGCCGTCGGCTACCGCGTAAACAGCTACCAGGCCACGCAGTTCCGCATCTGGGCGACCAAGACCCTGCGCGAGTTCATCATCAAGGGCTTCGTGCTCGACGACGAACGCTTGAAGCAGGGCAAGACGGTCTTCGGCAAGGACTACTTCGACGAGCTGCTCGAGCGCATCCGGGAGATCCGGGCGAGCGAGCGGCGCTTCTACCAGAAGGTCACCGACATCTATGCGCTCTCGGTCGACTACGACGCCAAGGCACCGCTCACGCAAGAGTTCTTCGCGAGCGTGCAGAACAGGCTCCACTGGGCCATCACCGGCCAGACGGCGGCCGAGCTGATCTACGCCAAAGCCGATGCGACCAAGCTCTTCATGGGCCTGTCGACCTGGAAGCACGCACCGCACGGCAAGATCCTGAAGTCGGACGTGGCCGTGGCGAAGAACTACCTGAGCGAGGAGCACGTCAAGGAGCTGAACCGCATCGTCTCGGCGTACCTGGACCTCGCCGAGAACCGCGCCCAACGCGGCATCCTGATGAAGATGGCCGACTGGGCGACCTTCCTGAACAGCTTCCTCGAGCTGTCGAGCTACCCCATCCTCACCGACAAGGGCAAGGTGAGCGCCCTCGAGGCGAAGCTCAAGGCCGAGGGCGAGTACGAGGTGTATCGCCGGCGCCAAGATGCCGAGTACCTCTCGGACTTCGATCGCGTCGTCGAGGAGACGCGGCGCCTCGAGGGCAAGCAGGGGCCGAAGACGCTCGGCCCGGGCAAGGGGAGGAAGAAGAAGCCGTGACCGGCGCTCTGACAAAAGCGGTCAGAGCAGTTCGCCGTGGGCTCGTCCGTGGCCGCGTGTTACCTGATCGCCAACAGACTCAGGACGCCCCCATGCTCTCGCTTGCCTTTCGCACCTTCGAGTTCGTCGTCTACCACCTGCTCATCGTGGTCGTGGACCGTGTCAGCCGCCTCCCGCGTGGCAGCAACCCGCCGGAGGTCATGCGCCTCTACCGGGAGAACCTGGCCCTCAAGGCCCAGAACGGCGCCCTGCTCCTCGAGCTCGATGCCGCGCGCGGCAAGCGCCCAAAGATGCCGCTGCGCGTCCGGGCGGCGCAGGTGTTCTCGTACCTCCTGACCCGCGGCAACCACGAGTTCCAGGACTACTACCTGGCCGCCTCGGACAAGACGCTCGCGCGGTGGACCGCGCTCTTTCGGCGAGGCCCATGGCCGTGGCGAAAGAAGATGGCGACGATGGGCCGTCCACCGCTCGACGAGAAAGTCGTGGCCATCATCCTCACGCTCAAGAAGGAGAACCCGCTGTGGGGCGCTCGGCGCATCCGCGAGGAGCTTCGCCGGATGCGCATCAGCGTGAGCGAGCCGACCATCCAGAAGGTCCTGAGGGAGCACGGCTTCCACCCGCGCGGCGGCCATCCGGGCAACTGGGAGCGCTTCAAGTCGAGCGCCCGCGACGCGATCTGGGCGATGGACTTCTTCGTCGTGCGAACGGCGCGCGGCGCATGGTGCAACGTGCTGCTCATCATCGACATCCACACGCGCGAGCTGCTCGACCTCCGGGTCTCCGACGGCTGGGACGTCGACTCGGTGTGGACGGTGTGCGCGCTCTCGGCCTGCATGGGCCGGGAGCACCGCCAACCGGTCGCCGTCATGCACGACCACGGCACGCAGTTCTACGGGCAGTTCGAGCGGCAGCTCCGCGTGATGGAGATAGACCAGAGGCGGACCCCGGTCGCGCTTCCCGTCATCAACGGATCGGCGGAGCGCGCCATCAAGTCCGTACGCATGGAGCTGCTCAACCACGTTCGCGCGCGCAGCGCCGAGGAGCTTCAGTGGTACCTCGACGAGTACCGGCGCTACTACCAGGCCGACCGCGCGAACCAGGCCCTCGAAGGTCAGACGCCAGCCGCCTTCGGGCGCGGCGAGAAGCTGGCCGAGGTCATCGACCTCGATGCCGTTCGCCAGCGTCGCCTGGTCCGCCGCAGCTACGCGCACGGCCTGCTGAACTGCTACGAGCTCGCCGCCGATGACCAGCCTGAGCGCCACGCCGCGTAGGCAGCCACCCGGCCTTGCCTGTCGTGCCCGATCGAGCAAGTCATGGTCCCCGCGAAGGCGGCGCGTCATCAGGGGCCGCCAGAAAGGACCACGTGAGCTCAGATTGGAACGCCGAACAGCACCTCGACGAAGTTCCGGAGGACGCGCTCGCGCCGCGGGAGCGTCTCGAGTCCGCCGGAAAGATCCTCGCGCGCGGAATTCGGCGTCTGATCATGAAGCCGGGACGCGCGGCGGCCGGCCCGGAGCCATTTCTTGGGATCGGCGGGCGAAGCGACCCGGTCGGGCCTGGGTCCGCCGCCGGTCTCGGCGCGGACGCGGCCTCGCCACCCTGACGGTTGAACGGTCCCACGCCCCCGCCCGGGCGTGAGACTCGAACAACCCCGCCAGGCCAGAACCCCGATCAGAGAAGCCGAGTGACCGAGGGCGGTTGAGGTCCGTCCGCTCTCCACGGACGCCTCGCACTGGTTTGCGCTACCGCATTATTTGGGGAGCTTCTTTCAGGTCCAGGTCGAACATCCTGGAGCCGAGTTCACGCGGGCCCCGTCCGAGCAATCGGGCGGGGCCTCGCCGTATCCGCGCGCAGGAGCGTGGGATTCCGCCCGCCGCCCCCGGAACCGCGCCCTCTCTGGATATTCGCACGCGCAGATGGGTTCCAAGCTGAACGGCGCCGTTCATCTTGGTGGGCCAAGTTGGACGCTCCGCGAACGGAGAAGGCGCGGAGAAGAGAACGGAGAAGTTAACAGCCGAGGGGGGACCCGTTCTCCACGGTGCAGTTGACGGCGTCCCGAGTCCGTTCTACTTTTCCACCATGCCGAAGAGGTACGACTACATCGCGTGGAAGGACGAAGGGCGCTGGGTGGTGCACAGCCCCTCGGTGCCCGGCGTCTACGGTCTGGGACGCACCAGGGCGGCCGCCAAGAACGACTTCTTCGAGGCGCTCAGCCTGCTGATCGAGCACCTCAAGTCGATCCACGAGCCGCTGCCCAAGCCGAAGCCGCTGGAGCTCGGGACGGCCGAGGTCAACGGATAGGTGGCGAAGACCAGCGAGCTCCTGGCACGCCTGCGGCGCGCGGGGTTCGTCCTGGAGCGCCACGGCAAGCGCCACGACCTCTACTTCCAGCCGCAGACCGGCAAGCGCGTCGTCGTCTGGCGCCACGCGAAGGAGATTCCGACGGGGACCTTCTACAGCATCCTGCGCGATGCGGGGTTGGGCGATGAAGAGTGAGGCTGAGGGTCCGGAACGGGCGAAGACCGAGTTCGCATCCGTCAAGCTGGCGCGTCCGTTCGTGGCGTGGCTGAAGCGCGAGGCGGCCCGGCGCGGCGTGCCGATGTACGAGCTGGTCGAGGAGCTGGCCGCGCGCGGGATGCCACGACCGTGGAGACCGACCCAAGGAATCCGGACGAAGTGATCGACGCGACGAAAGGGACGTTGCTCGCGGAGCTCGCGGCGCAGGAGGCGTTCGCCAAGGATCTGGATCGACAGCGTGACGAAGCGCGGGCTCGCATTGCGAAGCTGCGCGAGCAGGTCGCTGCCGCCGAATCTGTCCCTGCTCGGCCCGTTGGCGCTCCCATTCCGATCCGCAGCCTACCCATCGTGGGACGGAGCGCACCTGTCGCCCAGCCGTCCGTGGGCATCAACAAGCTTCGGCTCTTCCGCGAGCTGTTCCGCGGGCGCGTGGATGTCTACCCCAAGTACTGGGAGAAGCCTGACCGGAGCAGGAAGGGCTATTCGCCCGTCTGCGGCAACTTCTGGACGTTCGGCGTCTGCCCCTTGCGCGACCGCAAGCGGGTCAAGTGCGGGGAATGCGTGAGCCGCAAGTTCCTGCCTGTCACCGACCAGGTCGTCCTCGACCACTTCAACGGCCGCCACATCATCGGCGTCTACCCGATGCTGGAGGACGAGACCTGCTGGTTCCTTGCCGCAGACTTCGACAAGAAGTCCTGGACGGAAGATGTCGGAGCCTTCGTCGAGACTTGCAGGGCCGTCGGCTTGCAGCCCGCGGTCGAACGCTCGCGCTCCGGGAACGGGGCCCACGTCTGGTTCTTCTTCTCGAAGCCGATCGACGCCGGTGTCGCGCGCCGCATGGGCTGCTTCCTCCTCACCGAGACGATGGCGCGCCGCCACCAGCTCGGCATGGACTCCTACGATCGCCTCTTTCCGAACCAGGACACCTTGCCGAGGGGTGGGTTCGGCAACCTCATCGCGCTGCCGTTCCAGGCGAAGGCACGCCCGCACGGCAACACGCTGTTCGTCGACGACGCGCTGAAGCCATGGCTGGATCAATGGGGCTTCCTCGCGGGGGTCCCTCGGCTCGCACCGGAGTGCGTCGAGAGCCTCGCCGGTGAGGCGTCGCGCAAGGGGCTCGTGGTCGGCGTCCGCTCGGCAGAGCCGGTCGATGCGGAGGACGCCACGCCGTGGACGCGGTTGCCTTCCGGGCGCCGGCAGCCGGCACGTCTCGCTGGTCCGCTGCCAGCCGAGCTGAAGGTCGTGCGCGCCCAGAGGCTCTTCATCGAGAAGTCGGACGTGCCCTCATCCTTGCTCAACCAGGTTCAGCGGCTCGCCGCCTTCCAGAACCCCGAGTTCTACAAGAAGCAGCGGATGCGCCTGTCGACGCGGGGCACGCCACGAGTCATCTCCTGCGCCGAGGACCTCCCGCAGCATCTGGCTATCCCCCGTGGATGCCTGCCCGACCTCGAGGCCCTGCTCGGCGATCAGGGCGTGAAGCTCGTCATCGAGGACAAGCGCACGGAGGGATCGGAGCTCGACGTGGCGTTCTGTGGCGAGCTCACGCCGCTCCAGCAGTCGGCCGCCCGCGCCCTTCTCCAGCACGAGACGGGTGTCCTCGTGGCTCCGCCCGGCGTCGGCAAGACGGTCCTGGGCACCTACCTCGTGGCACAGCGCCGCCGGAGCACGCTCATCCTCGTCCATCGGCAGCAACTCCTGGATCAGTGGCTCGCCCAGCTCGCGATGTTCCTGGGCATCGACGAGAAGGAGATCGGGCAGATCAGGGGCGGCAAGAAGAAGCCCAACGGCCGGCTCGACGTCGCCATGCTCCAGAGCCTTGGCCGCAAGGGCAGCATCGACGATCGCGTCGCGGGCTACGGTCAGGTGATCGTCGACGAGTGCCACCACCTCTCGGCCTTCTCCTACGAGAGGATCCTCGGCGAAGCAAAGGCGCGCTACGTCCTGGGGCTGACCGCGACACCGCAGCGCCGCGATGGGCACCACCCGATCGTCGAGATGCAGCTCGGCCCGGTACGGTACTCGGTCGATGCCAAGAGCCAGGCTGCAAAGCGGCCGTTCGATCACCGGCTGATCGTGCGCGAGACCGCCTTCGTGTCTCGCTCGGAGCCGAGCGCCGGAACCATCCAGGACTACTACCGCGAGCTCGTCGCCGACGAGGCGCGGAACCAGCTCATCATCGACGACGTCATCAAGGCCATCCAGGAAGGACGCTCGCCGATCCTGCTCACCGAGCGCAAGAATCACCTCAAGCTGCTGGCCGCCCGGCTCGAGGGATTCGTCCGGCACATCGTGGTTCTCGAAGGAGGCAAGTCGAGGAAGGAGCAGCAGGCGATCTTCGAGCGCTTGAGCCGCATTCCCGACGACGAGGAGCGGCTTATCCTCGCCACTGGGAAGTACGTCGGCGAAGGGTTCGACGACGCGCGGCTCGACACCCTGTTCCTCGCGCTGCCGATCTCGTTCAAGGGCACGCTGGTGCAGTACACCGGCCGGCTCCACCGGCTGCACCCGCGCAAGGTCGAGGTGCGGATCTTCGACTACGTCGATCGCGGCGTCCCGATGCTACTCAATATGTTCGAGAACCGGCTGCGAGGCTATCGGGCCATCGGGTACGCCCGCCACGAGTCTCCGCTGGGCTTCGCGCCGCCGCCACCCGAAGAGCCGACCATCGAGTACGACGAAGAGGCACTCCGACACTTCGACGAGGAGGGAAGCCAAGATGAGCAGGATCTGCCAGAGGATGACGAGTAGGGGTTCCCGCCTCCGACGGTTCGCGAGGAGCATGCGATGACCGAGATCCCGTCCGAGTACCGAGGCTGGTGGCGCATCGTCGATACGTCGCAGTGGGCGAACGATGGGCTCGACCTCCTGGGCCCTGCCATCCTCTCGCTGACCGGGCACGCCGACCGGCTGCGGATGCATTGCCTCCTCGCCGACGTGAACTGCAAGCCCACCAAATCGGGCGTCTCGTTCACCTGGAAAGGGGCGTGGGAATACGACCAGATGTCGGGCTCGGGCCGTGTGTCGCTGGGCAAGGACGGCCGGATCAACGGCGCCATCAGGATCAAGGATGGCGACTCGAGCACCTTCATCGCCGTGCGCGCGGAGGAGCCTAACGAGCCGATTCCGTCTCCCCCAAGCTTCCGGGACAAGTGGAGGCGCTGGTGAAGCGCAAAGGACCGGCACGCCGGAGAGACGAGCAGCGCTGGGAGCGGGAACGCCACGATGAGCACGCGTTCCTCTTCGGACCCGACGAACGGTGCCTCGGCAAGGTGGAACGCGATGAGTGGGACTTCACGATCTCGATGGCCGGCGGGAACGTCGTCGAGGCGGCCAAGCAGGTCGGCCTCGAAGTTCCACGCGGTACCCGCGCGCTGTGGGGTCGTTCGCAGGATGCCGCGCTCGGCGCATACCGCGGCTGGATGAAGCGCAGGGCGCGGAAGTAGCGATCAGCCCGACGCCTGCTCATCGCGCACGCGGCGGAGCTCCTCGGCTTGTTCGTGGACGGCGACGTCGTCGAGCATGACCTCGATCCGGTCATGGCTCGCGTCCCAGCGTACCTCCCACACGAACTGCTGGACGACCGAACGGAGGGTCCGCGGCCGCAGGACGCGCCAGATCGACCTCAAGGTCGAGAGGACGAAGGCCGCCTCGGCGCTCAGCTCTCCGCGCTTCGGTGACTGCAGCCAGCCCACGACGCGCGTCTCGATCTCACCGGCGGAGACCTGGTTGCCGCGGCAGGCCCCGAGCCCCCTACACCGGTAGTACCGCGGCGGCTTGGCGCGCTTGTGCTTCGGCTTGCCGCTGGCGGTCGTCATCAGGCGGCCGCAGCGGGCGCAGCGAAGCTGACCGCGGAGCAGGAACGGGTCGCGTGGCTCTTCGAGCTTGCGGCGTCCTGGTGTCCTGGTGCGGCGGGCGCTGACTGCGGCGTTCGCCTTCTCGAACAGCCCCGCGTCCACCACCGCGTCGTGCGCCGCACGGGTGCCGCCGATCTCGCCGAGGTAGACGCGGTTCTGGATCAGCCGCAGGACCGCTCTCGCCGTCCAGGATTTGCCGCCGACGCTGCCCGACTTCTTCGTCGTGATGCCCTGCTGGTTCAGCCACGCGGCGATCGGCGCGGGCTTCGAGCCCGTCGCCGCCTTCTCGAACACCTGCATGACCACGTTGCACTCGGAGGTCACGGGCACGAGCTGGCGGGTCGCCGGCTTCGAGGCGAAGCCGAAGGGGACGAGCCCCGCCGAGCGCAGCCCGCGCTGCCGCTTGGCCGCTCGCGCGTCTCGGAGCCGCTCGCGGATGAGGCCCCGCTCGAACTCGGAGAAGGTGGCGAGGAGGTTCAGCATGAGCTTGCCGGTGGCGACGTGGGGTTCGCCGAGGTCGCCCGTCGTCATGCTCAGGTTCACCTCGTGGCGCTCGAACATCTCGAGGAGCTTCACCCAGTCGGCCAAGCTGCGGGTCAGGCGGTCGAAGCGGTAGATGACCACGCGGTCGACGCTGCCACCCCTGATGCGCTCGCAGAGCCGAACGAACGCAGGCCGCTCCAGCGTGCCGCCGCTGAGACCCTCGTCGTCGAACCGCTCGGGGAGAGCAAACCATCCTTCGAGTGCATGCGCCGCGATGTACTTCTCGCACAGCTCTCGCTGGACGGTGCAGGAGCTCAGCTCGGCGCTCTCCGGACGGCTCACCGACTGGCGGGTGTAAATCGCACAGCGGACCGGGCGAAACGGATGCCGGACGACTCCGAGACCGCCTGGCTCCACCACTCGCTCCCCTTCAGGCTACTGGACGCGCGGCACCGGGACGGGCTCGAGCCTGTCGCCGAGTCCGAGGAAGAGCGCGAGCCCGTCGTCCACGGCGGTCATCTCTTCCGAGGGGACCTGCCCGAAGACGCGCCTCACCCGCCGCTTGTCCACCGAGCGCAGATGATCGATGAGAGCGAACGAGCTCTTGGTCAGACCGCTGCGGCCCGGCGACAGCTCGGGATACAGCGCCCCCTCGCCGGGCGTCCCCGTCACCGGGACAACGCAGAGCAGAGGAAACCGCTGGTCGGCGACCACGTCCGGGTCGCTGACGACGAGGCAGGGACGAACCCCGCGCTGCTCATGGCCGACGGTGGGATCGAGGTCGAGGAGAACGACGGTGCCGCGGTCGAGCGTCACTTGCGTGCTTCCACCCAGCCTTCGCCGGGGACCCAGCGCACCGGCTTCCCGGCCTTGAGGTCCACGAGCTCGGCGGCGTTCTCGGCAGGCAGGCCGCCGGCCCACTCGTCGAAACCCGCCTCGGCGAGCTGCTCGATCTCAGGATGCGGGCTGCGAAGCGAGCGCTGGAGCTCCTCGCGACGCCGCCGCTGCAGCTCGTGACGAACCGCCTCGAGGACGAACTTGCTCCGGTTCTTCTCGAGGCGGTCGATGTCTTGGACCACCTCGGCAGGCAAGGTGACGGTGACGCGCTCGTTCGTCGTGGGCATGGCAGCACCTCGTATGATCATACCTTAGCGCATACCCATCGGCGCGGCAAGGCGAGGCCGGTTCGCGAAGTTCTGGCCTTGGCCACCATGGATTCGGCGACTCGAACCAGTGACGTGCAGATTGACAGGCGCAACAGCCCGTATCCAAAGGAGAATATAGTCGTAGCTCCTCGCCGGGCCCCGTGGGGACCGGGGCGCGAGCGTGAGTGGAGCGCGCGGAGCTACTGCTTGGCGGCGAGTTCGTGGGGGAGCGGCGCGGCTTCCCCGCGGAGTGCGGCGAGGGAGGCCTGGCGCAGGTACTGCTTGGGGTCGAGGCCGGTGAGCTTGGCGCTCTCGAGCAGGCTGTAGAAGAGCGCCGCGACTTCGGTCCCGCGGCGTGAGCGCGAGCCGTAGTGGTTCTTGCGGCCGACGACCACGCCCCGGAGCGCCCGCTCGGTCGCGTTGTTGTCCAGCGGGATGCGCGGGTCGTCGAGGAAGCGCGTGAGCCCCTTCCACAGGCCGCCCATGTACGCGATCGCCTTGCCGAGAGCACTCTCGGGCAGCGCGCGCGCCCCGACCGACCAGGCCTGTAACCTCCTCACGATGTCCCGCGATCGCTCGTCTCTCAGTCTGCGCCGCAAGTCGTCGCCGGGCGGCCCGGTCGGGCAGAGCTTCTCGACCTGGTAGAGCTCTCCGATGAGGGCCAGCGCCTCGCCACAGGGGCCCGGGAAGAAGTCCTCGGCCTCGACGAATTTGCGGCGTACGTGCGCCCAGCAGTGCGCCACCGTGAAGCCCCCTCCGCGCTTGGCCAGTCCATCGTAGGCTCCGTAGCCGTCGGCCATCACGACGCCCCGGTAATCGCCGAGGACCTCCTTGGCCGCCTCCATGGAGCGGCTGTCGTGGATGCGGTAGCAGACGGCGTCCGCGGCGACGACCGCCCATGCCTGCCAGCGTTTCGCTTCGTCGCCCTTCGCTCCCATCAGCCGCCAGCGCGTCTCGTCGGCCCCGATGACGTCGTGGCCGAGCACGTAGCGATGCAGCGCCGCGTGCGCCGGTGCGAGCTTCTTCGCCAGCGCGTCGATCTGGTCCCAGAGCGTCTGCGAATCGACCGCGAGCCCCTCCCTCGCCATGATCCGCACCTGCCGCTCCAGCGGAAGGTGGTCCAGGTACTTCCCCGTCGCGACCTCGATCGCGAAACCCACCGAGTAACGCGACCCCTCCTGGAGCTTTGGCGGCGCCGCGGCGGTCTCCACACAGCCCTGGCAGCGGCAGCGATACTTCTGCCGCCGGTGCTTCACGAGCACGAAGCGGCGCTCGACGACGTCCACCTCCTCCGACTGCTCGACCTGCCCCTCCCACGCCGCGAGTTGCCCGCCGCAACTCGGACAGGTCTTGTCCGGCTCCTCCAGCGTGTGGAGTTGCTCGACGACCGGCAGCTCGGGCTGCGCTCGCGGGCCATGCCCGCGCTGCGGCCGCCTCTCCTCGGCGACGGCCGCCGCTCCCTCTGGGCGCGGCCGCTTCTCGCTCGATTCCCCGTAGAGCCGCTGCCTCGCCTGCGCGAGCTGCTCCTCGAGCTGCGCGAGCTTCAGCTCCAGCTCCCCCTTGTCCGCGCCCTGCAGCTCCAGCAGCTTCTTCGTCAGCGCGATGTTCTTCTGGATCAGCCGCCCGTTCTCCGCCTCGAGCAACAGCGCCGCCTGTCGCAGGATCTCGGGGTCCTTCTCTTCCTTCAGCCGCAGCATGTCTCCTCTCATGCCACGCCACCGCGGCCCCGGGTATCGCGCAGTTGACGGATGCGAGTCGCACTCAGCTCTGCCTACATGCTCCCCCGAGGACGAAAGGCGGCGGGCTCAGCGCCACACGCCCCGCCAGCTCACTCCCTTCGAGGAAGAGCGTCAGCTCGCTCATCGTCATCCGCAACGGCCCGCCCCGCGAGCCGTCCTCCATCGGCCACAGCGCCGTGAAGTGTCCCTTCTCCAGCCTCTTCGCGTACAGGCACAGCCCGGTCCCGTCCCACAGCAGCGCCTTCGCCCGCTTGCGGTTCCTCGACACGAAGAGAAACACGTCGCCCGACAGCAACTCCTTGCCCATCGCCCCGGCCACTATCGCGCTCAACGCGTCGAACGCCTTCCGCATGTCGGTCGGCGCCACGTGCGCCCAGACCGTCACTCGCCTCGTCGAGCCAATCACGACAGCAGCGACCGCCAGAGCGCGGCCAACTCCGTCACGGTCAGCCCCGTCACCGACAGCCCCGAGGGGCCGCGCAGCACGAAGCCCGGGATCGTGGCCAGCGTACCCTCCGGAACAACGCTCACACGGCGGAACGCACCGGCCTTGCTCCTCGCCGCTTTCGCTTCGGCACGCTTCCAGCGCAGCAACGTCTGGTACGGCACCCCCAACTCCGCAGCGACAGCCCCGGCCGCCTCGCCGCGCCCACCTCGCGCCGCCAGCATCATCAAGATCTGCCCGCGCAAGCGAGCGCCGTACCGCGGCGCCGCCCCGCGTGCCTGTGCCCGTCGGACTTCCGCCCTCAGCTCCTCGACCTCATCCCGCTCGCCCATTGCACGCTCCTTTCCAGAGCGTGCACCTTGACCCTACCGACCGCACCCGTCACGACGGGCTCCGGCGAGGAG
>DAIDIT010000005.1 GCA_027451705.1 Pseudomonadota bacterium
CCAGGATCGCCGACATCGGCCGGGCTGCCCGCGCAGGGAAAGCTCGTCGCGGCCGGGGTCTACAACGGCAACCGCGGCATCGCCCAGGGATGGGAGATCGGCGGCTTCGCGCTCCTCGGGGTCGCGCTCGCGAGCGCGACGGGAGCGGTGCTGACATGGTGAGGCGGTCGACCCTGATCCTGGCGCTGGCGACCGCGGGCTGTCTGCGCCCGCCCCCGGACTGCATCGTCGACTGCCACTCGGGCGACACCTGCCCGGATCCGCTGGTCTGCGTCGCAGGGCTCTGCGTCCACGACGGCGGCGTCTGCGCCGGCGGCACCGGGGGAACGACCGGTGCCTCGTCGACCGGGGGCACGACCTCCGGCGGCTCCACCTCCGGCGGTACGGGCGGGACGTCGGGCGCCGCCTGCCCGTCTTTCGACGCGGGGACCTATCCGGCGCCGTCGAACTACCCGTGCGGCGGCGACGCGGGCTGCTGCGAGGCCCTGGCCACCGGCGTCCAGTGCGGAGGCGCGACCTGCTGCCTCGACTCGACGTACAACCCCCTCGCGGACGGCGCGCCGTTCGTCGGCTGCTTCGTCCCGGAGGACTGCTGCGCGGGGACCTTCTGCAACGGGACCGCCTCACTCTGCGAGCAGCGCGCCAACGGCTGCGGACAACCCGGCGACTGCTGCAACAGCGGCGCGGACTGCTGCCAGGGCGAGAGCTGCGGCACGCAGCGCGACGGCGGGTTCTGCGCAACCAACGCCTGCTGCGTCCCGCTCGGCCAGCCGTGCACGGGCCCCCAGGACTGTTGCGGCGACCGGGCCTGCGGCTCCGCGGGCAACTGCTGCACCCCCGACGGCCGTCGATGCGGACAGGACACGGACTGCTGTCCCGGCTCCGCGTGCGGCAGCTTGGGGTTCTGCCGGGCCTGCCCGACCTCCGGGAGCGCGTGCGGGGCGAGCGGCTGCGGCCCGGCCGGCTGTGGCCTCCAGTGCTGCAACGGGATCTGCATCTCGAGCAACGGGCCGGCGTGCGGCCCCCTCACGGACGGGGGCGTTCCGCCCGCCTGCTCCGGCCCCGGCGTCTGCTGCACGCAATCGGGCGGCTGCTGTTCGGGGAGTACCTGCGACGGGACGGCCTGCTGCACCCCGGCCGGCGGCTCGCCGTGCAAGTCCGACTGCAACTGCTACTGCTGTGGCACTCTCGGCGGGCCCTCGTTCTACGGCACCTGCACCGCGGCCACGTGCAACTGCCTGGTCGCGACCACCGCGACCTGTGGCACGGTCTGCGGCGTGGCCGGCGGCGGCAGCGGAACCGGTGGCGCGCCCAACGGCGACGGGTAGTCCCCTGCCCGTGCCGGTGGGTCCCGTGGACCGCGCCGGTCGCGCCCCGATCCGGTCCGCCTGTGCTCGCTTCCCTGTGGTGGGACCGACAAATCGATCGGTTGGCGAAGCAGACCGCGCAGTCTAACCGGCCGACCCTCCGGCATGGGCTCCGCACCAGGCGGTGTGAAGAATCAACGTCCCAGGAGGTCGCCCAGACCGCCCGGCATGAAGGACTGACCGGCTGGTATGTCGCTCGTACCGCCCGGTATGAAGAATTGACCGGCTGGTATGCCGCTCATACCGCCCGGTATGAAGAATTGACCGGCCCGTTTTGCGCCCAGCCCCCCGAATTTCGGGCCAAACCCAGGGTGCCTGCGCTCCACACCGGCCGGTCGCGGCGGCACACCGGACGGGCGGCCTCAAGCGCTCGCGATCTTCTTCGGCAGCGGCGGCGGTCGCGGCTTGGCGGGGGCCGGCTTGGTGGCCGGCGGCGTGAAGAGCGTCGCGTCGTCGACCCCGACCGGCACGATGACCATCTCGCCTTCGTCGTCCCCGAGGTCGATGGCGATGCCGTCGTCGTTGGCCGTCGGATAGACCGCCGCCGCGCGCTCGACGCGCTCGCCGCCGCCTTCGGCGATGGGTCCTCCGCACCGCGGACAGACCGCCGCGGGGCCGTCGAACACGTTCTTGCAGAAGGAACAGGTCAGGGTCTGGCGCATTGCCGGCCTCGCTCTCTTCGCCTCCCGCCGGGCTTAGAGGCATCGGGTGTGCCACCTATTCAATGCCCGTCGTTACAGCCACTTACGCAGGACCTGCGGCCGCGACAAGGGGTCGATTCTGATCCGCATGTCAGCCCGGGCCGCAATCGACGTCAGTTGACCGCCCGGTCGCGGCGGCGTACGTAAGCCGCCCATGGCGCACGTCCCCAAGGTCCTCATCGTCGACGACGAGGCGAACCTCCGAAAGGTCCTCGCCGCGACGCTCAAGCGCGAGGGCTACGAGGTCGCGACGGCGGGCGACGGCGACGCCGCGATTGCCGAACTGGAGGAAAGCGGCGCCGACGTCATCGTCACCGACCTTGTGATGCCGCGGCGGGACGGCCTCTCGCTCCTGCGCCACGTCCTCGCGACGCACCCCGAAATCCCGGTGATCGTCATCACCGCGCACGGCACCATCGACAGCGCGGTGGAGGCCCTGAAGCTCGGGGCCTTCGACTACATCACCAAGCCGTTCGATCAGGAGGAGCTGCGGCGCGCGATCGCCAAGGCCACCCGGACCCACCAGCTCGGCGCCGCCAACGTCGTTTCCGACGAGAAGGGCCGCGCCCAGATGGTCGGCCAGTCTGAGGCGATGCGCCGCATCCTCGAGCTGATCGACCGGGTCGCAGACAGCCCCTCCACGGTTCTCATCACGGGTGAGAGCGGCACCGGCAAGGAGCTGGTCGCGCACCGCCTGCACGATCTCTCCTCGCGGCGATCCCGTCCGCTCATCAAGGTCAACCTGGCGGCGCTGCCCAAGGAGCTGATCGAGTCCGAGCTGTTCGGGTACGAGAAGGGCGCCTTCACCGGCGCGGTGAGCGCCAAGCCGGGACGCTTCGAGCTGGCCGACGGCGGCACGCTCTTCCTCGACGAGATCGGGGAGATCCCGGCAGAAATACAGGTGAAGCTGCTCCGCGTGCTGCAGGAGGGGGAGCTCGAGCGCCTCGGCGGACTTCGGACGCTCCGCGTCGACGTGCGGCTCATCGCCGCGACCCACCGCGACCTCGAGAAGGAGATCCAGGCGGGTAAGTTCCGCGAGGATCTCTACTACCGGCTCCACGTCGTCCCGATCGCCCTACCCCCGTTGCGGGAGCGCCGCTCCGACATCCCGCTGCTGGTCGAACACTTTCGCGAGAAGTACAACCGGCGGCTCAAGCGGTCGGTTCAATCGGTCGACCCGCGCTGCCTCGAGCTGATGACGAGCTACCCCTGGCCCGGGAACATCCGCGAGCTCGAGAACTTCATGGAGCGGCTCGTGTTGTTCGCGAACGGCCCCGTGGTGAGCGAGACGGACTTGCCACCGGAGCTGCAGGGCCGGGCCGCGGCGTCCCCAACGCCGCCTCCGGGCGAGGGCGAGACGCCCCGCGCGGCGACCATCGCCACGCTGCCGCCGGAAGGTGCCTCGCTCAAGGACCTCGTGCGCTTCGCTGCCGAAGCGCTCGAACGCGATCTGATCACCAAGGCGCTCGCCCAGACCGGCGGCAACGTCACGCAGGCCGCGGACCGGCTCAAGATCAGCCGCAAGACCCTGCAGACGAAGATGAAGGACCTCGGGCTGCGCGGCGTCGAGGAGCGGCCGGTGGAAGACGCCGACCGGAGCTGACGCCGGCGCGCCGAGTCCGCCGAGGGTCGCGCCGGGTGGAGCGTTCCGGTGTCGGATCCGCGGCAGCGCCAGCTTGACGAGGGGTCGGCCGCCTGGTAGCTTGACGGCTGATTTTCCGAAGGCTTTTGGTCAGGAAGGGGCTCTCGTGATTCGGCGTTTGGCCGTCGTCGTCGCGCTCCTCGTCTCGGACTTCGCCGTCGCCGCCGAGGTGACCCACGTGGCCACCGCCGGGACGGACGAATGGCCGGTCGAGATCGACTTCTTCGGTAGCTTCGTCGGCACCCAGGAGAACGCGACCATCGCCCGGGAAAACATCCACCCGAGCCCCGCGGGCAACCCCGGCCAGAGCGGCGGCGGCCTCTACCTCGCCACGGAGATGTCCTACCAGTCGACGTCGATGGTCATGCCGCTGCGCGCGGCCGTCGGCATCTGGCACCACCTCGAGCTGCACCTGAACGTGCCGATCGTCATCGACTACCGGCAGACGTGGGGCTACTCCAGCGTCTCGAACGAGAACGGGCAGATCGGCGGCATCAGCGTCGACAAGAAGCCCATCCTCTGCCCCGAGGGTCCGCCGAACGCACAGGGGCTCTGCGCGAACGGCCAGCCGCCGATGCCACTCGTCACCCCCGCGCCCAACGGGGGCAACACGCTGCCGATCACGAGCGACCGGGGCGGGTTCGTTGTCGGCAACATCGGTGTGGGCGTGGCCTGGGCTCCGATCTCGGAAGAGGACGACGACACCGACCCGACGTGGGTGCTGGGCTTCGACTACGCGGCCCCTTCCGCGGCGCCGATGGATCCGACCGTGGTGAGCTACGGGCCAGGTTCGCCGAGCCAGGTCGGCGCGATCGGCGACAAGTTCCACCACTTCCAGCCGTGGACCGCGCTCTCGAAGCGCCACGGGATCCTCGACCCCTACATCGAGCTCTACGCCGACATCCCGCACGCCGCGGGCGGGGTTTACGACAACTGCGACAACCCCTACCCCCACAGCGGCGGCGAGCCGCGCGGGGCCTCGCCGTCGCAGCCGGGCGGCAACTGCGGGCTGGTCGCGAACGGCTACGACTGGAGCCAGGCGGTGACGCAGGCGCAGCCGGTCTACGTCGGCGGCTTCTGGTTCGGCTCCGAGTTCGTGGCCTACGAGAACAAGGAACAGGACCAGAAGGTCGCCCTCGATCTCCGCTTCATCACCGAGTACCACAGCCAGGCGCTGACCTACACCGAGCTGACGGACCTCGTGCAAGCCCTCACCTACCAGCAGGACTTCGCGCGGCTCGGCGCGCAGGCCGGCATCTACCTCCGCCCGACGAAGTACTTCGAGCTGCGGCTCAACTTCATGCTCGCGCACGACACCGACCACTGGCTCACCATGGAGAACCTCGGCGGCGGTGGCGCGAACTGCTCGGGCGCGAGCTGCGACGTCGGAATCGGCAGCCAGGCGCAGAACCCGAACTTCGACTTCCGCTACGACAACCCCGGCGATCGCTTCATGCTGCAGAACTCCCTGATCGGGGCGTTTACCGGCACGCTGTTCGTCAGCTTCTAGCGCGCGAAAGCGCGAGTGCGCGCGCGTAGACCTGCCTCGCCGGCAGGTGCCGCTCCTCGGCGAGACGTCGCGCCAGGTCCCGCGTGTGAAGACCTTCCGCGGCGAGTCGGCGAATCGCGTCGTCGAGCGGCTCCTCCGGGGCGGCGACCCGCTCGCGTCCACCGCGGGGCCCCGACACGACGACGGTCACCTCCCCCAGGACTTCGCCCGCATGACGCCCCGCCAGTTCGCCGAGCGTGCCGCGCGTCACCTCTTCGTGGATCTTCGTCAGCTCCCGGCAGACCGCAGCGCGCCGATCGCCGAGCGCCGCACGAAGATCTTCGAGCGTCTCGTGCAGCCGCCGCGGGGATTCGAAGAGCACGAGGGTCGCGGGAATCGCCGCCAGCTCCGAGAGGGCCACGCGCCGCGCGCCGCCCTTGCGCGGCAGGAAGCCCGCAAAGAAGAATCGCTCCGTCGGCAGGCCCGAGAGCTGAAGCGCCGCCAGCGCCGCGGACGGGCCGGGAACCGCCGAGACCGGCACGCCCCGGGAGGCCGCCAGTTCGACGAGCGCCTGCCCGGGATCGCTCACGGCGGGGCTTCCCGCGTCGGTGCAGAGCGCGAGCGTCTCGCCCGCGAGTAGACGCTCGACGAGGGCCGCGGCGCGGGACCGCTCGTCGAAGGCCGGCAACGAGACCAGCCGTGCGGCCGGGACGCCGTGTGCCGACAGGAGCGAGCGCGTCCTCCGTGTGTCCTCGCAGACGACCGCATCGGCGGACCTCAGAATCTCGAGCGCCCGAAGCGTCACGTCGCCGAGGTTGCCGATCGGCGTGGCCACGAGCCAGAGCGTACCCGTCACCTATTCTCCCGCGTCGAACGCGTTTCGCAGCAGCTCGACCTCGAGCCCGCCACCCGTGCCCCTGACAACGGAGGCGACGTCGAAGCGAATGGGCAGCTCCACCGGATGGCGGAAGAGCCAGTCGCGGGCCGCGGCGACGACGCGGCGGCGTTTGGCGGCGTCGACCGTCTCGGCCGGACCGATTCCGCCGCGGCCGCGCGTGCGTACCTCGACGAAACAGAGGCAGCCGCCCTCGAGCGCCACGATATCGACCTCGCCGCAACGGCAGGCCTGGTTTCGGGCGAGGATTCGAAATCCCTGCCGGACCAGCTCCGCGACGGCGGCCTCCTCTCCCGCGCGGCCGAGCCTGTGGCGCGCGTCAGCCAAGGACGACCGCGTGACTCGCGAGCGAGGCCGCGGACTCGCCCAGCCAGATCACCTGCGCGGCCCGCGCGAGCCCCTGGGCCATGCGCGCCAGGAGTTGCCCGCGGGCCGGGTCCAACCCCGCGATGCGCTCGTCGATCACGAGGAACATCCGATGGCTGAAGAGGTAGCGTTCGGCGAGCACGAGTCGAAGCCCCCAGAGGCACGGCCTCCGATCGGCCTCGGCCACCTGCGCAAACGGGAGGGCCTCCGAACCCGGCCGCGAGAGGGCGACCGAGCCGTCGGGCAGGAAGGCGGGCGCGCCGTAGCGGCGCTCCGAGAGCGCCCCCACATACTGCGCCGCGCGGTCGCGCACGGTCTGGAGGAGCATCGCGGGCGTCATCCCGAACACCTCGGCCGCGCGCCGGAAGAGCGCAGCCGCCTCGTCGGGCGGCGGCCGCCCGTCCTCCGACAGCTCGATGTCCGCCGGCTCGGCTCCGCCCTGTCGCGCGATCTCGTCCCGGAGCGCGGTGGCCTCGCGCCGGACCTCTGCGGCATCCCTTCGATAGCCGCCGAATGCGGCGAGCTTGGCCTCGAGCTCCGCCACCTCACGGCGGAGGTCGTCCCGCGCTGCCATCGCGGCGCGCACGCCCTCGTCCCTCTCGGACGCGGCGAGCTTCGCCGACGCCTGCCCCTGGCGCTCGAGCATCGCGGCGCGCTCGGCCAAGCGTTGCTCCAACTCGGCGGCGCCCTCCGCGCCCAGCGCCTTCATCAGGGCCTGCGCTTCCTTGGCTTCGGCGGCGAACGCCCGCTGCGTGCGCTGTTCGCGCTCGTCCAGGAGCGCGAGCTTGCGGGCCGCCCCCTCCTGCCGGCGGAGCGCGGAGAGCTGCTGGCAAGCGCGGAAGACGGCGACGCCGAGCCCGGGAATGTCGAGCAGCGCGAGCCACCGCATCCCGGGCAGGAAGCTCGACCCGAGCACCGCGGCGGCGAGCGAGCCGGCGCCGACGCCGAGCGACGCCACGAAGAGGCGATCCTGGCCGAGCGCCGCGAGCGAGGCACGACCGCCGTCGGGAGAGATTGCGAGGCGCTCCTCGGCGATCCGACGAAGCGTCTCGTCGCGCTTCTGGACGAGCTGGGGTAGGCGCGCGACCTGGGCCACTGCCTCCTCGCTGACGGCGGGCATCTTGCCCAGCTCCTGGCCAATCCGTTCGAACTCCGACCGGGCCTGATCCACGGCCCTCACGGAGTCCTCCGCCTGGAACAGCCTCTGCTGCAGGCCGTCGAGCTGGAACTGGAGCTGTTCCAGTTCGTGGGCGCTCCTCTCCTCGGCCTCGACCTCGGAGAGACGCTGCCGCAGTTCGAAGAGCGTCTTGGGCTTCGTCTCGGCGATGTCGGCCGTGAGCTCCGCGAGGCGGCTCTCGATCCCACGACCGGAGCCACCGCCCCCGATCGTAGGCTCCGCCTGCGCCGCGGGCGCGGACGGCACCTCCGCGAAAAAGAAGAGCGGTTCGAACAGACGGCGTTCGGGCAGCCCGAGATTCCGGAGCTGCCGCGACACCCCGCCGCCGGTCTCGACGGGCATGAAGCGGGAGGTCGCGTCGTCGAGCTTGCTGAGCGCGACCTCGGTCCCTGTTCCTCCGACCAAACGGTAGGTGCCGCCGTTGGCCGCGACGAACGTGACCCCCGCGCGTGCGCCCGCGGGCCCGCCGAACGGCTGCGTCTCCGGAAAGAACAGCCCGACGAGGACCCGCACGACCGCCTCGGACGCGGCGGGCGCGCCCGAGACGGCATTGAGACCCGGACGGAAGGGCCAGCGACCGGCGCCGAGGCCGTCCAGTCCCTGCGCGGCCAGCTCGAGGAGGACCACGTCCTGCCGCTATTTCGAGGTCGACTCCGGCTCGGCCTTGGGAGCCGCGGGCACACCCTCCGTGACCACCTGCTCCTCGCGCTCGATCCGTGCCGCCCGCCCCTGGAGCCGCCGCAAGTAGTACAGGCGCCCGCGCCGAACCTTGCCTTCGGTCACGACCTCGATGCGGTCGATCCGGGGGCTGTGCGTCGGGAAGATCCGCTCGACGCCGACGCCGTAGCTGATCTTCCGGACCGTGAACGTCGCGCGGTTGTCGCCTTGCCGGCGCCGCAGGACGACACCCTCGAAGACCTGGATCCGCTCCTTGTCGCCCTCGCGGATCTTGCTGTGAACGCGAACCGTATCGCCAGCCCGGAACTCCGGCACGTCCGTCCGCAGCTGACGCGCCTCCAGGAACTCCAACGCCTCGTGCTTCATCGTTCGCCTCCTCGAAGAGCCTCCGCGGTCCCTGCGACCGCAGCACCGATCAAATCGTTCGCCGTCAGATCTCGTCCCGCCCGTTCGAGTCCGTCGCGGGAGAGGTCCGGGCGGCGGCGAAAGGTCCGCTGGAGGGACTGCTCGTGCCGCCAGCGGGCGACGGCCGCATGGTCCCCGGAGAGCAGGACGTCGGGCACCCGTCGTCCCCGAAACTCGAGCGGGCGGGTGTAGTGCGGATACTCGAGCAGCCCGTCCTGGAAGCTCTCGTGCTGCGAGGACAGCGCATTCCCGAGCACGCCGGGCCAGAGCCGCGCGGCCGCGTCGACGACGGCCAGCGCACCGATCTCGCCGCCGGACAGGACGAAGTCCCCAATCGAGAGCTCACCGTCCACGAAATCGGAGACCCGCTCGTCGATGCCTTCGTACCGCCCACAGACCAGGATGAAGGAGCCGTGCGCCGCCAACTCGGCCGCCCGCTCCTGATCGAAGCGACGCCCCTGGGGCGAGAGCAACAGCACCGGCGCGCCGGGCAGCCGGGCGCGAGCCGCCTCGATTCCGGCGACGACGGGCTCGGGCTTGAGGACCATCCCGGCACCCCCGCCGTAGGGCGCGTCGTCGGTGATCCGATGACGCCCCTCGGCGAACGAGCGGATATCCGTAACCACGACTTCGACCAGACCGCGCTCCTGGGCCTTGCCGAGGATGCTCTCTCCGAGCGGTGCGCGCACCATCGCCGGGAAGAGGGTCAAGATCTCGATTTTCAGCGCGTCTGCCACTGTCACTCCAGCGGATTTTCGTCCGTGGTCTCCAAATCGACGGCCAGCGTCAACCGCCGACCGGCAGTATCGGCCGAGCCGAAGAGACCGGGCTCGACGGGAACCAATTCCCGCCGGCCGCCCTCTTCTACCACCAAGAAGTCCTTTTTCCCAGCCACCACCAACTCGACGATGCGGCCCAACGCCCGGCCGCTGCGATCCACGACCACCCAACCCATCATGTCGGCGAGGTAGACCTCGTCCTCGTCCAGCGGCGGAAGGTGCGAACGATCCACCGCGAGTTCGGCACCGACGAGCGCCTCGGCCTCTTCCCGAGTCGCCAACCCGTCGAAACGCCCGATCGCCACCCGTCCCTGGGGCCGGATGCCGTCGAGCCATCGCCACCGCCCCGGCTGCCCGGGCACTGCGACCCAGAAGCGCTCTCCGGGCGCCCAACATTGCGATTCCCCGTTGAAGGTCCGGATGGCCACCTCGCCTTTCAACCCCTGCGCCCGGACGATGACGCCCAGAGCGACCGGTCGAATCGGCGGGTTCCCGGGCCCGTCAGGCCCCGGCAATCTGAACCGCCATCCGGCGCCCTGTCTTCTTCTCCGCCGCCGACATGACCGCACGGATGGCCTTCACGGTCCGACCCTGCCGGCCGATGATTCGGCCGACCTCGCCGGGCGCGACCGTGATCTCGAGTGTCGGCTGTCCGTCCGCTCCCACGACTTCTCGGATCGACACCGCCTGCTGGTCGTCCACGAGCGCGCGGACCAGGAACTCGACCAACTCTTTCACCGCCAGCAGTCCCGTCCGAAGGCTACTTCGCGGCTTGGGCCTGCTGGCGAAGGAGGTTCTTGACCGCCTTGCTCGGCTGCGCACCCTTCGAAGTCCAGTGCTCGACGCGCGCGCGGTCGAGTTGGATCGCGGGTGGAGTCGTGCCCGGGTCGAATGTCCCGACCTGCTCGATAAAGCGGCCGTCGCGAGGCATCCGCTCGTCCGCGACGACGACGTGGTAGAAGGGGCCCTTCTTCACTCCGGCCCGGGACAACCTCAGTTTCACCGCCATGTCACTCCTCGAGGCCCGCACGCGCGGGACAGGGGCGGGACATTTAGCGGAACCCCGCTCCACAGTCAACCGGGCCGAACCGAATGGATCAGAACGTGTATTTGATCCGTGGGTAGATGGCCAGCGCCGTCATCGCCAGCGCCGGCACGAACCGTCCGGAAAGCTCCAGCCCGACCGTGAAATGGTCGAACCGCGTGGCCCACTCGATACCCGTGGCCGCCCCCATGGTCGGCTCCCAGACGTCACCGATGCTGCTGTTGCCGCAAGCGCCCGAGACCAGATCGCAGCGGGGCAGCGGCGTGAAGTCCGCCATTCCACCGAACAGCCGGGCGGGGATGTAGAGGCGGTCGACGAGGCGAAACCGAAAGCTGACCACCGCGTCCACCGCGGCCATCGTGAAGGTGCTCGACCCTTGCGCCTTGGCGCCGGAGCAGAGGTCGTTCCCGCCGGAGTCCGTGATGTAGCAGTCGCCCGCGCTGGGCGCGAGTTGGAACTGAAGCCCGGCAGAAAGCGTCCCGAGTGCCACGTCGAGAATGTCGTACCCGGCCCCGAGCGCGAGAAACGCCTCCATGTTCGAGTAGCTGTCGCCGCCGCCCAGGGTCATGAAAGCGCCCAGCGACGTCTCCATGTAGAAGCCGGTCCGAACCGGCTCGGGAGTGCCGGTCGAGGAGATCGACGACAGATCGATCTGGTTTTCGGCTTGTGCCGGCGCAGAGATGGGGAGCGCCAGCAGGAACGGGACGACTCCCGTCGCGAGTCTCGAGATGCGCATTCGGCCCTTTCCGGTCACCCAATCACTCGTCGTCGCCCGCGGCCTTGAAGACCCACGGGTATGTCACGAACACCTGACCGCCGCCCTTGGGCTCCGGGAAACGCCAACGCCGGATGTGCGACGTCATGCAGTTCTCGACGTTCGAGTTGTTCATCGTGGTTTCGCTCACATTGGCGTCCGAGACCGCTCCCGTCCCGTCGATCGTGAACGCGACCGCGACCTTGCCATACAGGTTCGGGTTCTTGTTCAGCTCCGTCTCGTAGCAGTACTTGATCTCGTTCCAGTGCCTCCGGATGATCTTGCCGATGATCTCCTTGGAGAGCGAGCCCTGGACGATGGTGCGGCCCGGGACGATCCTGGTCGTACCCTTGCCGTGGCCACCGAGGTCGAGGAGGCCGTTACCACCGGCGCCGTGACCCGTGCCCTTGTTGCCGAGTCCGCCGAGCCCGAGTGCGGTACCTCCGCCCCCCGGCCCCGTGCCGCGGCTGCCGAGGCCGCCGACGCCGTGGGCGTCGCCCATTCCCGCCCCGCCCTTCAGGCCGCCGAGCGCGTTGTTGATGCCGGTCCCGAGGCCGCCCGGTCCGAAGATGTTGGACGCTGCGCCGTCCGCGCCGCCGAGGGCGCCGAGCAGTCCGGCCTTCATGATCTTCGTCCGGTCTTCCTCGCGCTTGTGGGCGTTGACGATGGGCGAACCCTTCTTGGAGGGGGCCGCCTGGTCCTTCTTGGCCTCCTTCTTCCCGAACTTGCCCTCTTTGCCCTTCGCCTTGGCGCCCTCCTTCACGCCGGAGAGATCCTCGAACTTGTGCTTCTTCTCCTTCGGGGGCGGCTGGATGATGAGCTTGGCGAACGCGCTCGGATTCTTGAAGAGATCCTCCGAGAGCGTCTCGTTGTTGAGCGGCGTGATCCAGAACCCGATCAACAGCACCAGGTGGACCATGAAGGCGACGGACAGCACCTTCGTGAAATAGAAGTCGACCGAGTCGAAGAAGCCGGTCTTGAACTGCTTGGCGGGGCGAATCCAGCGGAAGACCAGATGCGTGCCGTCGAGCGTCAGCACGCACCTATCCGCGAGGCCGAGCCGCACGTCGCCCGTCGCGGCGGTGTCCTTGCCGTCGCGCCGGACCAGGATCTTGGCGCCCGGTGGCGGGTGGATCGCGGTCTCGCCGCCGGCCGAGACGAGCTCGAAGCCGTCGGCCAATCCCTCCGAGTACAGCTGGAAGTCGTTCTCCTTGCCCGGCCCGAGCTTCACCGCTTGCCCGGGCGCGAACGTGCGAACCTCGATGAGCGTGTCGCCCCAGAGCAGCGCGACCTCCAGTCGCTTCTCGCCCTCGGTCGGCGCCTCTTCCTCCGAGAACTCCTCGTTCAGCAACCGGTGGCCGTTCTCCCCGAGCGCCAGCGTGGCGCCCTGGAAGCTCGAGAGCGCCCCTTCCGCCTGCCGCTTCTTCGCGGGCTTTGCGGCCGGAGAGGGCCGCGAGTCGAGCGCCCGCGCACGCACGGTGCTGTCACCACGCTCGGGCGAGCGGTCGACGTCGGTGAGCGTCCGCTCTTCGTCTGTCGACTCCGCGACCTCCCGCATCGCCACGACATCCGTCGATTCCGCGTCGCCGAAGACGACCTTGAGCTTCGTCGAGCCGACCTGGATCTGATCGCCCGTCGCGAGCTGCGTCGGCTGCTTGATGGTCTCGCCCCGCAGTCGGGTGCCGGCCTCGCTGCCGAGATCGAGCAGCGTGACGTCGCCGCCCTTGCCCACCTTCAGCATGAAGTGGGCGGCCGACACCTTGGGATCGGCGAGCCGTATCGTCGCCGACGGTCCGCTGCCGATGATCGCGCTCTCCTGGGTGAGGATCTCCTCGCGCGTCAGGCCGTCCGGGCCGGTGATCTTGAGCTGGATCTTGGGAAGGGTTGCCATGGCCCGCTCCGTCCTCTCAAAGGTTGTCGACGGACTTCTGCAACTCGGGGTTGAAGTTGTCCCGCAGCTTGATGAGCGAGCCGAACTTGGTCTGGCGACGGTTCAGGATGTACGACCCCTCGGGCTTGGTCAGATCGCCTTCGAGGGTCACGTCGTTGAAGTCGATGACCGTCTTCTTCTTGTAGACGGTCTTGTCGGACTCGTGGACGACCTTGTCGTCGTCCTGCGCGACCGCGGGAGGCGCGCCGACCGCGATGGCGGCCGCGAAGGCCGCCAAGATCAGCGCCAGGGACCTCGGAGCGAACCTGGACCACCGCATCGTCGCGACCTTCATGTTGCCTCCCGGGGACCCGCGGGTCCCAAGAGAAAGACGGCGCATGATAGCCGAAAACGGCCGTTCTGTGAAGACGGGCTCACTCGTCGTCGTCCGCCGGCGAGGCTTTCGCGTCGGGCGCGGCAGCGGGTTTGGCGGCCGGCACCTTCGGGTCGGGCTTGGACGCAGCCGCCGCCGGCTTGACGGGCGCAGGCGCCGCGGGACTCGCCTTGGCAACGGTGACGCCGGCCGACTTGGGCGCGGGTGCCGGCGTCTGGTCTTCGTCCTCGTCCCCCGGCGCCGCGTTCTTGGCTGCCGACTTCGCGGGCGGATTCACCGCGGCCGGCTTCGGAGCGGTGGTCGGCGCGGGCGCCATGCTCTTCAGCGTGTGCTCCACGGACTGGAGCATCTTTTCCGCGTCGTCGCGCCGCGCGAGCTCGCCCGAGAGCCCGAGGTAGCGCCGGAGGTACGTCTCCGCCTTGTCGAACTGCTTCAAGTCCTTGGCGGCCGACGCCAGACCGAAGACCGCATCCGGCTGGTCGGCCACGATCGCGAGCACGCGGGCGAATTCCGCCGACGCCTCCTTGGCCTTCTTCTCCCCCTCGAGCGCCCACGCCGTTCCGAGGTGCCACTCCCAGCGGTTGGGCGAGAGCTGGCTCGCCTTGGCATACTCGCGCTCCGCCGTCCGGTAGTCGCGGAAGGACAGCGCCATCGCCGCGATGTTCGCGTGGCCCGGCGCAAACGACGGATCGAGCTGGATCGCCTTCTGGAACTCGGCGAGTGCGGCCGGCCGCTTGTCGAGCTTCAGATCGACGAGGCCCAGGTTGTTGTAGACGCCGGGGTCCTTCGCGTCGAGCTTCTTCGCGTTGGCGCTGATCGCCTCGGCCATCCGGTAGTTGCCCATGTCGGAGTAGACCAGCGCCAGGTTCTTGTACGCGTCGGGGTCGTCCGGCGCGCGGGCGAGGAGCCGGTGGACGATCTGGATGGCCTTGCCGTACTCCTTTGCGAGCCGATAGACGACGACCAGGTTGTTCAGCAGCCGGACGTCGTAGGGGTGCCGCGAAAGCGCCTGGTTGAAGAGGGTGATCGCCTTCTGGTGCTGTCCCAGCAGCCGGTAGACGTGGCCGAGGTTCAACACCGCCGGGATGTCGTCGGGATCCCCGTCCAGCGCCGCGCGGTACTCCGTCTCCGCACCGGAGAGATCGCCGCCCTTCTCGGCCAAAATCCCCAGATCGAAGTGGGCGGCGGCGAGCTTGCCGTCCTTCGCGAGCGCCTTCTGGAAGTCCTCCTTGGCCGCCGCG
Source organism: Pseudomonadota bacterium (assembly GCA_027451705.1). Lineage (GTDB taxonomy): Bacteria > Myxococcota > Myxococcia > Myxococcales > JAKAPL01 > JAKAPL01. The sequence goes on from DAIDIT010000005.1 coordinate 14,804, forward strand.
TCGTCGTTGGCCTGCGCCGCCTGGACTCCCTTCTGGAACCAGTCGCTCGAGCTCGGCTCCGGCGGCGGCGCGATCTCCTGTACCACCGGCTGCGGCTTGACCGCCTCCTTGCCGCCTCCGCACGCCGCCGAGAGGAGCAGCAGCGCCCCGAGGATCCTCTTCGTTCCGTTCATGGGTCGCACCTTTTCCTCTCTAGAGCCCGCTGCCCGCGCCGTCGGAATCGGCCGGCGCGGCCTTGGACGGCGCGCCCGCCGACGTCTGGAGCGGGGCCGTCGCGAAGAACTCGCTGCCCTCGTACGGAAGCGTGTGGATCGGTCCGTAGGCGCCGGGCCGGAACTGGTTCTCCTGATCCTCCGCCTTGAGGACCCAGTCGTTGTAGACCTCGAGCTCCGAACTCTTCTTCAAGGCGGTCTCGATGAAGTCGATGCCCTTGTCCTCGGCCGGCATCGCCTTGTTCTCCAGGATCGCCCGGTACTGGTCCAGCAGGTCGGGGCTCAGGCCCTTCGGATCGGGAGAGTCGGTCAGGTTCTTGCTGTAGTCGAGGTAGGCAAAGCCGATCCGGGTGAGCGCCGCGATGCCCCAGTCACCGTCTCCGAGCGCGAGGACCTGGGTGTAGACCTTCTGGACCTCGGGCAGCAGCTTCAGCTTCTCGTTCAGCTCCGTCTTCAGCGTCTTCTGGTTCGTGCTGTTGAGCTTGACGGCGCTGTACTTGGCCCACTGCGCGTCGAGCTCGTGGAATCGAAGCTGCGCGTAGGCGCGCAGGTTGTCGGGGTCCTTGCGGTCGCTCTCGCCGAGCGAGCCGTACGCCTTCAGCAGCTCTTCGCCGAGCTTCTGCGCCGGCTTGTCCTCGCCCGCCTTCCGCAGCGCCTCCATCTCCTTGTACTTGGCGTAGAAGACCCGCCCTCCGCCGACGACGTGGCCGTACTGCTTCGCGTACAGATCGAACGCCTTCGCCGCGGCCTTCCAGTCCTTCTCCTTCTCGGCGATCAGGCCGAGCGTGAACTGGATCTCGGGGATGGGGATCTCCTTCCGATCCTTGTAGACCTTCATGTACTTGGCGTACAGCGAAGTGGCCTTGGCGAAGTGCCCGAGGCCCTCGTTCCAGAGCGCCGCGTTGAAGAGATCGTCCGGCGCCTTCGGATTCTTCGGGTACTTGTCGGCGAACTTCTCGTAGGTGTCGGCCGCCTGGTCGAAGTCGGCGGTCTTCTCGAAGTCGTGGCCGAGCCCCTCCAGCGCCTTCTCGCAGAGCGGGCTCTTCGGGTACTCGCGCAGGATCTGCTGCGCGTGCGGGATGGCCTCGTCGAGCTTGTTCGCCTGCTCGAAGCCGTAGACCGCCGACAGGAGCGCCTGCGGCGCCAGGTCGCTGTGGGGGAACGCCTTGACGAACTGGAGGAACATCTTGCCCGACGTCTCGTAGTCCTTCTTCTGGAAGGACTCGAAGGCGAGCTGGTACTGGGTGCGCTGGATGATGTCCATCAAGTGGTTCGCGAACTTCGACCCGGGCTTGGCGAGCAGGTGGTTCCCGTAGAACTTCCAGGCCAGCTCGTTGACGGCCCGGACCTGCTTCTGCTCGACCAGGGCGTCGATGATCATGTCGGCCGCCTTCGCCGCGAGCTCGTTGGTCGGCCACTTGGTGATGACCTCGCCGAGCCGCTTGCCGGCCTCCACGAAGTGGTAGTGGTCGTAGTAGATGAACGCGGCCTTGTAGCGGACGATGGCCTCGTCACTCGACCCCGGGTAGAGCTTCACGTAGCGGTCGCAGGCGTCGGCCATCTTCTGCTCCCACTTCGGGATCGGCTCCTCTCCGTGGCTCGCCGCAGACTCCGACTTGAACTGCTTGACGCGGGTGATCTGCCCCTTCTTGGCGCCCTCGTCGATCTTCTCGTTGTCCGCCAGCTCGCGCTGCTGGAGCGTTCCCTTGCTGATGGCCACGAGCTTCTCGTAGCAGAGCAACTCGTCGTAGGACGCGTCCTTGCTGTTGATGCCCTTGGGATCCTTCTGCACGACCAGCGCGTACTGCTCGGCCGCCTTCGCCCACTCCTGGAGGGCGAAGAGGATCTCCGCGTAGTAGAAGCGGAGGTTGTAGGCCTGGTCGGAGTTGGGGAAGTTGTCGAGGTACTCCTTGTAGATGTCGCGCGCGAGGCGGTAGGTGGCGACGCTCTTGGTCTTCTGCGCCTCGGAGTGGTAATCGGTGACCAGCTCGCGCATCGAGCCTTCGGTCAGGTCGTAGGCGCTCGCGAGCGCGGCCTTGTTGCGCGAGTTGGCCTGGGCCCAGTCGCTGCCCGGCTTGTAGACGTCGACGAGGGTCTTCAGCTCGACGCGAACCTTGTCGCGCATCCGCTGCCCGTCGTACGCCTTGACGATGTTCGCCTGGTAGGCGGGATCGTTCGGATCGTTCGGGTCCTCCTGGATGATCATCCGGTAGGACTTGATGGCCGGGTCCCAGTTGCCGGCGTCGAAGTAGACGTTGGCGAGGCGCGCCATCAGGTGGTGGGTCTTCCGGGCCGAGCAGTGCTGCGCGTAGTAGTCGTGCGCCTGGTCGACCGCGTTGAGGCGCGACCAGGTGAGGATCATGTCGTTGAGCGCCTCGTTCTTGAGCTGGATCTTCCCCTTGCGCTGGCCGCGCGGGCCGCCGGCGATCGCCTGCTCCTGGTAGGCGACCACCTTCTTGAACTTGTCGAGGGCCCCGTCGAAGTCGCCCGCGTTGAAGTCGCACCAGGCGAGCTTGTAGAGCGAGAAGGCGTAGATGCCCGGCAGGTGCTGCTCCTCGGCCTTCTGGAGCGCCTTGCCGTACGCGGTCCGCGCCTTCGCCAGCTCGTTGCCGTTGAAGAAGACTTCGCCCAGCTGGACGTAGGTGTCGGGCACGAACTTGCTGTCCGGGTACTCCCGGATGAGCTGCTTGTAGCGGTCGATGGCCGCGTCCTTCTTCCCCGAGTCGGCGAGGTTGTACGCCAGGTTGAAGAGCACCTCGTCCTTGCGGCCGTAATCCTGGTAGCCGTCGAGGATCTTCTCGTAAAGCTCGATCGACTGCTGGCGGTAGAGGTCGGACTCGCGGCTGTTGACCTTCGGCTCGACCAGCCCCTTCGCCCCCTGGTTCACCTTGTCCTCGTACGCCTGCTCGGCCTTCTCCCAGGCGTCCATCTCGGTGAAGTAGACGAACTTGCTCTTCTCCCACCAGAGCTCGGCGAGCTGGAAGAGGAGGTCCGCCTTCTGCGGGCCGTCCTGGATCTACGGGATGATCTTCTTGAGCTCCTCGATCTCCTCCGTCCGCTTCTCGTCCGCCTTCGCGTCGCGTTCCGCCGCGGTGAGCTTCGACTTGAACTTCGCCGGCCCCACCCGGACCTTCTTCTCCTTCACCGCGGACTTCCGGCTGAGGATGCTGCTGCCTGCCGAGGCCGAGGTCGAGGCCTCCCCTCCCGCCGATCGGCGCGACACCGGCTTCTTCTTCTTTTTCTTCTTTCGAGCGAGCGCGGTGGGAGCCGCGACCGTCCCGGCGACGAGCGCCGCCGCCCCGAGCAGCCCCAGCGCCAGCGCGATGCCGCGCAGCGCGGAAGAGAGCGACGTCCTCATTGAGCGGTGGCCTCCTGCCGCAGCGCGCAGCCGTTCTTCAGCGTGTATTCGTAGTAGCCCATCTCGTCGATCCAGAACTCGCCCTCGAAGGCCCAGTAGTCCCACCTCGGGTCGGGCACCTTGGCGCGGTAGAGCTCCTGGCTGTCGAGCTTCGCCTTCGCGTCGACCCCTCGCTCGATCAGCTCCTTCTCCGCCTTGAGCGTCTCGAAGAGGATGATCTCGGCCTGGCTGTCGAAGCCCTCGATGACCTTCGAGGCGTACTTGAGGCGCCCTTCCGCGAACTTGCCGGTCAGCTTCTCGACGGTCTGTTCCTGGGTGTCGATGAGCTGCTGGACCTCGGCGGCGAGGCCGTTGTCGCGCCAGCCCGACATTCCCTCGACCTTCGCCTTCTCGCGCTCGAGCTCCTCGAGGTAGAACTTGAAGCCGAGGATGCGCTGGTTGCCGAGCAGGTAGTTGACGACCGCGAGCGGCAGCTCGCCCTGCGGCTGGGAGATGAGCTTCGCGTAGTAGTCGAAGTCGTGCTCCTGCGAGAGCACCGCCTTGATCTTGTCGTTCATCGGCAGGTAGATGCGGCGGAAGCCGTTGATGGCGCCCTTGGCCTCCGGATACAGGCAGTTGAAGAAGTAGATCGTCGACTTGAGGATCCAGGACTCGGGGGCGAAGGCGCCCTCGAACTGCGGGGCGTGGAGCGCCTCGAGGGTCCCGAGCGCCCTCCCGGCGTGCCCGTCCATGAACTCGGCCCAACCGTTCTCGAAGAGCGCCTGGTCCCAGTAGTTCGAGAAGCGCGGCACCGACAGGTACCAGTCGACGGCCTGATCGTACTGGCCCATGCCGTAGTACGTCCGCGCGAGCGCGAGGCGGGTGAGCTCCCGCACGTTGTCGTAGTCGAAGTACTTCTCCCCGGGGAGGTCCATCACCTCCTTGAACAGCTTGATGGCCGCCTTCGGGTTCTGCTTCTCGAGCGAGATGCCGTAGAGGTAACGGGCGCGGGCGTAGTAGCTGCTCTTGCGCGGCACCGCCGAGAGGAAGTCGTGCGCCTCGTCGAAGTTGTCCTTGTGGTAGTCGACGAGCCCGACCAGGAAGTTGACCTTGCTCAGCGTCTTGTCCGGCAGCCGCGCGAAGTCCGAACCGTACGCCCGGTTCAGGACCGACGGGATGATCGTCTCGTCGTGCAGCTTCTCGGCGACGTTGATGAGCCCGCCGATCGCCTTGAAGTAGTAGCGGTGGCGCGCCCCCTGCTTGACGATCAGGCCGTAGTACTGGAAGGCCGCCTGGTAGAGCTTCAGCTTGTAGAACGAGTGGGCGAGGTAGTACTCCGCCTTCTGCCGGTTGAGCGCGTCCGAGCTGTTCTGATCGACCTGGTAGAAGTCGCTCGCGGCCTCGCCGAAGTTCCCGTTGTTGTACGCGCTGATGCCCGGCGACAGCTCTTCCTCCTGGGCGACCGCCGGGCTGGCGGCCGCCACGCAGGCGACGGCCGCGACGAACGTGAAAAGCCCCCTCCGGGACCAATTCTGCTTGCAGTCGGATCTGAGCATCGACGACCCCTAGAAGAGGAGGCTCGCGCCGGCGAAGAACATGATGTTGTTGACGACGTCGGAGCTTCCGTCCCCGAGGAGGTTCTGGGCCACGGTCTCCGAGATCTTCGCCTGCGGGTTGAACGAGTTGGCGCTGCAGCCCGACGATCCGGGCTGCGCGTTGTTGATCAGGGCGGTCACGTCCGAGAGGTTGCAGCCGTTGATCTGGTTCACGCTGCCCGCGAAGATGAGGTCGCGAACCTCGAAGCGCAGCGCGAACGACGTGCCGATCAGGAGGCGGAAACCCGCCCCGAGGTTTCCCAGGAAGCGGGTGCCGGTGTTGCCGTACTGCGCCACCGCCGTGCTGTCCGTCGCGCTCGCCCCCGGGGTGAGCTGAACCTGTGTCCCCCCGATTCCCGCGCCCGCGTTCAGCACGAAGCGGAACTGCACGAGCGACTTGTCGTAGAAGGCGAACTTGCCGTAGACGGGCGCGACCTCGAACGCCGCGATCCCGCCGTAGGTGAGCGAGAGCGTGTCCGGGGCCTCGGGCCGCGCGTGGACGTCGAGGAGGTTCTGCGTGAACGGCGTCGTCCCGGAGACGTAGTTGTAGAAGCCCAGGACTTGCAGGTCCATGTTCTCCTGGAGGGCGTACGAGACCGCCACGCCGAACCCGTCGGTGTTGACGAACTTGGAGTTGATCTGGAGGGCGAGCGGATAGACCGTCGTCTCGAGCTTGCCCGCCGCGGTGTAGCTCTTCTGCTGCACCGTGTGGATTCGTTCGTTGGGGCTCGTCGACTGCGCATAGCCCTGCATGTAGCCCTGATCACCGACCGCCTGCGGAGGCGCTTCTTGCGGCGCCACGACCGCCCGCGGCGGAGCCGCTTCCTCCTCCGCCTTCGCGGGCGGCGGGGTGACCGGGGCGCGCGCCGCGGGGGACGGCGAGGCCGGGGCCGCCGGTGCGGGAGCGGCGGGTCCCTCGTCTTCGTCTTCGTCGTCCTGCGCGCGCGCCACGCTCGACGCGAGCACGGCGACGCACGCGAGCGGGAGCGCGATGCGGAGCCAAACGGGCCGGTTCAGTCCCACGGTACGTACTCCTTTCGATGCCGACATCCTGGAGGCGGGTGCCGGCACCTAGAACGTCCAGGTCGCGCCGAGGTCGGCGAAGAGCGAATTCGTGATACCGGTCGTGATCGTCACCCCTTGCAGCGGGTTGCTCTTGGTGAACTGCGCGCCGGTGAAACCCGTCGGATACGAGTCGGCCCAGACATAGTCGCGGATCGCGAGATCGATCGATCCGCGCCCGAGGAAGATGAAGCGCAGGCCGGTGGCCGCGCTCCCGAGCCAGCTCCACTGCTGCTGGAAGAGCGTGTCGTAGTATCCGTTGCCCTGGTTGAAGTTGCAGTCGTTCGACTGCGTGTTGTAGCTCGCGCACATGTCGACCGACGTCCGCGCGAATTGCGCCGCCCCGCCGTCGATCGCGAAGAACCACTTGAAGTGGACGGGCAGTTCGGTGAGGAGCGAGAGCTTCCCGTACACGGGCTCCCACCGGATCCCGGCCTGCACGTTCGGCCCCGACAGGACCCAGAGGTTAGGCAGGTCGTTCTTGACGGCCGGACTGCCGAGCGCCCCGTGGAAGATGCTCGGGGACTTGCCCGGGCAGTTGCTGCCCGACGACGGGTTCTGCGCCTGACAGAGGAGGTCCGTCGGCCCGCCGAGGGCATAGCCGGCGAGAAGGTCGAGCGCCCATGCCTCGGTGAGGTGGTAGGTGACGTCGAGCTGGAGGTTGGTCATCGACGTGAGCGAGTTGTTGATCGAAAGCCCGGCGATGAACCCGAGCTCGAAGTCGCTCTGGTCCGTGTAGAGCCGGTTGCGGACCACCACCTGCTCGGGCTCCGCGCCCTCCGCCACAGCTCCCACGGCCAGGAGGATCGCGGTGAGGCCCAGCGCTGCCTTTCTGATCACGTCCGACTCCTCCGGATGTAGGTCCGTGTAGGCTAGGTGCGCGAGAAAGCGGGGCTTTTTACCACACCCCTCCGCGACGTTTCAACGATCGCGGCACGTCCGGCTAGGACCGGGGGCCCTTCGCCGCGGGGCGGACGATGAGCAGCCCGCCGTTGGCGCCGGGCACGGCGCCCTTGAGCAGCAGGAGGTTCTTCTCCGGCGCCACGTCCATCACCCGGAGGTTCTGGATGGTGACGCGGTCCACGCCGTGGTGGCCCGGCATCCGCTTGTTCTTCCACACCTTGCCCGGCGTCTTGCGCTGTCCGACCGCGCCCGGGTGGCGGCGGAACTCGTGGGTGCCGTGCGTCTGAACGTGGCCGGCCATCTTGTAGCGCTTGACCACGCCCGAGAAGCCGCGTCCCTTCGTGATGCCCGAGACGTCGACCACCGCGCCCTTCTGGAAGATGTCGGCCTTGATGGGCTGGCCGACCTCGAACTTGGCGAGTTCCTCGGGCGCGACCCGGAACTCCCGGATCCAGCGCTGCGGGGCGACGCCGGACTTCTCGAAGAAGGTCGCGAGCGGCTTGCCGAGCCGCTTCTTGCGGGCCGCCTCGCTCGTCGACTTGTGGCCGATCTGGCCGAAGCCGACGCGCAGCGCCGCGTAGCCTTCCTTCTCGGGGGTCCGCTTCTGCAAGACGAAGCACGGCCCCGCCTCGACGACCGTGACCGGCACCGACGTGCCGTCCTCGTCGAACAGCCGCGTCATTCCGACCTTCTTGCCCAGGATTCCCAGCATGGTGATCTCCTTCGGTCCTGCGTTGCGGACGCACCGGGAAATGTCACCCAGTGGAGGTCCGATGGGCGGGCAGTTCGAACGATCGCCCGCTTGGAAGCGGCGCACGCTAGCGCAGCCCGCCGCGAAATGCAAACAGTGCGGCCGCGCGGCACCGATCGACGACGCGCCGGGAGTCCCGCGCCCCGTTCAGGGGCCGCTCGATGGCAGCGCGTCGCGGACGCGGAGCAGGCGGCCGCCCCACGGATCGCAAACCCACGCGTTGCGAGCACCGTCGGCGGCGACGCAATGGGCGCCGCGCGCGGTGGGCAGGGAACCGAGCGGGCGAAGGTGGCCCGACGCGTCGTAACCCGCGACCTCGAGCGTCTCGCTCTTGCCGCCCGGGAGGTAGAGGTGGCCGAGCGCGGGCGCGACATCGATGATGTCGAGCCCCCTCCCCGCGTCGACCACCGAGACGACCCTTCCGGTACCGACGTCGAGCGCCGCCGCCCGCCCCTCCGCGCAGGCCACGAAGAGCAGCCCCCTCCCGGGGTCGAGCGCCAGCCCGCGCGAGCCGCGGCAGCCGTTCGGCCACCGGGCGACGACCGTCCGCCTCGAAAGATCGATCGCGAGGGTCGTTCCCGACCAGAGGTTCGCGTAGGCGTGGTTCCGGGCGGGGTCCACGACCAGCGACTCGGGACCGCCCGGGACGCCGATCACCGCGACACGTTGCGGGGGTCGAAAGACCTCGATCTGCGACGCGTCGGGCTCGGTCACCCAGACCTCGCCGCCCGGTCCGAGGCAACGCACGTAGTCCGGTTCGGCCGAAAGGCCGATCGAGCCGACCGTGGCGAGCGTCCGCGCGTCGATCGTCGCGAGCCGCCGCGACGTCCGGTCGGTCACGAAGATCGCGTCGCCGCAGCGGTCGGCCGACGTTGCGCCGAAGTCGTGCCCTCCTCCATACGTCGTCGCCGCGCTGAAGCCACCCGCGGAGCGGACGAGGCCGGTGTCGGGATAGACGAGGTCGACCCGCCCGCTCCGGCCGGCCCCGACGAGGAGCGCGCCATAGGGTGCGACGTAGCGCATGTCGTCGAAGCCGATGCCGGGCCCTCCGCCCGGGAGCGCGAGCGGAGCGACGGAAAGGCCGGCGGAGGCCGCCGGCGCGGCAATCGCCAGCGCGGCCAGGGCGGCGATCACGAAGCCTTCCTCAGTACCGCACCAGCGCGTGGACGCGGTCGTGGTTCAGCTTGGCGCGGCCGCCGAGGTCGGACAGCTCGACCACGAAGCTGTAGCCCGCGAGCCTTGCTCCGAGCTTCTGGACGAGCCGTCCCGCCGCCGCGGCCGTGCCTCCCGTCGCGAGCAGGTCGTCGACGACGAGGACGTTCTCGCCGGGCGCGAGGGCGTCCTCGTGCAGCTCGAGCGAGTCCTGCCCGTACTCGAGCGCGTAGCTCTCGCGCGCCGACTTGCGCGGCAGCTTGCCCGGCTTGCGCAACAGGCACACCCCGACCCCGAGCGCGTAGGCGAGCGGCGCCCCGAAGAGGAAGCCGCGCGACTCGATTGCCGCGATCTTCTGGATCCCATCCCCCGCGTGCAGCGCCTTGAGCCGGTCGATCGCCTGCTTGAAAACCTCCGGCCGCTCGAGCAGCGGCGTCAGGTCGCGAAAGAGGATCCCGGGCTTCGGAAAGCCCGGCACGTCGCGGATGTGGAGGCGCAGGTCGTCGTTCATGTTGGCCGACATAGCGCAGCGGCGCCCCGCGGACAACGAGGTCGTGCGGTCCGCTCCGGCCGGCGGCTCACGACTTCCCGGGCGGGGCGGGACGGCCGGCCGCGAGCAGCCGCGCGAGGCCCTCCTGATCGACCCCGAGCTCGAGCGCGCGGCCGAAGGCGGCCGCGACGATGTGACGCACCGCCGCCGGCGGCTGCTCGAGCAGGTCCGCGACCGCGCAGACGACCGCGTCGGCGTGCGCGTCGGTCGCCGGGGGCAGCCGCGGAGGCTCCGGGGCGAGCAGCGACTGCCGCGGCGCTTGCGCGACCGGCGCGGGCGGCGGCGTGGGCGGCTTCAGGCCGAGCTTCACGAGGTCCGTTCCGATCGTCGCGGCGAGTCGCGACGCGAGCGTTTCGTTCTTCGGGTACACCGCCGCGATGAGCTTCTCGCAATCGCGCGGCGACGAGACGCCCCCGTCGTAGATGTAGCGCTGGACGGTTCGCAGCGAGATGCCGAGGAACTCGGCGAGCTCGCGGTTGATGTGCAGCCCGAGCTCCCGGCGCACTTCGTTGACGATGTCGGCCTTGTCACCCATCCGCCCGACCTCCTGTCACCTCGTTTGGCACACCCCTCGCCTGAACTGTCACTCCCAGAGGCTGCACTCGTGTCAGGACGAGCTTACCACGCGCCATCGCAAGTTCAATGCGCGCAGACGCCGCTTCCATGTGTGCCACCCGAAGCTACGAATGCGCCACAGAGAGCATCCGTTGCACAAATGCAGCAGATATTGGCATATCCAGCGCCTCGATCTGTGCCACGCCAGGTTCAAATGTCGCACTCGCATCTTCGAATGACACGTTCGTCGCCATCGATCGTGCCACCGCAGCAAACATCGATGCCATCGCAAGGCCGATTCGCGCCAGAGCAAGCTGTCTCCCTGCCAGCACCGCTTGCGCTGGCACGTTCGCAGGATGCGATCCGCCGGATGGGCCTTCCGGGTGTGCCACCCGTCGTTCGTGCCGCGACACCGCTGCGACCAGCAGTACCGCGGCGGTGTCTCAGGCCGCCGGAGGGGGCTCCGGCGCCGACTCCGAATCGACCCGTGGCATCGCCACGACGCAGAGTCCCCCGCCCTCGAACCGCACGTGTGCCAGGACGAGACCATGCTCGGCGCACAGCCGTCGCAGATCCCGGACGGTCGGCGCGAGCTCCGCCACCGCGACCGTCTGCTCGGCCCCCGCCTCGCTCCGCCGCAGTTCCACCCGCATCGCGAGGGAAGGTATCCACCTGCTTGGCGCTCCGCCAGCTCGAGGGCTCCGTGCGCGCGACGCGGGCGCGTCACACCAACGGAGCGTCGTCCACGGTGGTGAGAACGATCACGGGCAGATCGACGGAGCAGGCGCGGGGTGACAGTCCCCGTCTGCACCGCAGGTGAAGCCGATGGCACAAGAGAGGTTGTAGGAGTGGCGCTGCTGCGGAACGCAGGGACCGCTCGAGGGCGGGAGGACGCATCCGCCGTCGAGGCAGTCCAAGCCGGCAGCGCAATCGAAGTACGTACCGCAGGGTTCGCCGACGCTGGACAACGGTGCGCAGAACGTCGCGACGCCGCCGTCGGCGAACGTCGGGCCGCCCCGACAGACGTCGGGCGCCGTGCATCCGTTGCTGCCGCAAGGGGCGCCGCGCGGCAACGTCGGCTCGCAGCTCGGCGGTCCGCCGTCACTCGGGTCGCAGTAGAGTCCCGGCGCGCAGGCGCCGTTGACGGAGCAGCGATCTCCGGCTCCGGTGAGGTCCCCGCAGGTCATCGTGGTAGCCAGACATACGAGCCCATCCGCACATTCGGCATCGTTGGAGCAGGCATCGCCGCGCCCCGGGACTGGACCACAGCTGCCGGCAGGGGTGCAAACGGCGCCGGTCGCGCACGGGAGCCTAAATGGCTTGATCCCGGTCGACAGTTCGCAGGACTCGCCGAGACCGGGCATATCGATACACGTCCCGCTGCAATTCGCGCCCGGCACGACGTCACTCGTGCAGAGACCGCTCGCGCATTCCATCGAGGTCGCGCACGCAGCGCCCGCCGAAAGGCGGCCCGAGAAGGCGCCGGGGCAGAACGGTGGCCCGTCGAAGACACGGGCCACGATAGCCGGGGAGCTGCCGGTTTCGGACGAATAGCCCATGCCGAGTGCGAAGCAAGCCGGACCGCCGTCCAAGGCCGCGGCGAGACAGGCGGTCGCCGCCCCACCGTCGAAGACGACGACCCCCGCGTCGATTTCGGCAAGAATCCGACCTTCCTCGGGAGAGACCGCGGAGCCGAGCTCCGCGGGACAAGCGGTCACGGCTTCCGGGACGTCCCGGGCGAGAAAGCATGGTCCGCACGCCTCCGCGACCGCACCGGCGAAGAACTGCTGCGGCGTCAGCCCCCCATCCGGGGAAGTGACGGCGAGGTTGCAGCCCGCGAGGGCGGCGAGCAGACAGCCGGCTGGACGAAAAAGCACGACACCGGTGTAACCCCGGGCGGATCACGCGATCAAGCGAGCGCCCGTCCGTTGGGCCAGGCTGAACGCGCCGGCGAGACCGGCTGCCTCCCCGCTTCGCAGGCGAGGGCTCGGTGCCGATTCAGAGTTGTGTGAACCGAGGCCTGCCGTCGAGGCGGGCCCAGCCGTGGGGCGCGGCAACGAGGCATGCTCACTGGAACGTGCCGCAGTTGACCGCAATGAAGCCGATGTGCCCAGATCGGCGGCACGGCGACGGAGTTCGTTCACGCCCTCTATCAGGCGACGGTTTCGGCGAGGGCCTGCTCGACCTCTTCTTCCGTGTCGACGGGGGTCTCGACCTCGATGTCGAGGTGCTTGTAGGCGGGGATGCCCGTGCCGGCCGGGATGAGGCGGCCCATGATCACGTTCTCCTTCAGGCCGCGCAGGTGGTCGACCTTGCCGGAGATCGCCGCCTCGGTGAGCACCTTGGTCGTCTCCTGGAACGAGCTGGCCGAGATGAAGCTCTCGGTCGAGAGCGACGCCTTGGTGATGCCGAGCAGCAGCGGCTCGCCCACCGCCGGCCGCCCGCCGGCGGCGATCACGCGCTCGTTCTCGTCCTCGAACTGCCGCTTCTCGACCTGCTCGTCGGCGAGGAAGCTCGTGTCGCCCACCTCGGTGATCCGGATGCGGCGCAGCATCTGCCGCACGATGACCTCGATGTGCTTGTCGTTGATCTTCACGCCCTGGAGCCGGTAGACCTCCTGCACCTCGTCCACGAGGTAGCGCGCCAGCTCCTTGAGGCCGAGCACGCGCAGGATGTCGTGCGGGTTCGCGGCGCCGTCCATCATCGCCTCGCCCGCCTTCACCCGATCGCCCTGGTGCACGGAGATGTGGCGGCCCTTGGCGATGAGGTACTCCTTCGCCATGTCGGGCCGCGACTTGCCGTCGACCTCCGGCGTCACCACGACCTTGCGCTTGCCCTTGGTGTCCTTGCCGAAGGTCACCACGCCGTCGATGTCGGCGATGAGCGCGTGCTCCTTGGGCTTGCGCGCCTCGAACAGCTCGGCGACGCGCGGCAGACCGCCCGTGATGTCCTTGGTCTTGGTGGTCTCGCGCGGGATCTTCGCGATGACCTCGCCGGCCTCGACGAAGTCGCCGTCCACGACCAGGATGTTCGAGCCGACCGGCAGGTAGTAGCGCGCCGGCTGCTCGCTCGCGGTGAGCTGAAGCGTCTCGCCCTTCTCGTTCTCGAGCGAGATGCCCGGCCGCGCGTCGGGGTCCTTGCTCTCGGTGATGACCTTGTGCGAGAGGCCGGTCACCTCGTCGAGCTGCTCGTTCATCGTCACGCCTTCGACGACGTCCTCGAACTTCACGACGCCGGCGACCTCGGTCAGCATCGGCATGGCGAACGGGTCCCACTCGGCGAGCAGCGTGCTGGCCTCGACCTTCTGGCCGTCGTGCACCATGAGCTTCGCGCCGTAGATCACCGAGTAGCGCTCGCGCTCGCGGCCGGTCTCGTCCGCGACCACGAGCTCGCCGTTGCGGTTCATCACGACCAGCGACCCGTCCTTGCGGGTGACGGTGTTCAGGCCGTGGAACTTGATGACGCCGGGGTTGCGGTTCTCGAGGGTCGACTGCTCCGCCCGCCGCGACGCCGTGCCTCCGATGTGGAAGGTCCGCATCGTGAGCTGCGTGCCCGGCTCGCCGATCGACTGCGCCGCGATGACGCCGACGGCCTCGCCGATGTGCACCTTGCGCCCGCGCGCCAGGTCGCGTCCGTAGCACTCGACGCAGATCCCGCGCCGGGCCTGGCAGGTCAGCACCGACCGGATCTTCACCTTGTCGATGCCCGCGTTCTCGATGACCTTGACCCGCGCCTCGTCGATCTCCTCGTTCGCGTGGACCAGGACCTCCTGGGTGAACGGGTCGCAGACGTCCTCGAGTGCGACCCGGCCCAGGATGCGCTCGCCCATGGCCTCGATGATCTCGCCGCCCTCGACGAGGGAGCCGATCTCGATGCCGTCGAGCGTCCCGCAGTCGAACTCGGTGACGATCGCGTCCTGCGCCACGTCGACGAGCCGCCGGGTCAGGTAACCGGAGTTGGCCGTCTTGAGCGCAGTGTCCGCGAGGCCCTTGCGGGCGCCGTGGGTCGAGGTGAAGTACTCCAGGACGGTGAGGCCCTCGCGGAAGTTGGCTTTGATCGGGGTCTCGATGATCTCGCCCGACGGCTTCGCCATCAGGCCGCGCATGCCCGCGAGCTGCCGGATCTGCTGCGCGCTACCGCGGGCGCCCGAGTCCGCCATGATGTAGATCGGATTGAAGGAGGGCTGCTTGCGTTCCTCCTGGCCCTTGGCGCCGTCGCGGCGCACTGTCTCGTTGGAGATTTCGCCCATCATCTCGGCGGCGACCTCCTCCGTCACCTGCGCCCAGATGTCGATCACCTTGTTGTACCGCTCGCCGTCGGTGATGAGGCCATCGAGGTACTGGTTCTCGATCTCCCGGACTTCCTTCTCGGCCTTCTCGAGGAACTCGCTCTTCTTCTTCGGGATCGCCATGTCCTTGATGGAGATGGAGATTCCCGCCCGGGTGGCGTTGCCGTAGCCCAGGGTGCGGACCCGGTCGGCGAGCAGCACCGTCTCCTTCTCGCCGCAGAGCCGGTAGCAGATGTCGATGAGGTTCCCGAGCTGCTTCTTGTCCATCACCTTGTTGATGGCGTCGAAGCCGATGACGCGCGGGACGATTTCCCACAGGAGCACGCGGCCGGTCGTCGTCTCCACGCGCCGGGGACCCGCGTCCGAGGCGTCGGTCTTCATCCGGACCGTGATCTTGGCCTGAAGGTCCAGCTCGCCCTGGTCGTACGCCGCGCGGACCTCCTCCGGAGAGGAGAAGATCTTGCCCTCGCCGCGCGCGAACGCCCGCTCGCGGGTCATGTAGTAGATGCCGAGGACGATGTCCTGCGTCGGCACGATGATCGGCTTGCCGTGCGCGGGCGAGAGGATGTTGTTCGTGCTCATCATGAGCACGCGGGCCTCCATCTGCGCCTCGATCGAGAGCGGGACGTGGACCGCCATCTGGTCGCCGTCGAAGTCGGCGTTGAAGGCCGAGCAGACGAGCGGGTGGAGCTGGATCGCCTTGCCCTCGATGAGCACCGGCTCGAACGCCTGGATGCCGAGCCGGTGGAGGGTGGGCGCGCGGTTGAGGAGCACGGGGTGCTCGCGGATGACGTCGTCGAGGATGTCCCAGACCTCGGGCCGCTCCTTCTCGACCATCTTCTTCGCGCTCTTGATGGTGGTGACGAAGCCGCGCGCCTCGAGCTCGTGGTAGATGAACGGCTTGAACAGCTCGAGCGCCATGATCTTCGGCAGGCCGCACTGGTGGAGCTTCAGCTCGGGGCCGACGACGATGACCGAGCGGCCCGAGTAGTCGACGCGCTTGCCGAGCAGGTTCTGGCGGAAGCGGCCCTGCTTGCCCTTGAGCATGTCGGAGAGCGACTTGAGCGGCCGCTTGTTGGGGCCGGTGATCGTCTTGCCGCGCCGGCCGTTGTCGAACAGCGCGTCGACGGCCTCCTGGAGCATCCGCTTCTCGTTGCGGATGATGATGTCGGGCGCGTTGAGCTCCTGGAGCCGCTTGAGCCGGTTGTTGCGGTTGATGACGCGGCGGTAGAGGTCGTTCAGGTCGCTCGTCGCGAAGCGGCCGCCGTCGAGGGGGACCAGCGGGCGCAGGTCGGGCGGGATGACCGGGATCACCTCGAGCATCATCCAGTCGGGCCGGTTGCCGCTCTCGCGGAAGCTCTCGGCGACCTTGAGGCGCTTGGCGATCTTCTTGCGCTTCGCGTCCGAGGTGGTCTCCTTCATCTCCTTGCGCAGCTCGTCCGCGAGCGCCGCGACGTCGATCTGCCTGAGCAGGTCGCGCACCGCCTCGCCGCCCATGCCGGCGACGAACGCCTCGTCGCCGTGCTTCTCGAGCTCCTTGTGGTAGCGGTCCTCGGAGAGCAGCTCGCCCTTCTTGAGGTCGGTCTTGCCCGGGTCGACGACGATGTAGCTCTCGCAGTAGAGCACCTTCTCGAGGTCCTTGAGGGTGACGTCGAGGAGGTTGCCGATGCGCGAGGGCAGCGACTTGAGGAACCAGATGTGCGCGACCGGGGTCGCGAGGGTGATGTGGCCGAGCCGCTCGCGGCGGACCTTCGACTGGATCACCTCGACGCCGCACTTCTCGCAGACCACGCCGCGGTGCTTCATCCGCTTGTACTTGCCGCAGTTGCACTCGTAGTCTTTGACGGGCCCGAAGATCTTGGCGCAGAAGAGGCCGTCGCGCTCGGGCTTGAACGTCCGGTAGTTGATCGTCTCGGGCTTCTTGACCTCGCCGTGCGACCACTGCCGAATCTTGTCCGGCGAGGCGAGCGAGATGCGGATCGCCGAGAACGACAGCGGGTCCTTCGGCTTCTCAAAGAAGTTGAAGATGTCTTTCACGTCGGCCTCCGATAAGGACGCATCCGCTTCGTTGCTCGGTCGTTCCGGTCCTCACCGTACGACGTCGTACGGTTCCGGTCCTCGCTCGGTCGCGCCTCGCGTCTGCACCCTTCTCGGCGACCGCGCTGGTTGATCAACTGCACCATCAGTCCAGGGTCCCGGTCTTCTTGGGGCCTGCGACCTCGGGGCTCTCGGTCTTGACCTGCTGCTCGAGGAGTTCGACGTCGAGCGCCAGGCTCTGCAGCTCCTTGATGAGCACGTTGAAGCTCTCGGGCAAGCCGCTCTCGAGGACGTTGTCGCCCTTGACGATCGCCTCGTACATCCGGGTGCGGCCCACCACGTCGTCGCTCTTGACGGTCAGGAACTCCTGGAGGCTGTAGGCGGCGCCATACGCCTCCATCGCCCAGACCTCCATTTCGCCGAGCCGCTGCCCGCCGAACTGCGCCTTGCCGCCCAGCGGCTGCTGGGTGACGAGCGAGTACGGCCCGATGCTGCGGGCGTGGATCTTCTCGTCGACGAGGTGGTGCAGCTTGAGCATGTACATCACGCCCACGGTCACGTCCTGGTCGAACGGCTCGCCGGTGCGGCCGTCGAAGAGGATCTGCTGGCCGCTGATCGGCTGGCCCGCGGTCTCGAGGAGCTGGTTGATCTCCGCCTCGCGCGCGCCGTCGAAGACCGGCGTCGCGAGGTGGACCCCGCGGGTCAGCTTCTCGGCGAGCTTGCCGACCTCCTTGTCGGCGAGGTCGTCGACGAAGTCGCCCACCTCCTTCGCCTCGTAGATCCGCTTGATCTCCTTGCGCAGGTCGGCCGGGCCGTACTTCTCCTGGATCATCCGCTCGATCTGCTTGCCGAGCGAGCGGGCCGCCCAACCGAGGTGCGTCTCGAGGATCTGGCCGACGTTCATGCGCGAGGGGACGCCGAGCGGGTTGAGCACGATGTCCACCGGCGTGCCGTCGGCCATGTACGGCATGTCCTCCTGGGGGAGGATCCGCGAGACCACGCCCTTGTTGCCGTGGCGGCCGGCCATCTTGTCGCCCACCGCCAGCTTGCGCTTGATGGCCACGTACACCTTGACCATCTTGATGACGCCCGGCGGCAGCTCGTCGCCCTTCTTGAGCCGGCTGATCTTCTCGCCGAAGAGGAGGCGGACGAGCTCCTTCTGGTCGTTGAAGTTCTTGATGACCCGCTCGACCTTGTCCTCGACCGTGCCGCCGACCGCGATCTCACCCCAGTAGCGCTCCGGGACCTCGTCGAGCATCGCGTCGTCGATCGTCACGCCCTTCTGGAGCAGCGTCTTGCCCTTGTCGTCGACGAGCTTCGCCGAGGTCTCCTTGCCGCCGAGGAGCTTGCGGACCTTCTTGTAGGCCGAGTCCTTGAGGATCTTGATCTCGTCGTTCTGGTCCTTGAGGAGCTTCGCCTCCTCGGCGCTCTCGATCTCCTTGGCGCGCTCGTCCTTGTCGACGCCCTTGCGGCTGAAGACCTTGGCGTTGATGACGGTGCCCGAGACCCCGGGCGGGACGCGCAGCGAGCTGTCGCGCACGTCGCCGGCCTTCTCGCCGAAGATCGCGCGCAGCAGCTTCTCCTCGGGCGAGAGCTGGGTCTCGCCCTTGGGGGTGATCTTCCCGACGAGGATGTCGCCCGGGTTGACCTCGGCGCCGATGCGGATGATCCCGGACTCGTCGAGGTCCTTGAGGGCCTCCTCGCCGACGTTCGGGATGTCGCGGGTGATCTCCTCCTTGCCGAGCTTGGTGTCCCGGGCGATGCACTCGAACTCTTCGATGTGGATCGAGGTGAAGCGGTCCTCCTCGATGATCCGCTCGGAGAGCAGGATCGAGTCCTCGAAGTTGTAGCCCTGCCACGGCATGAAGGCGACGACCACGTTCTCACCGAGCGCGAGCTCGCCGGTTTCGGTCGCCGGGCCGTCGGCGAGGACGTCGCCCTGTTTGACCCGATCGCCGCGCCGGACGATCGGCTTCTGGTTGATGCACGTGTTCTGGTTGCTGCGCTGGTACTTGATGAGGTTGTAGATGTCGACCTCGGAGGCGACGTCGGTCGCCGAGGCCGGCACGTCCGCGCGGATGACGATGCGGGCCGCGTCGACCTGATCGACCACGCCGTCGCGCTTCGCGACGACGGTCACGCCCGAGTCGCGGGCGACGGTGCCCTCGAGGCCGGTGCCGACGAGCGGCGCGCTGGTGCGCAGCAGCGGAACCGCCTGGCGCTGCATGTTCGCGCCCATCAGCGCGCGGTTGGCGTCGTCGTTCTCGAGGAAGGGGACGAGCGACGCGGCCACCGACACGAGCTGGTTCGGCGAGACGTCCATGAGGTCGACATCCTCGCGGCGGGCCTGGACGAATTCGCCCTCCTTGCGGGCCGAGACGATGTCCGAGACCAGCACGCCCTTCTTGTCGGCCTCGGCGTTCGCCTGGGCGATCGTGTGCTGTTCCTCCTCGAGCGCGGAGAAGAACTGGACCTCGTCCGTCACGCGGCCCTGGTCGACTCGGCGGTACGGGGTCTCGACGAAGCCGTACTCGTTGACGCGCGCGTAGGTCGAGAGCGAGGCGATGAGGCCGATGTTCGGACCTTCCGGCGTCTCGATCGGGCAGATGCGGCCGTAGTGGGTCGGGTGGACGTCGCGGACCTCGAATCCCGCGCGCTCGCGGGTGAGGCCGCCCGGCCCGAGGGCCGAGAGCCGCCGCTTGTGGGTGACCTCGGAGAGCGGGTTCGTCTGGTCCATGAACTGGCTGAGCTGGCTCGACCCGAAGAACTCCTTGATGACCGCGGTGACCGGCTTGGCGTTGATGAGGTCGTGCGGCATGAGCGTCTCGATTTCCTGGAGGCTCATCCGCTCCTTGATCGCCCGCTCCATGCGCACGAGACCGATGCGGTACTGGTTCTCGAGCAACTCGCCGACCGCGCGGACGCGCCGGTTGCCGAGGTGGTCGATGTCGTCGATCGTCCCCTTCCCGTTCTTCAGGTCGATGAGGTAGCCGACGACCTCCAGGATGTCGCGCTTGGTGAGCACCTGCTGCTCGAGAGGCTCCTCGAGGTGGAACTTGAAGTTGAGCTTGAGGCGGCCGACCTTCGAGAGGTCGTACCGCTCGGGGTTGAAGAACATGTTGACGAAGAGCTGCCGGGCCGTCTCGGGCGTCGGCGGATCGCCGGGTCGCAGCCGCCGGTAGATCTCCATGATCGCCTCGTCGGGCGTGGCGATCTTGTCGGCATTGAGGGTGTCGCGCAGGAACGAGCCGACGTTGAGCTGGTCGATGAAGAGGACCTTGAACTCGCCGATCCCCTTCTCGCGGAGCAGCTCGACCTTCTCCGGGGTGACCTCCTCGTTGCACTCGAGGAGGACCTCGCCGGTCTGGTCGTCGACGACGTCGATCGCGCAGACCTTCGTCCACAGGTCGGTCCCGTCCATCGGGAGCGTCTTGATCTTGGCCGCTTCGATCTTCTTGATCGCGCCGCGGGTGAACTTGCGGTTCTTCTTGACGATCACCTCGCCCGTCTTCGGGTTCTTGATGTCGCGGGTGGCGCGCTGGCCCGGCAGCAGGTCGAGCTCGACCGACTTCTCGAACTTGTCTTTGCCGAGCACGAAGATCGTCTCGGTGTCGTAGTAGTAGTTGAGGATCTCCTCGGTCGTGCCGTGGAACTCGATCGGCGCCTTCTTGGAGGTGTCGGGAACGCCGCCGAGGGCGCGGAGCAGGACGGTCGCCGGGAGCTTCCGGCGGCGATCGATGCGTGCGTAGAGCAGGTCCTTGTGGTCGAACTCGAAGTCGATCCACGAGCCGCGGTACGGGATGATCCGGGCGTTGTAGAGCAGCTTGCCCGAAGAGTGGCTCTTGCCCTTGTCGTGGTCGAAGAAGGCGCCCGGGCTCCGGTGGAGCTGGCTGACGACGACGCGCTCGGTGCCGTTGATGATGAAGGTCCCGTTCTCGGTCATGAGCGGGATCTCGCCGAAGTAGACCTCCTGCTCCTTGACGTCGCGGATCGACTGGGCGCCGGTCGCCTCGTCCTTGTCCCAGACCACCAGCCGCACGACCACCTTGATCGGCGCGGAGAAGGTCATGCCGCGCTGGTGGCACTCGTCGACGTCGTACTTCGGCTTCTCGAGGTGGTAGCTCACGAACTCGAGCGAGCTGACCTCGTTGAAGTCCTTGATCGGGAAGACCGACTTGAAGACGCCCTGGAGGCCGGTGTCCTCGCGCTTCTCGGGCGGGACGTCGGACTGGAGGAACTGATCGTAGCTGTACTTCTGGATGTCGATCAGGTTGGGAATGTCGATGATCTTGGGGATCTTGGCGAAGCTGCGCCGGATGCGGAAGTTGTTCTGGATCGTCGCGGCCATGCGGTTCCTCCCCGGTCAGGGGGTTCGGAGTCGTTCAAACGCCAGGGCGTAGCTGAAAAATCCCGTCGACTGCCAAGATCGCGGGTGGGAGCCACGGGCCCGGTCACGGTCCCGCGGCTCCCGCCCCTCGACGCTACTTGATCTCGACCGTGGCTCCCGCCTCGGTGAGCTTCTTCTTGATCTCCTCGGCCTCGGCCTTGGAGACGCCCTCCTTGAGGGTCTTGGGCGCGCCGTCGACGAGATCCTTGGCCTCCTTGAGGCCGAGGTTCGTGATGGCGCGAACCTCCTTGATCACGTTGATCTTCTTGTCGCCGGCGTTGGCGAGAACGACCGTGAACTCGGTCTTCTCCTCGGCCTTGGCGGCGCCACCCGCGGCGGCCCCGGGGGCCGCTGCGACGGCGACGGGCGCCGCGGCGCTCACGCCCCACTTCGTCTCGAGCATCTTCACGAGCTCGGCGGCCTCCATGATGCTGAGGGCGCTGAGGTCGTTCGCGATCTGCTGCAAGTCTGCCATGACTTCTCTCCCTGCTCCGGTACGTTTGCGGAGCAATTGTTCGTTGAACGTCTAAGCGGTCTTCTGTTCCTGGGTCGCCCGCGCCTGCACGACGCGCGCGAGCTGCTGGGCCGGTGTCGCCACGAGGCGGGCGAGCTTGCCCGCCGGCGCGGAGAGCAGTCCGAGGATCTTCCCACGGAGCTCGGGGAGGCCCGGCATCGTCGACAACGCCGACACCCCTGCGGGATCGAGCCTCTTGCCGTCGAGGATGCCTGCCGTGATCTTCAGCCAGTCGGCCCTTTCGGGCGGCAGGCCCTTGATGAACTTGGCCAGGATCTTGGCCGGAGTCACGGCGTCCGTGTAGCTCATCGCGAGCGCCACGGGTCCCTTGAAGTCCCCGGCGAGGTTCTCGAGCGGCGTGCCCTTGGCGGCCCGGCGCGCGAGCGTGTTCTTGATCACGCGGTACTCGACCGCGCCTTCGCGGAGCTGCTTGCTCAGCTCGGTGACGGTTTCGACGTCGATCCCGTTCATACGGGTGACGATGCCGACGGCCGCCCTGCCCATCTTCTCGCGAAGCTCGGCGACGACCTTCTCCTTGTCGTTTCGCTCCATCGCTCCTTCACCTCCTTCCGGTTCCGTTTGGCCCGGCGGCACGCGACGGCCCGCCAGCACCTCTGCATGCCTGGCCAAAGAAACCGGAAGGACGCCGACCGCTCGTCCCGTCTCGGCAGGTGGACCCGAAGGGGCCATTGTCCGCCGGGAGGCGGGCCTGCTGTCTCAGACCAGGTGACACTTCGACGCCTTGCAACATCCTTTCGAAGCTCAGCGGTACGCGCTGGCGATCCCGGCGGCGTCGAGCTTGATGCCCGGTCCCATCGTGGTCGACAGGCACGCCGCCTGGAAATAGACGCCCTTGGCCGAAGCCGGCTTCGCCTTGAGGATCACCTCGATGAGGGCGTTGACGTTGTCCCGCAGTTTCTCCGCGGGGAAGCTCGCCTTCCCGACCGGGACGTGGACGATGCCCGCCTTTTCGACTCGGAACTCGACCTTGCCGGCCTTTGCCTCCCGGACCGCCTTGGAAACGTCCGCCGTCACCGTGCCGACCTTGGGGTTTGGCATCAGGCCGCGCGGGCCGAGGACCTTACCGAGCCGGCCCACGATTCCCATCATGTCGGGCGTCGCCACGACGGTGTCGAAGCCGAGGAAGCCCTCCTCGATCCGCTTCGCGAGGTCCTCGGCGCCGACGACGTCCGCGCCGGCGGCCTCGGCCTCCTTGGCCTTGTCGCCCTTGGCGAAGACGGCGACCTTCTGGCTCTTGCCGGTGCCGTGCGGCAACACCACCGCGCCGCGGACCATCTGATCGGCGTGCTTGGGGTCGACGCCCAGGTTGATGGCGAGGTCGACCGTCTCGTCGAATCGGACCGCGCGGGCCGCGGCGGACTCCTTTAGGACGGCGACGCCCTGATCGACGCTGTAGCGCTTGTGGCGGTCGACCTTCGCGGCCGCGGCCTTGTATTTCTTGGCGACGTGCATGCTCTCTCCTCGGTGGCCGAAGCGGATCAGCCGACGATGTCGAGGCCCATGCTTCGGGCCGTTCCTTCGATGGATCGGATCGCGGCGGCGAGGGAACCCGCGGTGAGGTCCGGCATCTTGACCTTCGCGATGTCCTCGACCTGTTTGCGCGTCACCTGCCCGACCTTCTCCTTGCCGGTCTTTGCGGCGCCCTTCTGGACCTTCGCAGCCTTGAGCAGAAGGATGCTCGCGGGAGGCGTCTTGCAGACGAAGGAGAAAGAGCGATCGGCGTAGATGGTGATGACGACCGGGATGATGAGGTCGTCCTTCATCTGGGCCTGGGTCGCGGCGTTGAACTCCTTGACGAACTGCATGATGTTGACGCCGTGCTGGCCGAGCGCCGGGCCAACCGGCGGCGCGGGATTCGCCTTTCCCGCCGGCACCTGAAGCTTCACCTGTCCAACGACCTTCTTCATCGGAACGCTCCTCGCCTAAAGCCCGAGACGGCTTCTCAGGTCTTCTCCACCTGCATGAAGTCCAACTCCACCGGCGTCGCGCGCCCGAAGATGCTGACGAGCACGCGCAGCCTCCCCTTCTCGGGGTTGACCTCTTCGACCGTTCCGTTGAAGTTCGAGAACGGTCCATCCGTGACGCGGACCTGGTCCCCTTGTTCGAACTGGACCTTCGGCTTGGGCTTGAGCGTCCCCTCGGAGATCTGGCTCGTGAGCCGCATGACCTCGGCGTCGCTCACCGATGGAGGCGGCGGCAGTTCCTTCGTCCGCGCATCCGCTTTCTGCGCACCCACGAACCCCGTGACCTTGGGAGTGTTCTCGACGAGGTGGCGCGTCTGGTTGTCCATCTCCATCTGCACCAGGATGTAGCCGGGAAAGAACTTGCGCTTGCTCGTGCGCTTCTCCCCCTTCACCATCTCGACGACCTGCTCCATCGGGATCAAGATCTCGCCGAAAGACTCCTGGAGCCCCGCGAGCTTGATCCGCTCCTCGAGGCTCTTGCGGGCCTTGTTTTCGAAGCCGGAGTAGGTCTGCACCACGTACCACTTTTTCGCCATCGGGGGCCTCGGAGCCGTTGCTGCCGCCGTCATGTTTCTCGCCGCCATTCGCTCACCCGCCCAAGCGACCGAGCCAGGAAAACGCCACGGGAAGCCATCCGGTCATGACCTTCGAGCCGAAGGCGTCGAAGACGCCGAGGATTCCGGCACAGATCACGGTCGCCACGAGCACCGCGACGGTCTGGGTCTGCGTCTCGGAGCGCGTAGGCCAAGTCGTCATGGAGAGTTCCTGCGCGCACTCGAATGCCAGCCCGCGCACGCGCGCCTGCATCCAGGCCGCGACGGCGATCGCGATCGCGATCGCGAAGCCGAGCACGAACGTGAGCGACCAATCGAAGAGGACCTGCGGATCGTTGAGGCGGAAGACCCGGAAGACGAAGTCCGACAGGAGGTTCTCGAAGAACATCCCGAGGACAATCGTCGACCCGACCCAGAACATCGCCACCATTCGGTTGTTGCTCATCGCCGCGCTTTTGCCTCGCTCTCGTCCGTCCGACTTGCAGGCCAGGAGGGATTCGAACCCCCAACCCGCGGTTTTGGAGACCGCTGCTCTACCGTTCGAGCTACTGGCCTATCGTCGGCCGCCGATGAGGGCCCAGCTGCTTCGTCGCTCGGTCGCTGCGGTCCTCACCGTACAAACTCGTACGGCTCCGGTCCTCGCTTCCCTCGCGCATTGCATCTGGGCCGTTCTCGACCGCCTGGTTACTGCGCATCGTAGCTACTTGCTCTCCTTGTGCTCCGTGTGCTTGCGGCACCGCTTGCAGTACTTCGAGAAGGCGAGCTTCTCCTGCGTCGTTCGCTTGTTCTTCGTCGTGGAGTAGTTGCGCTCGTGACAGACGGAGCACTCCAGGCTGACGATCGATCGATTGGCCATGCTCGAATCCTCCTCGTGCCCTCGGGTCTCAGGCCAGGATTTCGGCGACGACGCCGGCGCCGACGGTGCGGCCACCCTCGCGGATGGCGAACCGCAGCTCCTTCTCCATCGCGATCGGCGTCATCAGCTCCACTTCCATCGCGATGTTGTCCCCCGGCATCACCATCTCCACGTTCGGCGGGAGCTGGATCGTCCCCGTCACGTCCGTCGTCCGGAAGTAGAACTGCGGCCGGTACCCCTTGAAGAACGGGGTGTGCCGCCCTCCCTCCTCCTTCGTCAGGACGTACACCTCCGCCTTGAACTTCGTGTGCGGCGTGATCGAACCGGGCTTCGCGAGCACCTGCCCACGCTCGATGTCCGTCCGCTCCACCCCGCGCAAGAGCGCCCCGATGTTGTCGCCAGCCATCCCCTCGTCGAGCAGCTTGCGGAACATCTCGACGCCCGTCACCACCGTCTTCTTCGTGGCCCCGAGCCCGACAATCTCCACTTCCTCCCCGACCTTCACCTTGCCGCGCTCCACGCGCCCCGTCGCCACCGTCCCGCGGCCCGTGATCGTGAACACGTCCTCCACCGGCATCAGGAACGGCTTCTCGATGTCCCGCTTCGGCTCCGGAATGTACCGGTCCGCCTCCGCCATCAGCTTGAGAATCTGCCCGCACCACTTGCAGTCGTCCTTCGCGCAGAGGCACTCGAGCGCCTTCGTCGCGCTCCCAGCCACCACCGGAATCTTGTCGCCCGGGAACTGGTACTTCGTCAGCAGCTCCCGGACCTCCATCTCCACGAGCTGGAGCAGCTCCGGATCGTCGACCATGTCGACCTTGTTCAGGAACACCACGATGTTCGGCACCCCCACCTGCCGCGCCAGCAAAATGTGCTCCCGCGTCTGCGGCATCGGGCCGTCCGCCGCCGACACCACCAGGATCGCGCCGTCCATCTGCGCCGCACCCGTGATCATGTTCTTCACGTAGTCCGCGTGCCCCGGGCAGTCCACGTGCGCGTAGTGCCGGTTCGCCGTCTCGTACTCCGCGTGGTGCGCGTTGATCGTCACCCCGCGCGCACGCTCCTCCGGCGCGTTGTCGATCTCCGCGTAGCTCCGCGCCTGCGCGAGCCCCTTCTTCGCCAGCACGTTCGTGATCGCGCTCGTCAGCGACGTCTTGCCGTGATCCACGTGACCGATCGTCCCCACGTTCACGTGCGGCTTCTTCCTCTCGAACTTGGCCTTCGACATGGCGTCCTC
>DAIDIT010000006.1 GCA_027451705.1 Pseudomonadota bacterium
GCCGCGCCGTCGAGGCCGCGTTCGACGAAGACGTGCAGAAGGGGACCCCGCCGCGCGGCGGCGAGGGAGGGAAGGCGGCGCGGGCTTTCCTCTCCGAATGGGCCGATCACGCGCAACGCTTCGCCGAGACCGGAAACCCCGGCACGCCCGACGCGAAGGACCAGGCGCTGCGGGAACGCTTTGGCCTCGACCCGCGCACGGACTTTGCGCAGAACCCGTCGCGCGGCGAGCTGCAAGCCGGGCCAGGTTTCGGTGAGGGCGACGTGGGCGTCGCGGCTCGCGCCTCCTTTCTCGCCTTCGGGCAGGGCCGTTCCGGCGCCCTGCGGGTCGTCGTCGAGCTGCGCCAGTCGCGCGACGGCAGGATCACCGATTTACGCCTGCGCCACGGGTCGGGCGATCCGCGCTTCGACGCCTGGGTCCTCGCAGCCGTGCCGGCCGGCGTCGCCCGGCTCGCCCCGCCGCCCGACGCGGGGTTCGGTATCCACGCGGACGGCCTGCGCAGCCTCTGGGCCATCGATGGCCGGGTCAGCTACCTGCGCAAGGTCTCCGACGTGAAACTCGGCGACGACTGGTGGTACCTCCCGCTCGCGGCCGCCACCGCGCTCACGGGCACCTTCGATATCGGCTACGCACCGCCGACCTACGTCGACATCCGCCACCCCCATTACGAAGTCGACGCGAAGCTGCTCGAGGTCTACTGAACGATCACAGCAGGCCGTGCTCGGCCAGCTTGTTGTACAGGGTCCGCCGGCTGACTCCGAGCAGCTTCGCCGCGAGCGTCCGGTTGTCCTTCGCGTCGCGCAGCGCGGCGGCGATCGCGTCACGCTCGGCCGCCCCGCGCTGGGCCACGAGGGTCGGGCCCGCGGCAGTAGGCGCGGCCGTCTCCGGTTGGCGCAGCCCGGGCCCGCGCTGCAACTCGCGCCGCACGTCCGCCTCCCCGACGCGAGGCCCGTCCGAGAGGATGACGAGCCGCTCGACGAAGTTCTGCAGCTCCCGCACGTTGCCCGGCCACGGCTGCGCCGCGAGCAGCGCGACGGCGGCGGGATCGAGCGCGGCGCCGGGCTTGCCGTTCGCGGCGCCGGCCTGCGCGCAGAAGTGGGCCGCGAGCTCGGGGATCTCGTCGCGCCGCTCGCGCAACGGCGGCAGGAACACGGGCACGACGTTGAGCCGGTAGAAGAGGTCCTCGCGGAACTGCCCCGCCGCGACCAGCTCCTCGAGCGGGCGGTGCGTCGCGGCAACGAAGCGGACGTCGGCGGGGAGGCTCTCGGTGCCGCCGAGCCGCTCGTAGCTCCGCTCCTGGAGCACGCGCAGGAGCTTCACCTGGATCGACGCGGGGACGTCGCCGATCTCGTCGAGCAAGAGCGTGCCGCCGCGCGCCAGCTCGATCCGGCCGGGCTTGCGCGAGGCCGCGCCCGTGAACGCGCCTTTCTCGTAGCCGAACAGCTCGCTCTCGAGCAGCGTCTCCGGTAGCGCCGCGCAGTGGACCGCGACGAAGGGGCCGTCGCGCCGCGGCGAGAGGTCGTGGAGCGCGCGCGCGGCGAGCTCCTTGCCGGTGCCGCTCTCGCCCCGGACGAGCACCGTCGCCGTCCCGGCGGCCGCCCGCCGCAGCAGGTCGAGCACCGACGCCATCGCCGGAGAGCTGCCGCGGAGGCCGGTGCCCTCGGGGAGCGGCTGCGCCTGTGTCGAGGCGAGCGCCTTGCGGACGGTGAAGAGCACCTCTTCGCGGTCGAACGGCTTGAGCAGGAAGTCCGCCGCGCCGGCTTTCATCGCCTCGACCGCGAGTGGGACGGTTCCGTGCGCGGTGAGGACGACGACCGGGACCTCGGGGAAGCGGCGGCGGGAGGTCGCGAGCAGCTCCATTCCGTCCATCCCGCCCATGCGCAGATCCGTCACGACGAGGTCGACGGGATCGGCCTCGAGCAGCGCGAGCGCCGCGTCCCCCGAGGGCGCGTGCCGGGCCGAAAGGCCGGCCTGGCCGAGCAGGGCCAGCAGGACCTTCGCCACCGCCGGATCGTCGTCGACCACCAGCACGGATTCAGGCATTCGGGACTCCCTGCGCGCCCATGCTATCACGTGAGCCAACGCTCCTGCCCACCGGAGGGCCCGCTCCCGCCAATGGCCGCGCGGCCTGCCTCTCGGGGCAGGGCGCCCTCGCATGGGCGTCCGCCGCCGCGACCGCCCGTGCCGCTACGCCGCGCGGGCGGGCAGCTCGAGCCGCACCGTGGTGCCGCGGCCCTCGGCGCTGTTCAGCCAGAAGCGGCCGCCGTGGGCCTCTGCGACCCTCCGCGCGAAAGCGAGGCCGAGCCCGCTTCCCGTTGGCTTGGTCGTGAAGAGGCCGCGCTCGGCGCGCTCGCGCGTGCGCGGGTTCATGCCGACGCCCGTGTCCTGCACGGTCAGGAGGACCGTCTCGCCGTCGCCGTCCCAGCCCCACTCGGTGCGGACGGTGACGGTCCCGCCGGTCGGCATGGCCTCGAAGGCGTTGCGCAGCAGGTTCTCGAGCGCGACGCCGAGGAGGTCGTGGTCGGCCTCGCAGAGCGGGAGCTTCTCGTCGAGCTCCGAGACGATCGCGACGTTGCCCCTCGCGGCGAACGGCTGGAGCGCGAGGACGCCGCGCACGACGTCGTTGATCGCGAGCGGCTGGGGGGCCGGCTCGACGCGGCCGAGCCGCTGGTAGTGCTCGACGACGCGCTGGAGCCGCTCGACCTGCGCGCCGATCAGGTCCACGAACTCGGTCTGCTCGGGCCCGCGGCGCCCCTGGGCCCACTCCTCGCGGAGGAACTGCGCGGCGCCCTTGAGGGCCGCGAGCGGGTTTTTGAGGTCGTGCGCCATCTGGGCGGAGAGGCCGCCGAGGACGGCGAGCCGCTCGAGCCGGTCCCGCCGCTCGGCGAGGCCGCGGAACGCGCGCCGGACGGCCGCGAAGAGTGCGAGGGTCACGAGCGCGAGCACCAGCGCCCGGAGCGCCGAGCGGTGCGCCAGGAGCCGGTACGCCGACAGGTAGCCGGCGAAGGCGAGCGCGGCGAGGGTGACCGCCTGCGCGGCGGCGGTCGTCGGGAGGTCGCGCTCGAGCAACCGGTGGCGGAGCGCGACGAAGACGATCACCACGACGCCGAGCAGGGTCGCGAGGCCGCCGAGCGGCGGGATCGCGGGCCAGAGCAGGTTCCAAAGCTCGGTCGAGCCGACCACGGCGACGAGGCCGAAGGCGAGCAAGAGGAGCCACGCCCGCGCGCGCTCCTCCGCGATCGTCGCGGTGCGCACGTGCCTTCCGAGCACCCAGAGCGCGAGCCCCATGGTCGGCGCGAGTCCGGCGAGGAAGACGGTCGGCCAGGCGCGCGAGGCGTCGAAGGCCGAGAGGCGCGGCGAGAAGGCGCCGCCCGCGGACGCGGCCGCGAGGAGCCCGTAGTAGCCGTACGAGGCGTAGAGCGGCCAGCGGAGCCGGCGGCGGCGGCCGGCGAACGAGAGGATCACGTGCAGGGCGAGCGGCGGCGAGAGCGGCGAGGTGCCGATGTCGAGCCAGTGCCAGCCGAGGTAGCCGCTCTCCGCGTACGCGAGCGAGGCGAAGTTCCAGCTGAAGACGTCGAGCGAAAGGAAGGCGAGCGGGGGGCCGACCGCGCTGCGCCCGCCGCGCAGCGCGACCAGGATCGCGAGCGCCAGCACGGCCGCGCAGGCGAGCAGGGTCACATCGGCGGCGAAGCCCACGCCGCCATGATAGCCGAGCTACCGGGGGATGGCCGGCTTGCGGGCGATGCCGATCGAGCTCGGGGCGTTCGGGCTCGCGTCGGGGTAGACGCCGACGCCCATCCGGTCGACGAGCTCGCCGCCCAGCCAACCCGTGACGAAGAGCAGGCCCGTGCCGATGGCCGAGAAGACGATCGCCACCGCGGCGGGGTGCGACGGCGCTGGCAGACGGACGAGCCAGCTCACGAGGAACAGGCCCGCCATCAGGACGTTGAGGCCGCCGTGCCACAGGCCGATGCGCTTGGCGCGCGTCCCCGATTCGATCCCCAGCCAGTCGATCAGGCCGAAGACGGCCGCCCCGAGCGCGACCACCCAGCCGACGAAGAGCATCCAGAACGTGACGGCGAACCAGCTCGGCCCTGCGCCGAGACCAATGAGGTCGAAGAGAAACGAGACGGGCAGGAGCCCCAGCGGGATGACGACGAGCATCGCGTGGAGCGGGTGCCCGAGCAATCGTACGGTCGTGCGCATCGGCGAGCCCTCCTCCGATGGACGGTCACCACTCCTCGGGGCCGATGGAAGGGCCCCGCGCAATCCCTTCGCGGTGCGCATGGGACGGTCCGCTCGGAGGCACTGTCGGCCGTCGGATTGCCCACCGGCCGGGCGGGTTGATATAAACGACGGAAACCGGGAGGTTTCTCGGAGGCGGCGCCCGAAACCAATGGCTCCCGGCGCGGAAAGACGGGAGACGATGAAGCAGGCCCACCGGGAGGGGGAGACCACGCTGCTGGATCCCGCTCCCGGGCCGCCGCGGTCGACGCCCGGCGTGGTCGTGGATTCCTCGCTCGGCAATCCGGCCTCGAACTCGGGCGTCGGGCCGGCCGAGCTGCCGTTCACGGACCTCGGGAACTACCGGCTCGTGAGCTGGATCGGCGGCGGAGGGATGGGGCAGGTGTTCCTCGCAGAGCATCGGCAGCTCAAGCGCAAGGTCGCGCTGAAGATCCTCCGCCGGGAGCTCGCGAACACGCCGGACGTCGTGCGCCGTTTCGTCTCCGAGGCCCAACTCGTCAACCAGATCAAGAACGAGCACATCGTCGACATCACCGACTTCGGCAAGGGGCCGGACGGGCTCGAGTACTTCGTCATGGAGCTGCTCGAGGGGCGCGACCTCGACACCGCGCGGCGCGACGACGGGCCGTTCACGCTCGTCCGCACGCTCGACATCGTCCGCCAGATTGGCTCCGCCCTCGCGGCCGTGCACGCGCGCAAGGTCATCCACCGCGACCTGAAGCCGGAAAACATCTACCTCGTCGACCGCGAGGGGCGGCACGACTTCGTGAAGCTCCTCGACTTCGGCCTCGCCAAGCTGACGGAGACGGGCTCGGAGGGGCCGCAGAAGGATGGCACGGCGCTCGGGACCGTCCTCGGGACGCCGCTCTACATGTCGCCCGAGCAGGCGGCCGGGCTTCGGCTCGACTGGCGGACGGACATCTATTCGCTCGGGCTCGTGATGTACTGGATGCTGTTCGACGCGCTCCCGCACGACGCCGACAGCGTCGAGCAGATCCGGAACAACCGGATGCTGCGGCCGGTGCCGCCGCCGCCCGTCCAGACGGCCGGGAAGGAAGCCGTTCCGCCGGCGGTGACCGCCGTGCTCATGGGTTGCCTCGCCCGCCATGCCAAGGACCGGATCCAGACGGTCGACGAAGTCCTTTCGAAGCTGCCCGAGCCGCCGCCGCTGCGGGTGCCGCGCGGCGCGCCGACGTACGGACTTGTGGAGGGAACGCGGGGTACGCGGTGGCGGAGGGCGGCCGGCGCGTCGCTGGGCGTCCTCCTCGCGCTGGCGCTGACCGCGGGCGGCGTCTGGTTCCTCGGGCGGCGGCGAGCCGGAGGGGACGTCGCCATCGACCTGCGGGCGGCCACGAGGCCGGCTGCGCCCCTGCCCGCGCTGCCGGCCGTGCCGGCGGGGGCGCCGCCGCCGGTCGCACCGGCGCCCGCGGTTGCGGCCCCTCCGCCTCCGGCGATCGAGGCCAAGGCACACCCGAGTCGCGTGTCGCGGCGGAGGCACGCCTTCCGCAGGGTCGCGGAGCCGGCCCCCGGCGCGGCGTACGAGCAGCGGCACGGACTGGCCGACCCCTTCGGCGAGTGACCGGGCGGGCGCAGCTCCGCGGCGGAGGCCTTGCCAGCCGCGAAGCCGCGGTGCTACGTCGAAGCCGCGTGACCCCTCCCGCCCCAGCCCGGCCGCGACGGCATCCGCCCGGGGCGAAGGCGGCGCGTTGCGCGATGCTCCTCGCGCTCGGTGGCTGCGCCGCGCCGGTCGTCCGTCCCGCCCAGGAGGTTCGCGTGCCCGAAGGCCCCTCTCCCGAGCTGTCCGCGCGCGTGGACGCGCTGCGCGGCGAGGCCCGCGCGCTGCTGGCGCAGCAGGCGGAGCTGTACTGGCGCAACTGGGTCTACGGCGACGCAATCGACGTCGCAGCGACCTACCGCGGCCACGAGCGGCTTTTCTCGCGCCCGTCGGTCGACCTCGTGGAGAAGCTCGCGTCGGAGCTGCGCGATCCGGTCCGCCGGCGCGCCTTGGAGTTCTTCCGCATCTACCTCGTCGGCGAGGCCATCGGGCGCGCCGTCGCCCCGCTGTCCGACCAGGTGGCGAACCTCGAGGTCGAATCCACCGTGTCGATGCCGGGCGGTGGGGAGCAGCCCTACCGCGAGCTGAACCGGCTGCTCGGAAACGAAGTCAACTACCAGCTCCGTGGCCAGATCGCGGACGCGGCCGATCCCGTTCTCCGCAAGCTCAATCCGTTGCTCCAGAAGAAGGAAGAGCTGACGCGTCAGGTCCTCGCCGAGATGGGGTGGCCGAGCTACGCCGCGTTCGGGACGGCGCTGCGCGAGGCCGATCTCGGCGCGCTCGGTCGGCTCGCCGAGCAGGTCCTCGAGGGGACCGACGGCATCTACAGGAGCGGGATGGACCGCGAGGCGCGCCAGGATCTCGGCGTGGGGATCGGCGCGCTGCGGCGCGCCGACATCCCGCGCCTCGACCGGGCGACCGCGGTCGACGCGCACTTCCCGGCGGATCGGCTCGTGCCGACGCTGAAGGCAACCCTCGCGGGCCTCGGCATCGACCTCGACGCGCAGCACGACATCCGGATCGACGACGCGCCGCTGCCCCGAAAGAACCCGCGGGCCGTCTGCTTCCCGATCGTGGTCCCGACGGACATCCGGCTGTCCGTCAAGCCCCTCGGCGGGGTGGGCGACTACGAGGCGCTCTTCCACGAGAGCGGCCACGCCGAGCACTACGCCCACACCCGGACGCCCTACTTCGAGTTCCAGCAGCTCGGCGACGCCGCGCCCACCGAGGCGTACGCGTTCGTCCTCGAGGACCTCGTCGAGAACCCACTCTGGCTCCGCGAGCGGGTGGGACTCTCGGGGCGCGCGCTCGATTCGTTCGTCTACGGGGCGGCGGTCCGCAAGCTCTATCTGCTGCGGCGCTACGCGGGGAAGTTGCTCTACGAACTGGCCTGGCATGGAGGCGCCAAGGACCCCCGCGCCGTCTACCGCCAGACCCTCGCGCGGGCCTACGGTTTTCCGCTCTCCGAGGCGGACGCAGACCGCTGGCTCGTCGACCACGACGACTTCTTCTACTCGGCCGATTACCTGCGGGCCTGGTTCCTGGCGGCGCAGATCGAGCAGAGCCTCGTCCGGCGGTTCGGTCCGACGTGGTGGGAACGGCCGGATGCCGGCCGCGCGCTCGTCGATCTGTGGCGCCACGGCAACGAGCTCTCGGTCGACGAGATTGCCCGAGCGGTTGGCGCCCCGGGCCTTTCGACGGAACCGCTGCTCGCGCATTTTCACGAGGTGCTCGCGCCCCAGCCGGCCGCTGCGCGGTGATCCTCGGGAGAACGCCCGCAAGTCTTGCACCTGGCCTCGTGCCCGCTATCATGCGAGACCTCGTAACCCACCGCGATGAGGAGCGTTGACATGCGAACTACGATGGGACTGTTGGGCATTCTGGCGCTCGCGGAGACGAGCGGTTGCGTCGTCTGGAAGAGCAGCTACGAGGCGAAGGAGGCCGAGCTGGCCTCCTGTCGGACCGACGCCGCCGACTTGAAGGCCTCCCTCGAGGCCAAGATCGCCGCGCTCGAGAAGAAGCGGGCGTCGCTGGAGTCCCAGCTCGCCGACGAGACCGCGCTCGCCGAGAAAGAGGGGCTCGACCTACAGGCGGCCGGCCGGAAGACCGAGCAGCTCGCCAGCGAGAAGGCGCGCGAGGCGAATCAGAACGCCGCCGACATGGCGAAGCTCAAGAGCCAGCTCGCGGAGGTGATGCGCGAGGAGCAGTCCGAGCGGGATCGCGCGGCGCTGTTCCAGAAGCTCCTGACCCAGCTCAAGGGAATGATCGACGCCGGCAAGCTCCAGGTCGTCATCCGCAACGGAAAGATGGTCGTGAAGCTCCCCGACAACGTCCTCTTCGATCCGGGCAGGACCGACATCAAGGCGGCCGGCAAGGACGCCCTCGCCGAATTGACCAGCGTCCTCGCGGCGATCCCCAACCGCACCTTCCAGATCGCCGGCTACACCGACAACACGCCGATCCACACGCGGCAATTCCCGTCGAACTGGTACCTGAGCACCGCGCGGGCCGTCGAGGTTCTCAACCTCATGATCAAGGACGGGATGGAGCCGCAGCGCCTCTCCGCCGCGGGATACGGCGAGTACGATCCCGTGGCGTCGAACGACACCGTCGAGGGGAAGGCGCAGAACCGTAGAATCGAGGTGACGCTCATGCCGAACCTCGACGAGTTGCCGAAGTTCGACACCGACCTGCCCCAGGCCGCGAAGTAGATGCGGTGGCGCGGCCTCGAGGTCGGCCCGGTCCTCTGCAGCGGGAAGGGGGGCGAGATCCGGGTCGGACTCGAGGCCGGCGCGGTGCCGGTCGCGCTGCGCTGGTTCCCCGCGTCGCACGCCGGCGACCTCGGCCTGCCTTCCCTCCCGTTCCCCCCGCAGCCCGCGCCGAACGTGTCGCGCGTGCTCCGCGTCGAACGCAGCGGGGCGGGGGTCGTCGTCGCGAGCGAGCTCGCGCTCGGTCCGACGATCGAGCTGCTGCTTTCGACCCCGCAGCCCCCTCCGGTGGTTGCCGGCGTCTCCGCCCAGCTCCTCGCCGCCCTCGAGGCCCTTCACGCGCAAGGGCGCGCGCACGGACGAGTCCACCCGGGCAACCTCGTCCTCGACGTCCACGCCGCGACCATCCGGCTCGTGGACGTCTGCGCCACCTCCATCGAGGGCGTGGCCGCGGGCGACGACCCGCGCAAGGCGTACCGCCCACCCGGCGCGCTGGGGAGACCGCCGACGGCCGCGGACGACGTCTACGGGGCGGGCCGCGTTGCCGAAGCGCTCCTGCGCGGCGGCCCGCCGCTGGGCGGGTGGGACGTCCTGGCCGTGCCCGAAACCGAGGCGCCTGTGCGCCCGGGTGCCGTCGCGCTCGTCCGCTGGATCCACCGATGCCAGGGCCTCGGCCCGGAGGCGTCGTTCGCCACGGCGTCCGAAGCGCTGGCGGCGCTGCGGGCCCTGGGCGAGCCGAGCGACCGCGGCGTGGCGCACGTCCGCCTCGGTCCGTGGGTGACGGCGCGGCGGCGGGCGGAGCGCACGCTCGCGCGGTGGCGCGTGGCGCCGCGTCGCGAGGCGGAGGCTCCGGCCGAATACCCGGAGCTTCTCTCGTCTCTGCGCGCCGCGGCGCTCTGGAAGAGGCTCGGCTTCGCCGCGGCGGGCGCGGCGCTGGTGAGCGCGCTCGTGGCGTCCTCGCCGCATGTGGAGGGGCCGGCCGCCCGAGCTTCCTGGCCGGAAGACGGCTGCGTCGAGGCGGCGCGCCCGGCGGTGCTGGGCCAGACGGCACCGGCTCCGGCGGGCGGGGTGGTCCTCGAGCTTCTCGCGCCGGCCGGAACGCCGGTTGCCGTCGACGGCTGTCCGCTTTCGTTTCCGGCCGGCGGCTCCCTGCGGCTGGCGGTCAGCCCGGGAACCCACGAGTTGAGGGCGAAGCCCGGGGCTTCGACGGTGGCTCGCGGCGTGACACCAGGCCTGCCGTGGAAGCTGGCCGGGTTGCGCGCCGCCCCGGCTTCGTCCGAAGCCGCGAAGCACGTCCAGGAGGCGCTCGTGGCCCTGCCCTCGCGGTCGGCGCCGCCGCGCAATGACCCAGGCGACCCGTGGCGCGCCGGGCTGCTGGACCCGCTCGCCGCCGGCGCCCTGACCCTCGCGCAGACATCGGCCGCGGCGCCCGGCACGCGCGCGGCACTGCCCGATTCGCTGGCGCTCGTCCTCGACGGGCTTCGGGCGGCGGGGGACCGCGTCGCGCACGCGGAACGGCCCTGTACCGATCAGCTCCGCAAGAAGGTCGCGGAGGTGCTGGCGGTCCGGCAGCCGCAGGCGGGCGACGCGGTCCGGGAGGCGGTCGCGGCGCTGGCCGCCGCGCGCCTCGAAGACGGCGAAGGCCGCGCCGAGGTCGGCGCGGAGCGAGCGATCCGGCGCGAGACGGCCGTGCCGGAGAGCCCGATGCTGGCGGCGGCGGTCGACGACGTCGCGGCGGACGACGCGCTCCGGCGGTGCGTCGAGACGCTGAACGCGCCCGCCGAGGACGTCACGTCGCTCGCGCAGCGGGCGGTGTCCGAAGCGGGCGGCGCGCTCGCGCTCATCGAGAGGGAGTCTTCCGAAGGATCATCTCCGTGACGCCGGGCAGGACGAAGTCGGTAAGTCCGCCGACCTCGCGGTAGCCGTTGCGCCGGTAGAACCGGCGCGCGCCGGCGTTGAAGTCGGAGACGAGCAGCGTCAGCTCGCCATTGCCGACGGACTCTGCCGCCGCGAGGAGGCGCCCGCCCGTGCCGCGTCCGTGCCAATTCTCGGCGACGGCGAGCAGCTTGAGGTAGGGAGAGCGGCCGAACGTCCCGCGCGGAAGGACCCACGCGAGCCCGACGGCCGCCCCCGCGGCATCGGCGCAGAAGAGTGCGTCGTCCCGCTGAAGCGCGGCCCGCAGGTCGGCGGCACAGCGCTCGGCGCCGTACCCGTAGCGTTGCCAGAGCGGCGCCGCGGCGACCAGCGCCGCGCACGCCGTGACGTCGTGCTCCGCCAGCGGGCGAATGACGGCTTCGTCCACGGACCCACTCTCGCCGAGGCCGCGCGCGTGCGCAACAGCGCTTCGGCGAATCGTCCCGCGACAAAAAACTTGGCGGCGATCCACTTTGCGGCGATGCTCGCCGCGATGCCACGACAGCCCGAGCAACTCCTCCTCCCGCTGGGCGAGCCGGCGGACCGTCCCCGAAACCCGGCCCGACCCGAGACCCGCCAAGCCTCGATCGTCGACTTCGAGAAGGCGCGCGCACGCCTGCGTCCCCGGATCGAATCGCGGCGCGACGTGGTGGGCGCTCTCGTCGGCCAGCTCGCGGCGCTGGTCCGGGGCACGACCACCCCGGACCAGGCGAGCGAGGTGCGCAAGGCCGCCACCCGTGCCCTCGACCTGTTCGAGCGGGCGGACCGCGGTGAGGGACGGGAACGGGACCTGGACGCGGCGCTCCGGAAGGTCGAGGCGGTGCTTCGGGCCCAGAGGAACTGAGCCTGCGAACCCGTTTGGGGAGGATTGGCTCTCACGCTCGTGCGATTTCGGTCCCTCGCTTTGGCCCTCGCCGTCGCGGCCTGCCACGACCGAGGGGCTGCTGCGCCGCCCGCCGCGCGATCGCCCGCCGCGGTCTCGGCGCCCGAGCCGTCCCCGGCCGACACGCTGACCCCCGCGGCGCTCGCCGCGGAACTGGCCCGCCCGGCGGCACGGCGGCCCGTCGTGCTGCACGTCGGCTTCCGTCCGATCTTCGAGGCCGGCCACATTCCGGGCGCGCTCGACATGGGGCCCGCTTCGACCCAGGAAGGACGCGATGCGCTCCAGGCGGAGCTGAAGACGCTCCGTCCCGGCCAGGAGGCCGTGCTCTACTGCGGCTGCTGCCCCTGGGACCACTGCCCGAACATCCGGCCCGCGCTGGCGCTCGCCCACCGGCTCGGCCTCCAGAACGTGAAGGTCCTCGCGATTCCCGAGACCTTCCGAACGGACTGGATCAAGGCCGGCTTTCCCGTCGAGAAGTGACGGGCTCAGCGCACGACCTGAAACGTGCGGAACTCGTCGCGCGCCGGCCCGCGCCGCACCGCGACGTGGTCGACGGAGGCGAGCGGGGGGCCGTGCCGGCACCAGGCCTCGAAGGCGTCGAGCGACTCGCGCGGGCCTTCCGCGACCGCCTCGACCTCTCCACCGGGAAGGTTCTGCACGTAGCCCGACAGCCCGAGCCGCTGGGCCTCCTGCAGCGCGCCGTGGCGGAAGAAGACGCCCTGGACGCGCCCCGAGATCACGAGCTCGATCCGCTCGTTCATCCCCGGTCGTCCCCGAGCTTGGCCAGGAAAGCCGCCTCGTCGAGCACGGCGACGCCGAGCTCCCGCGCCTTGTCGAGCTTGCTCCCGGCCTCGTCGCCGGCCACGACGAAGTCGGTCTTCTGGCTGACCGACCCGCTGACCCGGCCGCCGCGGCGCTCGATCTCGGCCTTGGCCTCGTCCCGCGTCATGCGGGAGAGCGTCCCGGTGAGCACGAGGGTCTTCCCCGCGAAGACCCCTCCTCGCGCGGCGCGGGCGACGGCCGCCGGCCGAATCCCCGCCTCCAGGAGCCGGTGGATCGACCGGCGGTTCTGCGGCTCGGCGAAGAACGCCCGGATCTCGCCGGCGAGGGCGGGGCCGACGTCGCGGATGCGCTGGAGCGCCGCCTCGTCCGCGGCCTCGAGCGCCTCGACGTCGGAAAACGTCTGGGCGAGGAGCTTGGCCGTGGCCTCTCCGACGCCGGGAATGCCGATCGCGTCCAGGAACCGGGGCAGGGTGGTCTGCTTGCTGCGCTGCAGGGCCGCGAGGATGTTGTCCGCGCTCTTCTCGCCCATCCGCTCGAGTCCGAGCCAGTCTTCGCGCGAGAGGTCGTAGAGGTCCGCGAGCTCGCGCACCAGCCCCTTCTCCACGAGCTGGCCGACGAGGGCCTCGCCGAGGCCGCGGATGTCGAGCGCGGGGCGGCTCGCGAAGTGCAGGATGCCCTCGCGCAGCTTCGCCGGGCAGGCCATTCCGACGCAGCGGGCGATCGCCTCGCCTTCGGGCCGCGGCGCCGCGCTGCCGCAGACGGGGCAGCGGTCCGGGAACTCGTAGGGCATCGCGCCGTGCGGCCGCTTCGTGAGGACGACCTGGACGATCTCCGGGATGACGTCGCCGGCCCTCCGCACGAGCACCGTGTCTCCGACCCGGACGTCCTTGCGCCTCAGCTCGTTCTCGTTGTGCAGGCTCGCGTTCGAGACGGTGACCCCGCCGACGAAGACGGGCGCGAGGTGGGCGACCGGGGTCAGCGCCCCGGTCCGGCCGACGTTGACGTCGATCGACTCGACCACCGTGGCCTCCTCCTGGGGCGGCAGCTTGTAGGCCACCGCCCAGCGGGGCGCCCGCGACACGAAGCCGAGCCGCCGCCGCGAGTCCTCGGAGTCCACCTTGACCACGATCCCGTCGATCTCGTAGGGCTCGGAGTTGCGGCGATCGGCGGTCTCGCGGACGTAGGCGCGGACCGCCGCGAGGCCCCGGCAGCGGCGGTTGCGGGGGTTCACGCGCAGGCCGAGCGCGCGCAGCGCCTCGAGCTTCTCCCAGTGGGTCGAGAAGGCGGCCGACGACTCGCCCACCTCGTAGATGAAGAGGGTGAGCGGCCGGCGCGCCGTCGCGGCCGGATCGAGTTGCCGCAGCGAGCCCGCCGCGGCGTTGCGCGGGTTGACGAACGCCGCCTCGCCCGCCTCCTCGCGCTGCGCGTTGAGCCGCGCGAAGGCGTCCTTGAACAGCAGCACCTCCCCCCGGGCTTCCAGCAGCTCGGGGACCTCGCGCAGTTGGCGCACGTCCGGCGCGCGAAGCCGGAGCGGCACCGCCTTCATCGTCTTCAAGTTGCGCGTCACGTCCTCGCCGACCAGCCCGTCGCCCCGGGTCGAGCCCCGCACGAAGCGGCCCTTCTCGTAGACCAGCTCGATGGCGAGCCCGTCGAGCTTCGGCTCGCAGACGTAGTCGACCTCGTCCACGCCCAGCAGCTTGCGCACCCGCTCGTCGAACGCCGCGAGCTCCTCGTCGTCGAAGACGTCGGTGAGCGACAGCATCGGGACCCGGTGCTCCACCCGCTCGAACTTCTCGGCCGGCGCCGCGCCCACGCGCTGGGTCGGGCTGTCGGGCGTGACCCACTCGGGGTGCTCGGCCTCGATCGTCTCGAGCCGGCGCAGGAGGCGGTCGTACTCCGCGTCGGAGAGCGCCGGCGCGTCGAGGACGTAGTAGCGGTAGTTCGCCTCGTTCAGCGCGTGCCGCAGCCGCTCGACCTCGGCGTGGAGGTGCTCCGTCATGGGGGCGGGAGTCTAGCCGAGGCGCCGGCCGCGTGGGCGAGGATCGGAGCCACCGCTCACGGCCGGCAGGATCGTCACGACCGCGTCGGCCTGGAGCGGCGTCGCGAGGCCACCGGTGAAGCGGATGGCCTCGTCGCCGGCGAAGACGTTGACGTGGGCGCGGACCTCGCCGAGCTCGGTCACGACGCGGTCCTGCAAGGCCGGGTGGCGCGCGAAGAGGAGCGCGAGGGCCTCCCCGACGGTCGCGGGCGCACCCGACAGCTCGACCTCCGCCCGGCCGTTCGCGAAGGCGCGCAGGTAGGCCGGCAGCCGCACGCGGACCGCCACTCAGGCGGCCCGGGCGCGGCGGGCGCGGGCGGGAACCAGCGCGGTCTTCACGCAGAGGACGGGGGGCAGGCCGTCGCGGATCAGGGTCCAGCGGTCGCCGTCGTCCCGCGAGCCGTAGAGCTTGCCGCTGCGGGTGCCGAAGTAGACTCCGGCCGGGTCGAGGGAATCCGTCGCCATCGCGTCGCGAAGCACGGTTTCGAGCGCGCCCTGCTGCGGCAGCCCGCGCGAGAGCGGCTTCCACGAGCGGCCCGCGTCGTCGGTCCGGTAGACGCGCAGCTTCCCGCCGGGCGTGCAGCGGAACTGGTCGGACTCGAGCGGCACGATGTAGACCCGGTCGGGGTCGCTCGGGTGCATCGCCATCGCGAAGCCGAAGTCCGACGGGACGCCCCGGGCCACGTCCTTCCAGCTGCGGCCGCCGTCGTCGCTCCGGTAGAGGCCCCAGTGGTTCTGTAGGAAGAAGCGCTCGGGCCGGGCGGGGTGCCGCACGACCTTGTGCACGCACTGGCCGAACTCGGGGTACTTGTCCGGCCGGAACTCGGCGCGGACGCCTTCGTTCGCGGCGGTCCAGCTCCGCCCGCCGTCGTCGGTCCGGTAGACGCCGGCCGCGGAGATGGCGACGAGCATCGACGCGTGATCGGTCGGGTGGGGCACGACGGTGTGGAGCCCGAGGCCTCCGGCGCCCGGCGTCCACTTCGGCCGGTGCGGGTGGTCGTACAGCCCCTCGACGAGCGACCAGGTCGCTCCCGCGTCCTTGCTCTCGAAGAGCGCGGCCGGCTCGGCGCCGGCGAAGAGCCGGTCGGGCTCGTCGTCGCGGCCGGGCACGATCTGCCAGAGGCGGCGCAGCGCCACGCCCGCCTTCTTCGGGAAGCGGACCGCCATCCGCTCGGGCTGCGTCCAGTGCCGCCCGAAGTCGTCGGAGGCGTGGAGGTTCGGGCCGAAGAAGGGATTCTCCGTCGCGGCCCAGAGCCGCTGCCGGCCTGCCCGGCCGTCGAACGCCATGGCGTAGACGGGGTGGCCGGGGAAGTAGGGCCCGCCGAGCTGCCAGCCCGCGCGCCGGCCCGACGACCGGGCGAGGAACACGCCCTTGGTGGTGCCGACGAGCAGGAGCACGTCGCCGGGCTTCGGGGAGAGGTGGGTCGGTTTCATGGCCCCGAGCGTACCGCGAACGCAACGGCGATTAAGCGGCCGAGCCGCGATCGGAGGCCCGCCGCCTACCGCCGGATCTCCTTGGCGAGGACCCGCCCGTCGGGCGCGACCTCGTAGACGATCGGCACCCCCGTCTCGAGCTCGAGCGCGACGACCGCCTCGGGCGAGAGCCCCTCGAGCTGCATCGCGATCGAGCGGTTCGAGTTGCCGTGCGCGACGACGAGGACGTTCTTGCCCTGGCGCAGGTCGCCGCCGATGGCGCGGTCGAAGAAGGGCAGGGTGCGCGCGGCGGTCTTCGCGAGCGATTCGCCGTTCGGCGGCGCGACGTCGTACGAGCGGCGCCAGAGCTTGACCTGCGCGTCCCCGTAGCGCTTCGCCGTGTCGGCCTTGTTCAGCCCCTGGAGGTCTCCGTAGTGGCGCTCGTTGAGCGCCTCGTCGCGGATGACGGGCGGCCGCTGGCCGATCTCGCCGAGGATGATCTCGAGCGTCTCCTGCGCGCGCGAGAGCATCGAGGTGTAGGCGACCGCGAACGGGATGTCGCGCAGGTGGCCCGACGCCCGCCGGGCCTCGGCGCGGCCCTGGTCGGTCAGCGGGACGTCGACCCAGCCGGTGAAGCGGTTCTCGAGGTTCCAGAGGGACTGTCCGTGACGGACGAGCGCGAGCTTGGCCATGGTGGCGGCAGCCTACCGCGCCCGCGTGCGGTCGCCCAACCGGAATCGGCGGCGCGCTTCGCCCGGCGCCGACGGGCAGGAATTGCGCCCGGCGAATGCGCCGACGCAATCCCTGCATCTCGCGCGCACGATTCGCCGCGCCGCGCCCGATTCGGGACGGGCACGCGACTTGCTCCGTGCTGCCCCGGACCCACTGGGAAAGGTGATCGCCTTGATCGAGACGCGCGAGCCGGCGGACGCGGTGGTGGACGGCAACGAAGCGGTGGCGGCGGTCGCCTACCGGCTGGCCGAGGTCGTCGCGCTCTACCCGATCACCCCTTCGTCGCCGATGGGCGAGTGGGCGGACGAGTGGGCGGCGGCCGGCCGGCCCAACCTCTGGGGGCAGGTCCCCCGCATCATCGAGGCCCAATCGGAGGCGGGCGCGGCCGGCATGCTCCACGGCGCCATCCAGGCCGGAGCATTGGGCACGACGTTCACCGCCTCGCAGGGGCTCCTGCTGATGATCCCCGAGCTCTACAAGATCGCCGGCGAGCTGACGCCCTGCTGCCTCCACGTCGCCGCCCGCACCGTCGCCACCCACGCGCTGTCGATCTTCGGCGACCACTCCGACGTCATGGCCTGCCGGCAGACGGGCGCGGCGCTGCTCTGCTCGGCCTCGGTCCAGGAGGCGCACGACCTCGCCGCCGTCGCGCACGCGGCATCGCTCGACGCGCGGATCCCGTTCCTGCACTTCTTCGACGGCTTCCGCACCTCGCACGAGGTCGGCAAGATCCGCACCCTCTCCGACGGCGACCTGATGGCCATCGTCCTTCAGGACGCCGTCGAGGCGCACCGCGCCCGCGGGCTGACCCCCGACCGGCCGGTCGTACGCGGCACCTCTCAGAACCCCGACACCTTCTTCCAGTCGCGCGAGGCGCAGAACCGCTTCCACGACGCCTGCCCAGGCCTCGTGCAGGCGGCGATGGACCGGCTCGCCG
>DAIDIT010000007.1 GCA_027451705.1 Pseudomonadota bacterium
CGAGCTCTGCGCCCACTACACCCAGCTCATCCGCGAGAGGCAGCCCAAGGGCGTGACCATCTCGGTCGGCGGCGAGATCGGCGAGGTGGGCACGAAGAACTCGACCGTCGAGGAGTTCACCGCCTACATGGAGGGCTACCGGCGGACGCTCGGCAACCTCGAGGGCATCAGCAAGATCAGCGTCCAGACCGGGACGAGCCATGGCGGCGTGCCGCTGCCCGGCGGGGGCGTCGCCCAGGTGAAGCTCGACTTCAAGGTCCTCGAGGACATCTCGCGCATCGCCCGCGAGCGCTACGGGATGGCGGGCGCGGTCCAGCACGGCGCGTCGACGCTGCCGGCCGAGCTGTTCCACCACTTCCCGAAGGTCGAGGCCGCCGAGATCCACCTCGCGACCGAGTTCCAGAACATGGTCGTCGACCACGAGGCGTTCCCCGCCGCGCTCCGCAACGAGATGGCCGCCTGGACCCGCGAGAACTGCAAGGACGAGCTCAAGCCCGGCCAGACCGACACCCAGTTCTTCTACAAGACGCGCAAGAAGGCCTGGGGACCGTTCAAGGAGCAGGTCTGGACGCTGCCCGCCAAGGACGAGATCCTCCGCGCCCTCGAGGCGAAGTTCGAGTTCCTCTGGAAGCAGCTCGCCGTCCCCGGCAACCGCGCGGTGGTCGAGAAGTACGTCCGGCCGCCGGACTTCCGACCGGCCGTCCCCCCGGGTCTGCGGGTCGGCTGACGGTCAGCGCGCCCGGGGCAGGACGTCGGCGAGGGCGCGAAGGTAGACCTCTCGAGGCTGCGCGCCGCGCAGCACGTGTGCGACCGTGCCGTCCGCGCCCACGACGAGCGCGGTCGGCACGTCCCAGCCGCACAGAGACCGCATCGTCGCGCCGTCGACCTTCGCCAGCGGGATGCGCAGCCCTTCGCCGGCGGCGATGTCGCGGGCGTCCCTCTCCCGCCCGTGCTGGAAGAGGCCGACCACCGCGAGGCGACCCGCCATGGCGTCGGCGAGGCCCTGCGCCACGTCCAGCTCATGGACGCAGGCGAAGCACGCGGGCGACCAGAGCAGGACCAGCGCGGGACGGCCGCGCAGCCCTTCCGCCGAGACGACGTGACCGTCGAGTGCGCGGGCCGAGAACCGCGGCACCGGCTTTCCTCGACTTGGGCCGCACGCGAGGGGGACGGCCGACAAGGCCGCGACGAGCACCAGCCTGCGCCCGCTCATGTCCCTTGGGAGCCTCGCCCGCATCGAACGGTGCGGCGCTCACCGCTCACAGATGGCGCGGGACTGCGGCGTCTCCCAGACCTCGACGCGCTCCACCGTGACCCGACCGTCGTCGAGCTTCGCGCAGAGGCCTTCGAAGAGCCTGCGGGCGATGTTCTCCGCCGTCGGGTTCTCGCGGTCGAACGGCGGGGTCTCGTTGAGGTCGCGGTGTTCCCACGGCGCCAGGACCGCCTGCGCCGCCGACTTGACGTCCGCGAAGTCGACCACCATGCCCA
Source organism: Pseudomonadota bacterium (assembly GCA_027451705.1). Classification (GTDB taxonomy): domain Bacteria; phylum Myxococcota; class Myxococcia; order Myxococcales; family JAKAPL01; genus JAKAPL01. The sequence goes on from DAIDIT010000007.1 coordinate 1,489, forward strand.
GCTCGTCCAGATCGGTCGCGCGCACCGTCACGCGGACGCGCCAGTCGTGGCCGTGCCGCCGCTCGCACCGGCCGCCGTGCAGGCGGATGGCGTGCGCCCCGCAGAAGACGATGTCCTTCGAGACCGCGTAGGTCGGCATCCGGGGCGGGAATCTAGGGGCGCGCCGGACCGGGGGTCAAGCGCGGCTCGCGTCGAGCTCGGCCGCGGTCCGCTGCACCCGCTCGAGGATCGCGAAGACCTCGCCGCGCGGGACCTTCGCGCCCGCGCCGTCCCGTTCCAGCCGGTCGAGCGTCGCCTCCGCGAGCTCCTCGGAGAGTGCGGTGAAGGCGTAGAAGCCTCCCGGCGCGCCGCCGTCCCGCAGCACGTCGATGTACGCCCTCGCCTCGCGCAGATCCTCGCGCGCCAGGGCCAGCACCCGCTCCCGCGGGACGCCGGCCGGCAGGTAGCGCCGCCCCTCGTCCGCGTCGACGGCTTCGTCCTTGAGGATGTTGACGAGCTGGAGCCCCTCCCCGAACGCGCGCGCGCGCCCCTCGAGGTCTCTCGCCACGCGATCGAGCGACGGGGCGTCGTGGAGGAAGAGCGCGGTGAGCAGCTCGCCGACGATGCCCGCGACGACGTAGCAGTAGTGGCGCAGGTCGTCGATGCCCAGGATGCGCGCGTGGCCCCTCTCGTCGGCCTGCCCGAGGATGTCGCGCATTCCCTCGGCCGTCCGGAGCGCGTGCGCGAGGACGATGCGGCGCTGGCCGGCATCCAGGGCTCCGACCTCCCCGAGGATCTGCGGGACGGCGCGCAGCAGCTCGAGGTAGCTCGCGTTGCGCGTCGGGACCCCTCGCCACCAGCCCTCCCAGCTCGGTCGCGCCGCATCGGGCCGTTCGGCCCGCAGGACCTCGCACAGCTCGTCCAGCGCGGCGATGCGGCGCGCGGTCGGCCAGGCTTCCCCGTCCTCGAGCGTGTCCGCGATCCGGAACAGGAGGTAGGCGAGCGCCGTGCAGTTGCGTGTCGGCTCGGGAAGCAGCGGAATCGCCAGCGCGAACGTTCGGCTGGTCTTCTCGAGCAGCTCTTCGGTGGTCGGCATGCGAAAGTGGACCCTCGGCACGAGGATTTACCCCAGGTGGCGGCTGTTTGCACGGGCCCCGAAGCCGAATCGACGCCAGGCGCTTGACCAGCCGGCGCCGGGCGCGCGATGAGTGTCCGCGGTAGCGCTTCCCGATCTGGTGACGGGCCCGGTCTTCAAAACCGGTGTTTGACGCCGAGAGGCGCCGGAGGCGGGTTCGATTCCCGTGCGCTACCGTACCTATCCACTCGATCTGCCTGTTGTCTCCCAAAACGCCCGAGCCCAGTTCGGCCCAGCGTCGGCCACCCGCAACGTGACGGCCTCGACGTCGAGGATACTTGCCACGGTCGTGGCGCTCTGCCGGTTGGCTTCGACCATTCGCCCCGCGGGCGGTTCCTTTCCCGCGCGGCCGATCATCGGGAGGTCATTGGACGAAGAGATTCAGGCCGACGAGCGCGGCCTCGTTCCCCGGCTGCGGACTCGTGCAACGACCCTGCGCGGGCTTCACGTGTAGGCGCCCTCCGTACATTCAATCCCTTGCGGCACCGCCCAAAGGCGCGTTTATGTCCCCGAAGCTTCTTCGAGGCCACCGCGCGGGGCGCCGGCGGCAAAGGACGGCACCATGGGCGCGGTGAAAGTGACGATCGGCCTTTCGGTGCTGGCAGCGCTCTCCGCGTGCTGCGGCAGGCGCGGCCCCGGGAGCCAGACCTCGGGCACGCTCATGGCGGATCAGGGCGACGGCGTCGGGAGCAACGTCGACTTCGGCAATGTGCTCGTCGGCCGCGCGTCGGGCCAGCGCCCCCTGACGATAACAAACCAGGGTGCGGCGCCGCTGCACCTGGAGCCGGCGGCGATCACCGGATCGGCTTCGGGTGACTTCCAGCTCACGACTCCGTTCCCGGCGACCATTCCCGCAGGTGGGCGCGCTTCGGCCTCGGCGGTCTTCAGGCCACGTGCGGGCGGCGCACGCAGCGCCACCGTGGCGGTCCCCAGCGACGGCGTCGACGGCACGGTGGACATCCAGCTCTCCGGGAACGGGATCGACATCGAGATCTGTTCCGCGCCGGCCGCGCTGGACTTCGGCCCGGTGCAGGTCCAGGGCACACCCGCCGCGCAGACGATCACCGTGACGAACTGCGGCAAGTCGCCGGCAACCTTCTCGACCACGACGATCTCGGGCCCGCAGGCAGGGGATTTCTCGGTCGCGGCGGCCGCCACGACGCTCCAGGCCGGCCAGGGCGTCGACCTACAGGTCTCGTACTCGCCGGCGGCTCCGGGGCCGTCGAGCGGTAGCCTGGGCTGGCAGGCCTGCGACCCGTCGGGGGACTGCGCCCCAGGAACCGACGCGCTCTCGGGAGTGGGCATCGACGGCGCACTGACGTTTGCGCCCGATCCCGTCGCCTTCGGCAACGTGCCGGTCGGCAACACCTCCTCCCAGACGGTGACCGCGACGAACACGGGAACGGAAGCGATCTCGCTGACGGAGCTCGGGACCTACAGCGGAAGCAGCGGGGTCTTCACGATCCAGAGGGCGCCGAGCTTGCCCGTCGCGATTGCCGCGGGGAGCTCGGCCACCTTCGCGGTCCAGTACCGGCCTTCCGGGGGCGCAGACACCGACCAACTCGTCGGCGTCTACACCGTGTCCGACCCCGCCGTCCGGCCGCGCGAATCCCTCGATCCGCTCACCGGCAACGTCTCGTCCGCGCCCTGCTCGCTCGCGATCGCGCCGACGTCCCTCAACTTCGGCAACGTTCCCCCGGGAATCGCGACGACGTACGCGGTCACGCTCACGAACCAATCGGCGGATACGGCCTGCCAGGTGTCGGGCGTGGCCCTGGCGCCCGGCAGCGACGCCACCTTCTCCCTGCCCGCGAGCCAGGCGACGTCGGTCTCCGTCACCCCCGGGGGCTCGATCAAGCTCCAGGTGACGGCCGATCCCCCGAGCGCGAGCCCGCCGCTGCTGAAGAGGGGCACGCTCACCTTCGCCACCAACGGCACACCCGCCGCCGCCTCGATTCCGCTCAGCGCATTCGTGAACAGCGCCTGCATCCAGGCGACCACCCAGGCCATCTACACGGTGGACGAGGACGGGACCTTCTGCAGCTTCGATCCCACGACGCTGACCTTCTCGGTGATCGGCACCCTCTCGTGCCCATCGGTGGGCTCGCCGTTTTCGATGGGCGTCGACCAGAACGCCGTCGCCTGGGTGCTCTACGACACGGGCGAGATCTTCAAGGTCGACACCTCGAACGCCTCGTGCAGCTCGACGAGCTTCGCGCCCGGCCAGGACGGCCTCCGGACCTTCGGCATGAGCTTCATGACCGATGCCACGACGGGCGCCGACTCCCTTTACGTGGCCGGCGGAAGCGGCATGGCAGCGGCCCCCACGACGCTCGCCACCATCGCCTTCCCCTCGCTCGCGCTCTCGCCGGTGGGAAGCGTCGCGCTCGGCTGGCCGGAGCTCACCGGGACGGGCGATGGGCAGCTCTGGGGCTACTTCCCTGCGGTCCTGAGCACCACGGGGCACTCGCTCCTGGCGCAGCTCGACCCCACATCCGGCGCCCAGCTCGGGACCATCCCGCTGCCGCAGCTCGACTCGGTGGGGGATCAGAACTTCGCGCTCAAGTTCTACGGCGGCTCCTTCTGGCTCTTCCTTGGAACCTCGGTGTACGAGATCCAGCGCTCGAACGGCGCGTTCTCGACGCCGATGCCGAACAGCGGCCATGCTGTCGTCGGCGCCGGCGACTCGACCTGCGTGCCGGTCCAGTGATCGCGCGCCGAAGCCTCGCGCCGCGCAGGCCCGGCGGCCGTGCGTGATGGCGAGCACCCGTCCGCGCGTCCTCGCCCGACCCGGGACCCTGCTGGGCGGGCGTCTCCCTGCGTCGCAAAGGGGCGCGGCAAGTGGTTCGGAGCCTGCGAGAGGCGTTGGAGAACGACGAGTCGCCTCTCGCAGGCGCGCGAGAAGCTTCCGGGAACGATGAGTCGCCTCTCGCAAGCGTACGAGAAGCTTCCGGGGACGATGAGTCGCCTCTCGCAAGCGCGCGAGAAGTTTCCGGGGACGATGAGTCGCCTCTCGCGCCCGCAGGGAAACCTTCCGTGCGCGATGAGTCGCTTCTCGCAGGTCCACGAGAGGTTCTCGCGGGCGGTGACTCGCTTCTCGACCCGCCGCGAGAGACGACCGATCGCGTTCCTCGAACGGTCGACCGTCCGCGCCCCTGGCTCGATCCCCCCGAGACGCGTGAAGAGGCGGTTCCTCCGCGGGTATCAGAGACCACCGCGCTCGATGGCCGCGGAGGCCTGACGGACGAGGGTCCGCACCGCGTCTCCGAAGGTCGCGAAGCGCGGGTCGCGGGTCTTCCCGTCGCGGTAGCGGCGGTAGATCTGCTGGGCGACCACGGCCGTCTTGAAGAGGCCGAAGACCCTGTAGAAGAGGATGGCGTTCACCTCGCGTCCGCTCTTGCGCGCGTAGGATTCGACGAGGTCCCTCCGGGTCATCATCCCGGGCAACTGCGTCGGGCCGAAGCGGATCCGCTGGACGTCCTCGGGATCGTCCTTCTCGACCCAGTAGCAGAGCGTCGTGCCGAGGTCCATCAGCGGGTCGCCGACGGCCGACATCTCCCAGTCGAGGATCCCGCGGATGAGGGACGGGTCCGACCGGTCGAGGACGACGTTGTCGAGCTTGTAGTCGTTGTGGAGAAGGCACGCGGGGCCGGACGGAGGCTTCTCGGACGCGAGCCACGACGTGACGCGCTCGATCTCCGGAATCTCGTCCGTCCGCGCGTCGCGGTAGCGCCGCGTCCACCCTTCGATCTGCCGCTCCACGTAGCCCTCGGGCCGGCCGAAGTCTCCGAGGCCCACCCGCGTCCAGTCGACGGCGTGCAGCTCGACGAGCGCGTCGACGAACGACTCGCAGAGGCGCGCGGCCCGGCGCTCGTCGAGCGCGATCTCCTTCGGGACGTCCCGCCTGAGAACGACGCCGGGGACGGCCGCCATGAGGTAGAAGGGCGCCCCGAGGATTGCGGCGTCGTCCGCGAAGGCGATCGGCCGCGGCGCGAACCGGTAGACGCCCGCGAGGGCTTGCAGCACGCGCCACTCCCGGCCCATGTCGTGCGCCGTCTTCACCGTCGAGCCGATCGGCGGCCGGCGCAGCACGTACGATTCGCCCGCGAAGCGGACGAGGTAAGTCAGGTTCGAGTGGCCACCGGGGTACTGCCGGACCTCGACGTCGCCCTTCTTCCCGAGCTTCGCCTCGAGGAACGGGGCGAGCTTCGCGAGGTCGAGCGCTTCGCCCGGACGGACGGGACCGGGCTCCCCCGCCGCCCCGCCCTCCCCTTCCCTCCGGTAGCCGCGCAGGATCCGCTTCGCCGCGGCGATCTTGTGGACCTCGTCCGGCCCGTCGTAGATGCGCGCGCCGCGTTCGTGCGCGTAGTACGAGGCGAGGATCGTGTCGTCGGTCAGCCCGAGCGCGCCGTGGACCTGGACGGCGCGGTCGACCACCTCCTGGAGCACCTCCGCGACGTGGAACTTGACGAGCGAGACGTCCTCGCGCGCCGCGTCGAAGCCGCCGCGATCGATCCGCCACGCGGTGCGCAGGACGAGCAGCCGCGCCGCGTCGATCCTCGCCCGGCACTCCGCGATCCACGCCTGGACGATCTGCCGGGTCGCGAGCGCCTCGCCCTCCGCGATCTCGCGCTCGAGGGCCCGCCGGCACATCAGGTCGAAGGCGCGCTCGCAGATGCCGAGCCAGCGCATGCAGTGGTGGATCCGGCCGGCCCCGAGCCGCGCCTGGGCGATCGCGAAGCCCTGCCCGCGCGGCCCGAGCAGGTTCGCCGCCGGGACGCGGCAGTCGCGGTAGCGGATCTCCGCGTGGCTGAAGTAGCCGTCGCCCGCGTGCCCCATCACCGACACGTTGCGGACGCGGGTGAAGCCGGGCGTCGCGGCGGGGACCAGGATCATGCTGGCGCGGCGGTGGCGCGGGGCGTCGGGGTCCGTGATCGCCATCACGATGGCGAACGCCGCACCGTCGGCGGACGAGGTGAACCACTTGTGGCCGTCGATGACCCACTCGCCGCCGTCGAGGACGGCGCGGGTGGAGAGCTCGGTCGGGTTGCTGCCGGCGTGCTCCGGCTCGGTCATCGAGAAGCAGCTCCGGATCTCCCCGCGGGCGAGCGGCCCGAGGAAGCGCTCCCGCTGCTCGGGCGTGCCGTAGAGGTGGAGGATCTCGGCGTTGCCGGCGTCCGGCGCGGCGCAGCCGAAGACGTAGTGACCGAGCGGGCTCCGGCCGAGCACCTCGCTCACGAGGCCGTGCTCGACGAGGCCGAGCCCCATCCCGCCGATGTCCTTCGGGAGCTGCGGCGCCCACAGGCCCCGCGTGCGCACCTGGGCGCGCAGGCCGTTCAGCGCGGGCTCGATCGCCGTGAAGCCCCGCTCGCCGAACGGCCGTTCGAGCGGGTAGAGCTCGCGCTCGACGAACGCGGACATCTCCGCGAGCACCGGCCGGAGCTTCTCGGGGACCTCGAAGTCCACGCGTCCATTCTACCCGGCCCGCCCCCCCCGGTCGCGGGGAATGGCGCCG
>DAIDIT010000008.1 GCA_027451705.1 Pseudomonadota bacterium
CGAAGGAGAACACCCAAGCCCCGAGGAGACCCTCCGAGCGCCCGAGCAAGGCTCCCACGCGCGCAAGCAAGAGGTGCCGGCGTCAAAAGGGGACGCCCTTCGCCGCGATGTCCTCCCCCTCGCGCGAAAGCAGCTCGCCAAGCCTCGAAAGGGCGAGCTCCTCGCGAGCGAGCACGAGCTGCCCTGTGCGCCGCAGGGAAGGCACCTGCGGCGTCGACCTCGACCCTCGCGCGCTACGCTCGGGACGAAGTGCGCCAGCTTGATAGGCATGCTTCAATCGAGGATCCCCTGTCGTCCGCGAGCAGGCAGGACCCTCGCGGGTGGGCGCGGCCGCTTTTTTTCGTGGCGAGGCCGGCAGGGAAAGGTCCCCAGCCTGCCCGTGGACGTCCCGACGCTCGACCGCTACGCCGCGGCCGGGAGGTCGACCGTGAACACCGTCTCTGATGCGGTCGAATCGAGCCGCAGCTCGCCGCCATTGGCCCGCGCGATCTCGCGCGCAATATAGAGCCCGAGGCCCAGACCGCCCCGTTCCATCTGTCCGGCCCTGCCCTGGCGCAGCGGTTCGAAGATCACGGCCTGATCCTCGGGAGGAATCGGCTTGCCCGTGTTGCCGACGGCGATGCAGATCCGCCCGTCGCGACGTCCGACGGCCATCCGGATCGGCGCTCCGTGCCGGCCGTACTTCAGCGCGTTGTCCAGGAGGTTGAGGAGCAGTTCCACCAGCCGGTCGGCGTCGCAGCTCACGTCGCAGGCCGCAGACCTTTCGTCGGTGGCCCACTCGACGACCGCGTCCGGGTGAGCCGCATGGAACTCCTCCACCGCCCGTTCGATCATGGCGGGTGCCGCAACCAACCGCAGCTCGACCCGCAGCGGCTGTCCCCCGCGCAGCCGGACGTAGTCGAGGGTCTCCTCGATCAGCCGGCCCATCCGGCGGCTGGCTCGCTCGACCGTGGATGCCGCTTGCGCGAGCTGTGCGTCGGTGCGCCCGGGTTTGGCGAGGACACGCGCGGAGAGGGTGATCGCGGCGAGCGGGTTGCGCAGGTCGTGGCCGACCATCCCGAGGAGCAGGTTCTCCAGCCGGACGCGATCCTGCTCGGTGCGACGGCGCAGGACGAGCTCGCCGGCCAGGGCAGCCACCGCCCGCGCGTGGCGCTTGGCGGCCGCGATGAACACGTCGAGCGGCGACACCGTGGCCACGACTGCCTGCCGCAGCACGGGGAGCGGAATCCGCATCCGCTCGGCCACCCTCTGCAGCGCCCGAGGGTCGCGCGGCGGGTCGCCGTAGCTGAACGTGAGGGCACCGACCTCTTTCTCGCCCGCCCGGATGGGCTCCGCGTGAATGAGCCGCTCGCCGAGGGGGCAGACGACGTCGCGCGCCGCGCCGCCCTCGATGGAGTCGCGTGCCGCAGCCCAGGTGACCTGGCGGCACCGGGCCGCCAGGTCCTCGCGGCCCGGCGCATGGCAGAGGCCGCACATGGACCCTTCGGCCACCTCGAACTCCACGGCCAATTCGCCGGAGTTCTCGAAGGCCGCAAGCACGCCGTCGAGCCCTTCGGCGCAATCTCGAAGCGCGGCCGCCAGCACCGCCTCCCCCACTGCGTCCCTGAGCTCGTGCCCTTCCTGCCGCGTGTTCACGGTCTGGGCCATAATCAACACCAACGTCAAACATGCGTTGCGCGAAGCGGAGCCGCAACCCGATCCGGCGGCAGAACATGCCTGCCCAGCCTCCTCTCCCTCGACTCGCGGGAGCGTTCACCCGCCGTCGACGAGGTCGTAGCAGGCGCCGCCGCCGCCGTCCGCGAGCGCGCAGATCTCCCACGCCTTGCAGTCGGCCTGGCTCCCGCACGGAGTCTGGCAGACGCCGCCGTCGCCGAGGGCATAACAGGCTTGCGGGCAGGCGCAGTCTTCGCTGTGGCGGCACGCGGCATACTCCGGGAGGCCGCCGTCGACGAGGCAGAGGTCCGGCTCGAGACCGGCGTCCGCGAGCAGGCAGAACCCCTGCGGCCCGCAGGCGTACGGCGCGCAGTCGGCGGCGGTCGCGCACGGGAAGAGATCGACTCCGGGCGTCGCCGAGGGGATCGGACAGCCCGCGAGCAGCGCGGCGACGGCGAGGGCGAGGGCGGCGCCACGGGACTGCCTGGGAAGGAACCCGGTCACGCGCTCAGAAGGCCCAGGAGAGCACCGGCGGCGAGACGGTGGGTCCCGGCGGCGGCGGGCTGCCGCCCGTGGCGAGCGCCCAGACGATGCCGGCGACGACCAGGGCCGCGCCGCCCGCGAAGCAGGCATCCGCCGCGATCCCGAAGCTGTCCCCGCGGCCGAGGTTCGCATAGCTGCGGCTGTGGAGCGTCGTGCCGTCCACGCCCGGCTTCTGGAGGTCGGCGGAGAGGAGCTGGGACGAGAGAATCCCGAAGACGGTGCCGGCCCCGATGGCGAGCGTGCCGATCGTCACGAGCCCGGCGACCACCACCGTTCGCCCCGTTTGGTGCTGCGGCGCCGGGCGCGACAGTTCCTCCGCCAGCACCGGATCGCCGTACGCCTCGATCGCGCGCGCCCGGGTGGGCGGCTGTGCTGCGCCCACGGCGGCGGCCGCCGGCCGGCCGGCGAGCACCACCGGCGGCGCCTCGGGGGGCGCGGCCGCCCGCTCCGCCGCGAGCCGCTTCTCCATCTCGGCGACGAGCGCCGCGGCCTGGGCCCGGTTCGACGCCCGCGGCGCCGCCGCAACGTAGAGCTCGAACGCCGTGCGCGCGTCGGCCCAGCGGCGCAGCGCCCGGAAGCAGAGCCCCTCGTTGAAGAGGAGTGTCGGGGCCGGCAAGAGCGCGTAGGCCCGCTCCGCGTCGGCGAGCGCGGCCTGGAACTGGCCGGCGCGGTACTCGCGCATCGAGCGCTCGGCGAGCGCCGTCGCGTCGGCCGGTGCCGCCGACGCCGCCAGCAGCAGGACCAGCGCGGAGATCATCGGGTCGCCGCCGAGTCAGTTGGCGAACGGGTCGATCATGCCCGTGTTGTCGTCCGGCGACGCCGAAGCCGGGCTCGGCGCCTCCTCCACGTGGTGGCGGCGGCGGACCCTCGGCCGGGCGGGCTTGGGCGCAGCCGCCTCGACCTTCTGGGGGGACGGCTTCGGCGGAGCCGGCGCCGGAACCGGGGCCGCCGGCGGCGCGGCCGCAACGGCCGCGGGATGCGCGGGGACGGGAACGACGACCGGCGGTGCCGGCAGCGGCGCCGGTGCTGCGGGCGCCGACGTCTCGGCTTCGGCGGCCGGGGCGGCCGCCTCCTCCTTGCTGCCGCCCGCGAAGTGCCAGAGCCCGAGGAGCGCGAGGACCGCGCCGACCGCCGCGCCGACGGCGGGGACGAGCCAGCGCGGGCGGGGCCGGCCGGGAACGAACGTCTCCGCGTCCACCGGAACGCGCGCCGAGGCACCCGTGCCGCCGCCCGCGCCGAGCTTGCCGAGCGTCTCCAGAATCTCGCCCGCGCTCTGCACCCGCTTCTGCGGCTCGCGCTCGAGGCAGCGGTAGACGAGCTGCGCCAGCGCCGGGGGGATGGCCTGGCCGGCCGGCGTCCTCTCCGGCATGAGCTGCGGCGGCGTCGTGAGCTGCTTGACCATCAGCTCGCCGAACGACTTGCCCCGGTACGGGAGCTGGTCGGAGAGCATCCAGTAGGTGACCACTCCGAGCGAGTAAATATCGGAGCGGTAGTCCACGGGCCGGCCGCCGGCCTGCTCGGGCGACATGTACTCGGGTGTCCCGAGGATCATGCCGGCGCGGGTCTTGGGCTTGTCCGGCGACTCCTCCGGACCGGAGAGCTTCGCGATGCCGAAGTCGAGCAGCTTCGTGAAGTCCTTGTCCTCGCCGCGGTGGATCAGGAAGATGTTCTCCGGCTTGAGATCCCGGTGGACGATGCCCTTCGCGTGCGAGGCCGCGAGCGCCGAGGAGACCTGGCCGATGACGTGGACGATGCGGCCGAGCAGGAACGGCCCTTCCGTCTCGCGCGCTTTCGCGAGGTCGCGGCCGTCGAGCAGCTCCATGATGAAGTAGTTGTACCCGCCGGGCTCCTCCACGAAGTCGACGATCTCGACGATGTGCTCGTGGTTGATCTGGTTGACCGCCTTCGCCTCGTGGAAGAAGCGCGCGACCACCTCGGGATTGCCCGCGTACTCCGGGAGCAGCAGCTTGAGCGCGACCTTGCGGCCGAGCTTCTTGTGCTCCGCGAGGAAGACCTGTCCCATCCCGCCCGAGCCGAGCAGATCCAGGATCTTGTAGTTCCCGATCTCCGCCCCTGGGGTGGGTACGGGGCGATGCCCCGGATAGCTCGTCACAGTATCGCCCATCGGCGCCAGGCTCGGCCGGGAAATCTACCAGTCTTCGCGCGGATCTGGCAAGGAAGTGCGCGCGGCGGCCGTCCGTCAGCGAAGCGGCTGCCAGGTCGGATCGCGCGGGGCGTTCCGGATCGGCGGGGGGTCGACCGCGAGGATGTACTCCGCGCGGCGGTTTTCGGCCTCGGGAGTCTCGTCCGGCGTCGCGACGGCGAGCGCCTCCTCGCCGAGGCCCGCGGTCAGGATCGGGACCTGGACGCCGTGCGCGTGGAACCAGGCGCCGATGGACCGGGCGCGCGCCTCGGACAGCGCCTGGTTCTGCGCCTTGCCGCCCACGGTGTCGGTGTAGCCGGCGACGAAGAGGCGAAGCGGCGCGGCGCCGCCGATGCGCCGCAGTGCGGCGAGGATCTTCGCGGCGCTGTCCTGCAGGCGGTCGGCCTGGGCGGCGGGAATCTCCGCGCTTCCGCTCGGGAACTCGACCTCCTGGTGCGGGATGCTCATCGTCCACGGGAAGAGCGCGAGCCCGCCGTGCAGTCCGCCCGAGTCGAAGACGGTGACCTCGACCTCGAGCGGCGTCCCCTCCGCGCGGAAGTCGAGCGCGAGCGGATCGCCGGGCCGGGCGTCCCCCAGTTCCTCCTCGGTCTTGCTCTCGACGCGGCCGTCCTCGCCCCGGACGACGACGACGCCCCGGTCGGCCTCGCGGTTGAAAGTCACGTGCACGACGTGGGCGGCGAGGTCGACGCCTCCGGGCATCAGCGCGACCTTCGGCGCCCCGGCGATCTCGGCGTCGAAGGCGAGCGGCATCGAAGCCTCCTGCCCGCCGATGACCGCCGACAGCGCCCCCTCGTAGTGGCAGCGCCCCTCGGGCTGCGGGAGATCGAAGCGGACGGTCTTGCCGCCCCCGACGCGCGCGCGCCGCTCGTGGACTTCACCGGCCGCGCAGCCCGACCGGACGAGATCGAGCTTCAGGTTCGCGACCGGCGCGTGGGCGACGACGACCACTTGCGGCCGCTTGCCCGCGAGGACCTGGCCGACGAGCTGGACCTCGATCGGGTCCATCGCGAGCGCCGGTGCGGCGAGAAGCGAAACGGCGAGCGGCACGAGCGCACGCATGGGGCGGCAAGCTAACACGCGTTCTCCGCCCGCGCGAGCGGCGGCGCTCCGGGGGGGGCAATTCTCATCTTGTCTTTCCGACCCCCATGGGAGCCCTCCTCCCCCGCGAAGCGGGCGAGGCCGGGAGGGGGGTGGACACGGGTATCGCGGGTTCAACCCCCACCCTGACCCTCCCCCGCTCCGCGGGGGAGGGGATCGACGCCCGTCAGTTCTCGACCTTCGAGGGGTTCAACCTCCAGCCTGACCCTTCCCCGCTCCGCGGGGGAGGGGACCAACGCCCGTCAGTTCTCGACCTTCGAGACCTCGGCGCGGAGGCGGCCGATGGGGAGATCGGCGTCGAGGCGGACGGGGAGGTGGCGCGCGTCGGCGGAGAACCAGGCGTCGAGGTCGTGGCGGGTCGCGAGCTTGCCGTCGAACGCGGTGCTGACCTCCACGTGGACGCAGTCGAAGCGACCGGCGGGGGTCTGCACCGACTCGGCGCCGACCACGGTCGCGCCCATCGGCCACTGCTTCTTGCCCGTGAAGACGGGCACGGTGTAGCGCTCGCCCGGGCGCAGCCGCTGGCAGCGCAGCCAGGCGACGGCGGCGGCCAGATCCTCGGCGTCGGGATCGACGGCGTCGGTCTCGTGGACCGTCCCGTCGCGGTCCGTCCGCTGGACCTCCGCCGTCGCCGGCACGCCGGACGCGGGCGGCCGCCGGAAGCGGATGCTGAGCCGGCGGACCTTGCCGCCCTCGGAGGCGTCGAGCCGGCACTCGACCGCCCGGCGCGTGACCGGATCCCACCAGGAGACGAAGCGGTCCCGCACCGGGAAGACCCGGTCGATCGCGCCGGCGCTGCGGGAGCGGATGACGATCGGCCAGGCGGAGACCCCGTCGACCACGGCCGCCGAGCCCAGGTCGACGGAGGCGACCCCGACCTCCGCGCCGAGTACCGTGACTTCGTAGGTGATCGACTCGCCCGGCGCGAACGGCAGGCCACCGGTCGCGCCGGAGGAGGCCGGCTTTGCCGGCCGACGGGCGGAGGCCGACAGGCCGCAGCATTGGACCGAGGAGGCCGGCTTTGCCGACCCGGGGGCGGAGGCCGACAGGCCCGGGCCCGCGGCCAGGGCCGCGGCGGCGAGAGAAAACGCCAGGCCCGCGTTCACGGCCCCTCCGGCGCGACGTCGATCCAGACGACGTCGGACGGCCCGACTGCGACGGCGAGGCTCGCGATCGCCTGCGGGCCCGCGGGGCCGGCCGCCGTGAAGACCAGGTTGCCCTCGCTCGGGGACACCGCGACCGCGAAGAGTCCCGCGGAGCCGGTCGCGATCCGCCCCGGCTCGCGCGACCCCGTGGCATCGAGGTAGGCGATTGCAATCACGTCGAGCCCGCCGCCCGGCGCGACCGTCACCCCGGAGAGCGGGCGCCCCGCGCAGTCGCGCACGACGCCCTCGACGAGCGCCGAGGGGGCCGAGGTGCCGAGCGCGGCAAGCGCCGGCGCGGCGTCGGAGGCGCTCCACGCGACGAGGTCGCGGCGGCCGCCGTCCGCCTCCGCGACCGGGTCGAGTCGAACGGCCGCGTCGTGGCTGGTCGTGCCGTCGCCGCCCACGACCACCGCGTCGAGGATCTGTCCGGCCGGCGCTGCCACCTGGTAGCCGAAGCCGCCCGGGCAATCGGCATCGGCGGCGATCGGGACGGAGTCGCCGAGCGCGAAGCCCTTCTCGAAGATCCGCAGTCGCGCGCCGACGGCCTGTGCCGGCGTCCCTCCGGGCGGCGACACGAGGCAGCCGTGCAGCGTGACCGTCGGGTCTCCGGCCGCCGCCGGGCCCGGCCACGGCAGGCAGGCGACCGACGGCACGAGCGGACTGCCGTCCTGCCAGGCGACCGGCAGTGTCTCGCAGGCCCCGGCTGTGCATGCACCGGCGGGCAGGCACGCGGCATCGTCGGTGCAGCCCGCGCCGGCTCCCCCATCGCCGGGCTCGCAGAGGCCGCCGACGCAGGCGTAGCCGGAGAGACAACGCCCGCTCGCGTCGCAAGGCTGCCGGACTCCGTCGAACCCGCAAAAGAGCGTGCACGAGGCGGCGGGAACCGCCGCGGCGACGAGCGCGAACGGGCTGCGGAGCGATGTCATCGGGTGGCGCGTCCCATGGTCGGTGGCGTCATGCTACCGGCGCGACGCCGCGGCCGCCACGCGTCCGCGAGTTCGCCCGTACCTCCGGTGGGATTCACCCGCCATCGGTCGCGCCGCCGTCCGGCTCGCCCGGGTAGGGCACGACCGAGCTGTCGTCGAAGTTCACCTTCGCGAAGGCGTAGTCGTTCTTGCCGTCCTGCGCATCGGGCAAGGGCCCGAAGATCGACTGGCAGGTCGTCGGTCCCGGGGCCGGGACCGTGCACGCGGCGCCGAAGGCGTCCTCGCCGCCCTGGCCCGTCAGGTTCGCGCAGTACGGCGAAGGCGCGACGGAGTTTCCGCTGCCGTCCTCGTCCTTCATGAGCCAGTACAGCTCGTCGGGCGTGGTGGACGTCGAGGCGGTCAGGTTCGCGCAGGTGAGGCCGACCCACGCCTCGCCCGCGGGGATCTGCCCGCCGGTCGCGATCGAGTCGGCGCGGCCGTAGAACGTCCCGTCGATCGAGGACCAGACCGCGACGGTCTGGAGGGTCGCCTGGCTGTTCTGGGCGTTGACCGGGCACCAGAGGTCGACCGATTGCTGGAACTTGAAGCTCCCGCCGACGTCCTGCGTGCGGGCGAAGACGTAGTGGCCGCCGCCCGCCGGGAAGAAGGGGCTCGCGCTGTCGGGGGTGAAGTTCGTCAGGGTGAAGTCGAGGACCTTGTTCGGCCCGCTGACGTCGAAGGCGACGGTCATCTTGCCGGCGGACTTGAACGCCGGATCGATCGAGGCGAGCGCGTCGAAGTCGAACGTCATCGTGCCCTTGCCGGTGTGGGGCAGGCCGTCGGTCGGGGTAACGCTGCCCACGACGACCTGGGTCGGCGGCGCCGAGGCCGCCTTCGGCGCCACGCCGACGGTGTAGTCGAAGGCGCTCCCCGATGGCGACACCGCGACGTCGTAGGTGAAACCGTCGTTTCCGTCGAGCGTCCAGGTACAGCTCTTTCCCGTGCAGGTCGGCTTCGTCGTGTCGATGACCGCGCCGATACCGAGAAATACGGCGCCCGTGAGGCCGTTGAAGAAGTCGACTGCGAGGAAGGTCCGCTCGAAGAGGTGGGGGTGGCAGCTCGGCCCGCCGCCGCCGCCGACGGCCTGCCCCCCGCCCGCCGGCAGGTCGAGGGCCAGCGTCGCCGCGGTGGGCAGCGCGGCCGAATCGATCTGGGCGCGGCCGCACGCCGCGGCGGCGAGCGAGAGGACGACGGCGAGGGATCTCTTCCGCATGGCGACCTCCAGGCGCGTGGGCCCCGTTCGGGAGCTGGACATCCGGCCCGCCCGTACCCACCTCGGGGGGGTGCTCTTCGCCCTCGCGGTCCCAGTCTACTGGATTGCCGCGCCCGAGGTGAAGCTGCGTCCCGACGCGGTCGCCGGAACCGTCCAGGTCGCGGTGCTCGACGCGGGCCGCGGCGAGTGCGAGGCGTTCCAGCTCGCCCTCCGCGCCGGCGGCGCGCCGCTTCCGGCGGTCTCCGCGGACGCGACGCCGTTCGTCCCGGCGGTCGGGGCCGAGCTGTCGCCGTCCCGCGAGGTCGAGATCCACCTCGCCCTGCCGAGCGGGCCCGACGGCCAGGCCGGCGACTGGCCGGACCCCCTCGTCCCCGCCGTCGACCCCTACGCCGGCGAGCGGCGCAACGCCTTCCCGGTGGACGTCCCGCCCGGAGGGCTGCTCGCGATCTGGGCCGAGGCCTGCGTGCCCGAAGCGGCGCCGCCGGGCGAGGCGCACGCCGAGCTGAGGGTCACCTCCGCGGGCGCGGCGCTCTTCGCGGTGCCCGTCACGCTCCGCGTCCACCCGTTCGTCATCCCGGCGACCTCGACCCTGCCGACCTCCTTCGGGATCTCCCTCTCGGCGCTGCTGCGCCGGCACCATCTGACGCGGCCCGTCGACCAAGCCGCGCTGCTGCGCCGCTACGCGATCGCCGCGCTGCGCGACCGGATCTCCCTGCACGGGATGAGCATGCGCGCCCCGGCGATCACCGGGTCGCCGCTCGACTTCGCCGCCTACGACGCCGAGGTCGGACCGCTGCTCGACGGGACCGCCCTGCCCTCCGGTGCGCGCTTCACCTCGACCGACGTCCGGCTCCCGGGGAACCTCTCGGGCGACGCGGCCGAAGCCTACCTCGCGGCGACCGCGGCCCACCTGCGCACGCGCGGCTGGCTCGACCGGGCCTTCCTCTACGCCGCCGACGAGCCGCCGCCGGACCACTTCCCGGACATCGCCGCCCGCGCCCGCCTCGCCCACGCGGCCGGCCTCTCGGTGCTCGTGACCGTCCCGTTCCAGCAGGCGCTCGCGGGCGCCGTGGACATCTGGACCCCGAACCTCAACTGCCTCGTCGTGCGCCGCGACCCGTCGGAGTTCTGCCCGCTGCGCGCCCCGTTCTCGGCCTACGCCACGCGGCTGCGGCGCGGCGAGCGGCTCTGGTGGTACCTCTCGTGCAGCAGCCACGGCTGCAAGGACGCGCTCCCCGAGGCGGCGGCCTCCTACTTCCACGGCTGGCCCGACTACGTCGTCGACGTGCCCGGGAGCCGCAATCGCGCCATGGGGCCGCTCGCGTTCCGCTATGGCATCGAGGGCGAGCTGTACTACGACACCGTGCTCGCCTACGAGGACGGCGACCCCTGGACGTCGATCCGGCGCTTCGCCGGCAACGGGGACGGGACGCTCTTCTACCCCGGCACGCCCGATCGCGTCGGCGGCAAGACCGACATCCCGATCGAGAGCCTGCGGCTCAAGCTCATCCGCGCGGGCCTCCAGGACTACGAGGAGCTGTCGCTGCTGCGGAGGCTCGGCCAGGGCGCGCTCGCCCAGCACCTCGACGCCCTCTGGCTGCCGTCCGCGACCGACGTCGACGTCGCGCCCGCGCGGCGGCAGGCGATCCGGGCGCGCCTCCTCGCGGCGCTCGACCGCGCCTGGTTGTCACGACCCGCCGCCGCGCGCTAAGAGGGACGGATGCAGGCGTTCACCAAGCGCCGCCCCGTCATCGAGTGGGCGGGAGCGCAGCACGCGTACCCGGTGCAGAAGGCCGACGCGCCGTCCGAGGTGAAGCTGTCGCGCCACGGCGAGGACGAGGCCGGCTGGCGCCGCGTCGGCTGGGCGGCCTTCTTCCGCGCCCTCGACCAGGGCCACGCCCTGGTCGTGGTCGAGTCGCCCGACGGCTTCGCCCACCGGATCCTGCCGCGCGAACAGGCGCGGCGCGAGCTGCCGCCCGAGGCCTTCGGCCGCCCGTGGTGGGAGACGTTGATCCACGAGATCTGGCTCGTCCGCCCCGATCCTCCGAGCGGCCAGGGCGCGGCCGGCGCCTGAACCCCGGCTAGCCCGACCAGGGCGAGCGGTACTCGACCGCTGGAGGGCAATCCGATGAGGCCTGGCTGCCCGCGACGGTGAACGGTCCGCCGGAGACCAGGACGCGCATGCCGGCGTAGGGGCTCGGTCCCGCGCCGGGCGCGGCGTCGGAGGGCCGGATCGTCACCGGCGGCGGCAGACACGACGCCGCCGCGACCTGGAGGTTCGCCTCCGGCCCGGTCGTGAGCTGGAACTGCGCGTTCGAATAGCCGGGCAGGTTGCCGCCGCTGCTGCCGCCGGTGTACGGGCTCCAGGTGAAGCCCGTCAGCACGACCACGTCGCCGACCTTCGGGGGCGCCGCCGCCGGGACGCTCGCGGTCACCACGGAGGGGTCGACGTAGACCGAGATGCCGCTGTGGGGCGCGGGCGTCCCACCCAGCGCGACCAGGTCCTGGAGGTAGAAAAGGCCGTAGCTCGCGGTGTTGTTGTGGGTGGGCGGCGTCCACGGGTAGATGGCCGTCACGACGCCGTAGACCGGGCCATGGACCGCCTGTGCCTCCACGACCTGCGCCACGGTCTGCCCGCCGTCCGGTGGCGTGAAGCTCTGGAGATCCGGGCAGCCGAGGCCGCCGTCGGGAAAGCCGAGGTCGGCGCAGGAGGTCGCGAAGAGGACGTTCGAGGCCGGGACGCCGCCGCTCTCGGCGACGTCGTCCGAGACGTCCACGTCGAGGATGCCGCCGACCGACGGGACCGACTGGCCGTCGGCCCAGCCGCCGTGGAGCCCGGTTCCCATCACCTGCCAGTAGCAGCCGTCGGCGGCAATTTCGCCGCTGAAGGCGTAGGTCTGGACGAAGAAAGCATCCCCCGCGCCGTCCTTCAGGCCGAAGCCGTTGCAGAAGACCGTGGGTCCGGCGGGCCCCGAGTCGGGCGAGGGGCCGGCATCCGCGCCCGCGCCACCAGAGGAAGAAGGACAGCCGCAAGCGGCGAATGTGACGGCGAGCGCGAGAAGACCGAGGGCGCGGGTGGGCATGCCACGAGCTTCCCTCGCCCGCCCGACGGACGCAAGATTCCCAGCAGGGCTGTCCGCGGCACCAAAGCTCCTCACCTTCGAGCGGAGGCCTGGGCGGGGATCACCCGCCTGGGGCGACGACGTCCGCAATCGACGCCGGGCAACTGTTGCTCGGCCCGCTCCCGGCCACCGTGAAGGGGCCGTCCGCCGACGAGACCCGCATGCCCAGGTACTGCGAGGTTCCGGTCGGGACGAGGTTCCCGATCGCGAGTGGCACCGGCGGCGGCAGCGGCGCGGTCCCGATGACCTGGAGGCTCGCTGCGGCCCCGGCCTGGAGCTGGTTCTGGCTGTTGACGTACCCGGGCGACGAGGCGGTGGAGCCGTTGTACGGACTCCAAGTAAAGCCGGTCAGGGCGACGACGTCGCCACGGTTCGGCGCCGCCGCCGCGGGCACCGTGGCGCTCACGACGGACGCGGGGACGAAGACGAGGATCCCGCTCCCGGGCTCCGCGAGGCCGCTGCCCGGGTCCTGGAGGTAGAAGGCTCCGTGCTTCGCGGCCGCCGTCGCCGTCGCGAGCGCCCACGGCTCGACCGCGGTGACCACCCCGTAGACCGCGCCGGTGACGGCCTGGCTCGAGACGACGCTCGCGACGGTCTGGCCGTTCGCGGGCGGCGGGAAGCTCGCGGCCCCGTTGCCGTCGATCGTCTCGCCGTTCTGGGGAAGACCGAAGTCCT
Organism: Pseudomonadota bacterium; assembly: GCA_027451705.1. Taxonomy (GTDB): domain Bacteria; phylum Myxococcota; class Myxococcia; order Myxococcales; family JAKAPL01; genus JAKAPL01. The sequence continues at coordinate 12,579 of DAIDIT010000008.1, forward strand.
CGCAGCCGGCGGCGAAGATCACGAGCGCCGCGTGCGCCGACGGGCCCGCGCCGCCGTTGTCCTCGACGTCGTAGTCGAGGATGCCGGATGCGGCGGACACCGACGTGCCGTCGGTCCATCCGCCTCCGGCGGCGCTCCCCATGATCGTCGGAAAGCAGCCGCCGGCCTTCAGCCCCGCCTCGAACCAGTAGGTCTGCGCGTAAATCGTCTCGCCCGCGGCGGACAGCCCGACCCCGTCGCAGTAGGTCTTGCTCGTGACCGTGCCCGAGCTGCTCGACGAGCTGCTGCTGCTCGAGCTGCCGGAGGTCGTGCCTCCGCTGCTGGTCGTCCCGGCGACGCATCGGCCACCGCTGCAGACGCCGTTGCAGCACTCGCTCGAGACGAGGCAACTCCCTCCCGCGGCCGTGCAGCTCCCGCCGCTCGAACCGCTCGTCGTGGTCCCGCTGCTGCCGCTCCCGGAGGAGCCGCTGCCCGAGGATCCGCTGCCGGAGGAGCCGCTGCCGGAGGAGCCGCCGAGGCCGCAGCCCGGGCCGAGGCCGGCGAGGTTGCTCGCGCACGAGGTCACCTGGGCTTCGAAGCTCGATTCGGTCGAGGGCAGGCAGGTGGGAACGGCGTTCACGCAGCGGGCGAACTCGTCGAGCCGCGCCTGGTCGGCCGCGGAACAGCCGGCGAGCTGCCCCTCGCAGTTGGCGGGCTCGGAGGCCGCGGCCAGACCGCAGCCCGCGTTCTTCTGCGCGAAGCCCTGCATCTGCGCGCAGAAATCGCTGGTGCAGCCGAGGGCCCCGGCGGCGAGGGCGGCGAGCAGCAACTGGAGCGGCCTCATGGTCACGACCCCTTGGGCGGCCCGACGCCGCCGAACGAAAAGGCCCGGCGCCCCACTCGGAGCGCCGGGCCGGTACGACGTTACCGCGATCCGATCAACCTCCGGAGGCGGAGGTGTACGAGATCGGCGGCGGGCAGGTCGCCCCGCTGCCGTCGACCGTGAACGGTCCGCCAGTGACGGTCACCCGCATGCCGCGGTACTGCTGCGCGGTGGTGCTGGACGGGGCGACGTCCGAAGCCTTGAGCGGGACCGGGGGCGGCAGCGGCGCGACGCCGATGACCGTCATCGTCGAGCCCGACTGGCTCTCGATCTGGTTCTGCTGGTTCGTGTAGCCCGGCGAGTTGGTCTTGCTGTCCTTGCCGTTGTACGGGCTCCACTTCAGTGCCGTCACGGCGACCACGTCGCCGAGATTCGGCGGCTGGGAGGCGGGCAGCGAGCTCGTCACGTAATCCTTGCTGAAATAGACCTGGATGCCGCTGCCGGCCGGCGCGCCGCCGTCGGCCGAGGGGTCCACTGGGTCCTGGATGTAGATCGCGCCGCTCTTCGCCGCATTGGTGCCCTGCGGCGGGGTCCAGGGGTAGACCGCGGTCACGACGCCGCAGACCGTGCCGGTGACCGCCTGGCCCGAGACGACGCTCGCCACCGTCTGGCAGCCGGCGTCGGCCGTGATGTCGATGCCGCCGTCGCCAACGTCGATGACCTGACCACCCTGCGGCTGTCCGACGTCGGTGCAGCTCGTGGTGAAGAGGGCGTTGCTCGCGGCCACCGTGGCCGTGGACCCGGTGCCCTCGGCGCCGTTGTCGGTGATGTCGATGTCGAGGATGCCACTCGCGGACGGGACGCTCTGTCCGTCGGCCCAGCCGGGGCTGCTCTTGCTGCCCATGACCGTCGAGTAGCAGCCGCCAGCCTTCATGCCCGCGCTGTAGGCGTAGGTCTGCATGAAGAACTGCGTGCCGCTGCCATCCTTGAGGCCGAAGCCATCGCAGTAGGTGCTCACGCCGCCCGAGCTGCTGCTCGAGCTCGAGCTGCTGCTGCTCGAGCTGGAGCTGCTGGTGCTGCTGCTGCTCGTGGTGGTCCCGCGCGTGCCGCCGTCCGTTCCGCCGCCGCCGCCGCCGCACGCGGCGAACGCCGTGGCCGCCGCCGCGCAGGCCAGCAGGCCGAGTCGCTTCCGAAGTTCCTTCGTCATGACTGCCCTCTCCAACCGGTTGCGCGGCGGGCCATTCCGCCGCGGTGTCTCAAAAAGAGCGGCGCCTCATACCACACTGGAGCCCGGTGTGCGAGCCCCTCCCCTCCGAGTCGTGTGACATTCATGTCAACGCGCAAGTCGGCGCCCCTGCTCCGGCGAGGCGACGCCTGGGCTTCCAACAGAAGCGACAGCGCATCCGTCGCTCCGGACGGCCGCCATGCGAAATCAGCCCGAGGTCCGGACGCCGCTGTGGCTGGCTCATGAACAACCCGGGTTGGCCCCAGACCCGAGACGACGCCCCTCCGGAATCCCAGCCCAGGATCGCGCCTGCCTCCCGGCTCAGCCCTGGAAGTTGTAGATGGCCTCGACCGCGACGTTTCGGTAGCGCTCGTACTTGAGCGCCATCGCGAGGAGCTGGTTCAAGAGCGGGGCGGGGTCGAAGGGGCCCGCCTTCCGGCGCCGCTTGACCTCCGCGAGGATCTGCTTGCGGACCGCGCGCGGGTGGTAGCAGAACGGGGTCGAGAAGAGCAGGTCGCCCTTGAAGGGCACGAGGCGCGCCTCGAAGACGTCCCCCTTGGCGAGGCCCGCGAGGGTGCGCCGCTCGAACACGTCGTACTGGGTGTCGGTGCAGAGCTCGCGGACCTGGAGGCGCGAGTCCTTCGGGAGCTTGCGCAGTTCGAAGAGGCCGCGGACGGTCTCGGTGAAGCCGCGGAAGATCGGCAGCTCGGAGGGGTGGATCTCCGCGGCGCAGGCGTCGAGGAAGGCGCGGGCGGGCGGCACGCCCTCCGCGGGGCGGGGGCGGTCGCAGACGTACCAGTCGACGAAGGCGGCCAGCCGGCTCTCGGTCGAGCGGTCGTCCTCGAAGACCTCGCCCCCGGTGACGAGGAAGAACTCCTTGCGGGCCAGGGCGACGTCCTGCTGGAAGCGTTCCTGGGTGGCCCAGGCGACGACGCGCTCGAAGTGGGTCTGGTACATGGCGGGCCCGAAGGGCCCCTCGCTTACCACGCCCGCGCCCCCCGAGTCCCCTCCCCCGCGACGCGGGCGAGGCCGGGTGGTGGGTGGACTCGGGACGCCCGGGTGCAACTCCCGCCGTGGCCCCCCCGCATTGCGGCCCGCTCGCGGGGGAGGGGATTCGTGGTAGGGTGTCGCGCATGCTCGCCGTGGGAGAGGCCGCGCCCGACTTCGAGGCGACGACGACGCAGGGGACCGCGTTCCGGCTCTCGGCCGCGCGGGGCAGCCCCGTCGTCGTCTACTTCTTCCCCAAGGCGTTCACGGGTGGCTGAACGCTCGAAGCGTCGCAGTTCCGCGACGCCTGGCCGCAGCTCCGCGCGCTCGGCGCGCAGCTCGTCGGGATCTCCACCGACGACGCCGAAACGCAGTGCCGCTTCGCCGAGAGCCTGGGCGTGGGCTTCCCGATGATCGGCGACCCGAGCGGCGACATCGCGCGCCGCTTCGGCGTCCGCCGGGCGGTCTTCGGCCACGCGAAACGGGTGACGTTCCTCGTCGACGCGGGCGGCGTGATCCGCGGCGTCTTCCACCACGAGGTCCGGATCGGCCGGCACGTCGAGGAGGTCCGCGCGGCCCTTCAGGCGCTGCCCGCTCAGCCCGGCGTCTCGCCGTAGCGCCGCTCGATCGCGGCGAGGAGCAGCGAGCGGTCCTCCTCGCCCACGGTCCCGCGCTGGCGGGCCGCGACCTCGAGGTCGCGGACGGAGGCGGCGAGCTGCCCGTCCTTGAGCGTCGCCCCGAGCCAGTCCGAGAAGTCGCCGTGCAAGAGGTGGTGCCCCACGACGGAGAGGTCCGCGTGGGCCAGCTCGCGGTGCATGTCCGCGACGTTGCCGGCGACGTGGCCGTTCGGAACCCCGCCCTCGCGGAAGAGGAACCAGCGGTCGGGCGGGAGGCTCCGCGTTAGGTACTTGTGCCAGTGGCGGACGTGCGGCCGCCGCCGGGCCCCCGGCTCGAACGCGATCGGCGCGGCGCCCCGGACGAGCAGCCGAGCCCGCTCCCCGTCGCCCGCCACGCCGGCGACGTCGCCCGCGGCGCCGACGCGTTCGAGGAGCGCCCGCGACTGCTCCGGCCGCAGGCCAGGAAGCACGACGGCCGCGTCGAGCGTGCCCACGACCCGCGGCGAGAGCCGCTCGGGCTGCCAGGTGACGAGGCAGTGCCCCCTGCCGGTCAGCTCGCGGCCGAGCTCGTGGCCCGGCTCGGCGGTCAACGTCTCCTGCGCCTCGTCGAGGACGATCCAGTGCGGCAGCCCGGAGACGAGCCGCTCGCGGTGCAGTTCGGCCAGCGCCTCGCGCACGTAGCGCCTCCGCCCCTCGGGGGCGAGGCCGTCGAGGGCGACGACGACGCTCGAGAAGCGGCTGCGGAGCAGGCGGCGCAGCTCCGGGGGCGGCGGCGGCGTCGTCCCCGCGCCGACGAGCGTGACGCCGCGCACCTCGGCGAGCGCCGAGTGGTCGCCCTCCGGGTCGAGGATGCAGACCGAGTAGCCGAGCCCGACGAGCCGTTCGACGAAGAGGCCGGCGAGGAACGACTTTCCGCTCCCCGAGCCGCCGGCGATCACGACGTCGAGCTGGGAGGCGGGCAGCGTGGCGGGCGTGCCGTCCGCGGCCGTCCCGAGCGCGACCCGCCAGCGGCGCGAGTGGACGATCCGCTCGCCGGCGATCACGGGGCCTCGCAGGAGCGAGGCGATACCCTCCCCCGCCGGCAGGTCGAGCACGAGGTCGGCGTGCTCGGCCAGCGCCGGCACCGCGTTCGCGACCGCGACGCCCAGCTCCGAGACCGCGAGCAGCGAATGGTCGTTCTCGGCGTCGCCGGCGGACACGGTGCTGTGGAACGAGATGCCCAGCTCGCCGAGCGCGTGGAACAGCCCCGAGCCCTTCGAGACGCCCGACGGCAGGAGCATCAACGCGTCGCGGTTGCGGACGAGCACGACCTCGGTGCCGCTGCGGGCAACCTCCTCCTCGACCGCCGCGGCGTCGCGGGCGAGGGCGGCGACCAGGACCTGCCCCCGCTCGATCGGCAGCCCGCGGCCCCGGAGCGCCGCGGCGAGGCGCGGGTCGACCGGCTCGGCGAGGGGCTGGTCGGGCGCCCCGTTGCGGGCGAGCACGGCGCCGTTCTCGGCGACGACGAGGTCGAAGCGCTCGGTCACGTCCGGGAAGAGCGCCTGGAGCTGCGGCAGGACGCGGCCGGTGACCAGGACGAGCGCGAGGCCGGAGCGTCGCGCCTCCGCGAGCACGTCGAGCAGGGCGGGCGCCGGCCGCCCGGTCAGGGTCAAGGTCCCGTCGTAGTCGAGAGCGACGGCGCGGTAGTACGGGGGCATCGTCATCGCTGAACCGAACGGTAGGCTCGGGACCTTCCAGATGACTCCTCGGGAGAGCAATGTCGAGGCCCGAGCGCTCTCGGGGGCGCGCAGGCCCTGCGCGCCGGCTTTGCGCGAGACGCAGCGGCTGCGCCGGGGCTCCGGCCGCTCACCCTCTTGACCCGGATCAACTTCGCGCGTTCCTTGTGGATTCTCCAAATGGCACGGCGCATGAAATGCAATCGGGCGATTCCACGGAGCGCAAAATTCCCTCCGCGAGGAGATGCCCATGACACGCATCCTGTTGGCGGTCGCCTCCCTCTCCCTCGCCGCTGCGGCCGGCGCGGACGAGCTTCCCCACGAGTGGCACCTTGCCGGCCAGATCAAGACCTGCGCGGACGGACCGATCCACCGGACGTTCACCCTGACGGCGCACGACCAGATCGAGCCCATCGGCATGAGCTTCCGGGCCGACCAGATGGAGTTCACGGGCGCGGGCAGACCGCCCGTGCTCGAGGCGTGCGTGGGCGACACCGTCACCCTGCTCGTCGAGAACGCGGACAAGATGGCCCACGGGATCGACTCCCACGCCTTCTTCATCGCCCCCGAGCACTTCGGGCCGGTCGACGCCGGCGGCTCGCTCTCCTACACGGGGGTCATGACGGTGCCCGGCGCCTTCATGTTCCACTGCGCCTCGGGCCCGGTCACCGACGTCCACATCAAGTCCGGCATGGTCGGCGAGATGGTGGTCTACCCGCGCACCGGACTGCGACCCGCGAAGGAGATCGCGATCGTTCAGGGCGGCTTCTGGGGAGACCCGGACAGCAACGGCCTGGTATCGCCGGACACGACGCGCATCATGCACAACGACCCGTGGGCCATCGCGTTCAACGGGCGGCTCGAGCACGAGACCGTGCACGTGCGCACCCACGAGCTGATCCGGGTCTACTTCGTGAACGCCGGCCCCGGCGCCTCGTCGGTCCACGTGATGGGGACGATGCTCGAGCGCTTCTACCCGAGCGGCAATCCCGAGAACGTCGAGCGCGACGTCCAGACCGGGCTCGTGCCGGCGGGCGGCGGGGCGTCGTTCGAGCTGCGGCTGCCGGAGCCGGGCATGTACATGCTCGTCGACCACGACAACCTCCGGTTCGTCCCGCTCGGCATGGCCATCCCGCTGATGGCCGAATGACCGCCGCCGCGCCTTCCCTCCCCGCCCGCGGGCGGGGTCCCGGGCCCGGGCTCTGTTTCGGCCTGGGCCTGCTCGCGACCCTGACGCTCGGGGCTTCGCTCGGCGCGTGGAACCTCGCGAAGTCCGACTGGGCGATCGGCGAGGTCACCGGGCGGTCGGTTCTCGTCCACGCCCACTCGCAGATCTTCGGCTTCGTGCTGTTCTTCGTCGTGGGGATCGCCGGGCACGCCCTGCCCCGCCTTTCGCGGCGCCCGCTCGACCGGCCCTGGCTGCTCTGGGCCGCCGTCGCCGCGGCCGCCGTCGCCGAGGTCGCGTTTCCCGCGGGGCTGTACGGGGCCGCGCCCCGCCTCGTGCGGCTCGCCGAGGCGGCCGACCTCGCGGCGGCCCTCGCCGCGGCCGCGACGGTCTGGACCGGGTCGCGCCACCTCCCGCATCCGCTCGGCCCGTGGCTGCGCGTCGGGTCCGCATTCCTGGTGGCGGCCGGCGCCTGGGGCCTCGCCGGCGCGCTGGACGCGCGGCGCCTGCTGGAGCACCCCGGCTACTGGCACCTCTGCCTCTTCGGCTTCGCCGGCACGTTCATCCTCGGGATGGCGCACCACGTCTTCGAGATGGCCGGCGGCTTCGACGTCCGGCCCGTGGCCCCGCGCCGGCTCGCGGCGGGGTGGGCGCTCGGCGTCGCGCTCGCCTCGGCCGCGGACGCCGGCTGGCTCCCGCCGCGGTTCGAGCTGCCGGGCCGGCTCCTCGAACTGGCCGTCGCCGCCGCGGTGGCCTGGGAGCTCGGCTTGTTCCGGCCGCTCCTAACTACCCGCGCGGGCGCGCCGTTCTTCGCCTCGGCCTGGGGCTGGCTGCTCGCCTCCCTCGGCCTGTCGGCCGCGGTGGCGCTGGGACTCTTGCCCGATCACCAGCTCGTTCGCGACGCGGCGCGGCACGCCTACACCATCGGCTGCGTGACCCAGCTCATCGTCGGCGTCGCGCTGCGCGCCCTGCCCGCCGCGCGCGGCGTGAAGCTCGCCTTCCCGCCGCTCGCGTGGTCTGCCTGGGCGCTCGTCAACGGGTCGGCGGCGCTCCGCCTCGGCCGGATCGTCGCGGCGACCGCGTGGCCGGGCGCCCTGTGGATCTCGGGAGCGTCGGGGCTGCTCGCGGTGGCGGCCCTCCTCGCGTTCGCCGCCTCGCTCGGCGCGACCGCCCGCCGCGCGCTGCGGTGAAGCTGCGCTCAGCCCGCGTTATTCACGGGACGGCGTAGCGAGGCGTTCGAGACCGCAGCCGAGAAGGGCAAGCGCAGCGACGACCGCCGAGGCGTGCTGAAGCACGCCGCAGGCGCGAGGAGCGAGCACGCCCTTCGCAGGCGCGGTATCGGACGCCGCAGTAGCCGGACCGTGAATAATGCGGGCTCAGTGGAGGCTGCCGTGCTCGGCGCGGAGGGGGTTGCGCGGCAGGCGCATCGTAAAGGTCGTCTTGCCGCCCCCGGAGCGCGCGCGAAGGCTGCCGCCGTGGGAGCGGACGATCTGGTCGCTGATGTAGAGGCCGAGGCCCAGGTTCCCGGTCTTGGACTTGCGGCGGCCCTCCGCCCGGCGGAACGGCTCGAAGAGGACCGGGAGCAGCGCCGCCGGGATCGGCTGGCCTTCGTTCGTGACCTCGACCACCACCTCGGCGCCCTCGGCGCGGACCGCGACGGCGATGCCGGTGCCCGGAGTCGCGTGCTCGGTGGCGTTCTTGACGAGGTTGGAGAGCCCCTCCGCCAGGCGGTCGGGGTCCCAGAAGCCGGTCACGTCCCCGTCGGCCTTCAGCTCGATCGGCGCCTCGAACTCCTGGGCGACGGCGCTGCAGACCTCGCGCAGGTCGCAGCGCTTCGGCTCGATCGCCAATCCGCCTCCCAGGCGGGCGCGCGTCAGATCGAGGAGCTGGTCGATCATCTCGTCCATGCGGCGGCTGCTGCGCAGGACGAGCGCGGCGGTCCTCCGGTCTTGCTCGTCGAGCTGCCCGCGCCGGAGGAGCTGCCGCGCGGCCAGGTCGATCGCGGCGAGCGGGTTGCGCAGATCGTGTCCGGCGACGCCGATGAACAGCTCCCGGAACTCGGCCACCCTGGCCAGCTCCTCCGCCTGCTCCTGCGCGCGGACCGTCGCCGCGACCAGCTCCGCGTTGGCCTCCCGCTGCTGGCTGAGGAGCTTCTGAAGCTCGATCTTGCCCTTCCCGCCGGCTTTGCCGGTCACGGTGCGGCCTTCCCGCTCGCGACCGGCGAGCCGGTCAAGAGGCCCACGTACTCCTTCAGCGCCCGGCCCAGGACGACGTCGCCGCCTGGGCCGATCTCGTACTCCCGGAGCTCCTTGCTGTGGTCGCTCGCGCGCACCTTGGCGACCGCCATCGCGCGCCGGAGGTGGCCGTCGATCTCGACGTAGCGCTGGAGGATGATCGCGTCCGTCAGGAACGCGATCCCCTGCGGGCTGAACCTCAGGTCGACGTAGGAGTCCGCCAGCTCGACCGTCGCCATCACCGTGACGCCGAGCCCGGTCAGGGCGCCGATCATCCGGTAGAGCGACTCGCGGAAGTCCTCGCGGAACGTCGGCGCCAGCGCCAGCTCCAGCCCGGACAAGGAATCGATGACCGCCCGCTTCGCGCCCGTGCGCCGGACGGCCTTCTGCAGCTCCACGAGCGTCTCGTCGATCGAGAGGTCCAGCGGGCGCAGGTAGAGCACCTCCAGCCGCCCCTCGGCCATCAGCTTCTTGAACTCCGTTCCGTGCGGCGCGGTCTGCAAGTAGGCGTTGGGCCTCTTCTCGAAGACGGCCACGACCCCGTTCTCGCCGTGCTCGGCCCCCTCGACGATGAACTGGTTCGCGAGGACGGTCTTGCCGGATCCGGACGGGCCCGCGACCAGCACCGAGTAGCCGGCCGGGATGCCGCCGCCGGTCATCTCGTCGAGCCCCTTCACCCCCGTCGAGACGCGCTCCTCGAGGGGGCTGCCGCTGGTCACCTCGACCGGCTTGAGCAGCCTCGGGAAGACGGTGAGGCCCTCGCCGGAGATGCGGGTCGTGTGCAGCCCCGGGATCTGCCCCTGGCCGCGCATCTTCACGACCTGGAGCTTGCGGACGATCGAGTTGCGTTCGACGGCCTGGTACAGCCAGAGGATCCCGTCGGCCACCGTGAACACGGCGCTGTCGCGCTCGTCCTCGTCGTACTCGCCGAGCAGGAAGGTCGTGGCCTCGAACGCCGTGAGGTGCACGGCGAGGCGCTGCATGAAGTCGGCCAGCTCGCGCTCCCCGCCCGGGCCCTGGAGCGTGCTGCGGACCATGCTTCGAAACGAATCGACGACGACAAGCTTCGGGTTCGAGGTCTCGATCTCCCGGACGATGGCCGCGAGGACCTTCTCTTCGCCGCCTTCCGCTTCCTGGCCCAGGTGGACGAAGCGAACCGAGCCGTCGCCCACCCTGGCTGGGTCGAAGAAGTCGTACTGCTGCTGGTAGCGGAGCATCTTGATGGGCGGCTCGCCGACGATGCTGAAGTAGACGGCCGGTTTTTCGCGGCTCGCGTTCGCGAACATGATCTGATTGCCCAGCGTCGTCTTGCCGCACCCCGGCCCTCCGGCGATGAGGTTGAACGACAGCTCGGGGAGCCCGCCGCCGAGCACCTCGTCGAGGCCGGGGACCCCTGTGGGAAGCTGTCGAATACGGACGCGATCGGACATCGTGCGGGCTCCCAGGCTAGGATCAATGCCGGTGAGTTAAGGCCGCAAGTTCCAATGATGACAGGGGGATGAGCGATCGTGCTCTCAAGGAGAGGAGGGCACGACGATGGGCCTTGCGGCAGATCTCGACG
>DAIDIT010000009.1 GCA_027451705.1 Pseudomonadota bacterium
GGGTCAGGGTCGACAGGGTCGACAGGGTCGGGGTCGACGTCGACGTCGGGGTCGGGGTCGGGGTCGGGGTCGACGTCGGGGTCGACCTCGGGGTCGGGCGGCAGCAGCAGCGGCAGCCTCGTGTGCAGTCCCGCGTGCCAGACCTCGGTCGCGACCTGCGTCAACGGGAGCTGCGAGTGCCCGGGCAGCTACCGGTACGTGACCGACCACTGCGCCTACTGCGACGGCTTCTCGTGCGACGATTCCTCGGGCGACACGGTCCTCGTCGATCACGAGCTGTTCTACCAGTCGCTGCTCGGCGGCGGCTGCCTCGGCGTCCTCGAGGCGGACGGCGGGACGTTCCAGACCCCAGGCGGCATCTGGGACACCGACGACGAGCCCGACGGCATCTCCACGAGTTCCCCCCAGGCGCTGATCCCGGGCGGCTGCGACGACATGGGGCTCGGCCCCTTCGACGGCGTCGGCGACGGCGGGATGAACTTCGCGGCGCCCGGCGGGGCGCTGACGATCGCCCAGGTCGTGGCGCAGAAGCCGACCACGCCGGTCTCGGTGTACGGCGTCGTCACCGCGCTGTACGGCTGGTCGGCCTCGCCCGCGAAGAGCGGCCTCGTCTACCTCCAGGATCCGGTCGCGTCGGGGCCCGCGCCGGCCAGCAGCGGCGTCGCGGTCTACGTCAAGGACACGATCCTTCAGGCCGGCGCACCGGTCGGGGGCGCGCCGGTTCCGCAGCGCGGCGCGGTGGTCGAGTTCAGCGACGTGACCTGGAAGCCGTACAACGGCGTCAACGAACTCGTCATCGGCGGCTCGACCGCCCTGACCGCCCTCGGCACGGCGCCGCTCCCGCCGCCCGTGCCCCTGCCCACCTCGGCCCTCGGGGTGAACGGCAGCACCTCGGCGACCGGCTACAAGGGGATGCGCGTCACCGCCCAGCAGGCGTGCACGATGGCGGACCCCTGCCCGCTCGCCATGCAGTACGTGCACCCTTGAGTTGGCCGCCGCCGGCTTTGACGCGGAGTGGAGCGGGAGGGCATGATGGGCTGTCCGGAGATTGACATGCTGCGCCCCTGCCGCCTTTGCCTGATCCTCGCCGTCGCCCTCGGCTGCGGCCGCGTTCCGATCCACGACCAGCCCGATTCCGGCTCCGAGCCGCCGCCCCTCCAGCCCGACGCGGGCACGCCGATCGTCGCCCTCGCGCTGAACCCGCCGACCGATACGATCGTGGTCGGGTCCACCGACAAGTTCGCCGCGGTCGCGCGGCTGCCGGGCGGCGCCACGCTGGACGTCACCGCCCTCGCCGACTGGGCGTCGAGCGACCCCGAGGTCGCGACCGTCAGCGAGGGCGCCGTGACCGCGCTGCACGCCGGGAAAGCGAACATCTCGGCCAGCTACCAGACCTTCACCGCCGCCGCGACGCTCACCGTCAGCACGGCCCCGCTACAGTCGATCGCCGTCGCCCCGCAGGGGCCCACCCTCGCACTCGGGGCCACCCAGCAGCTCACGGCCACCGGCACCTACGCGGACGGCACACAGGTCGACCTGACCGACGGCGCCATCTGGACCTCGGGCAACCCGTCCGCGGCGACCGTCTCCCCCTCGGGGCTCGTGACTGGAGTGGCCGCGGGGCTCAGCCCGGTCACCGCGTCGATCGGCTCGGTCTCGGGCTCGACCACCGTGACCGTCGTCGCGCCCACCCTAGTCGCGGTCGCGGTGACGCCGGCGACGGCCACGCTCCCGGCGGGGCAGACCGAGCAGCTCACCGCGACCGGGACCTACTCGGATGGCAGCGGCCAGAACATCACGACCTCGGCGATCTGGCTCTCCTCGTCCGGCGTCGTCGCGGTCTCGAACTCCGCCGGCTCGCAGGGAGTCGTCACCGGCGTGTCGCGGGGCCAGGCCACCGTGACCGCGATCCTCCAGGGCGTAAAGGGCACCGCGACCGTCACGGTGCCGTAGCCTCACGCGACCGCGATCGCGTCGATCTCGACGCGCGCCCCGCGTGGCAGCGCCGCGACCTGAACCGTCGCGCGCGCCGGCGGCGCCTGCGGGAAGCGGCGGCCGTAAACCTCGTTGACCGCGGCGAAATCCCCGAGGTCGGCGAGGTAAATCGTCGTCTTGACGACGTGCTCGAAGGAGAGGCCGGCGACGCGCAGCACCGCCGCGAGGTTCTCCATGACGCGCTCGGTCTGCGCGCGGACGTCGCCCGGCACCAGCTCGCCCGTCGCGGGGTCGAGCGGGATCTGCCCCGACAAGAAGAGCATCCCTTGCCCCGCCCGCAGCGCCTGCGAATAGGGCCCGATCGCCTTCGGCGCCCCGTCGCTGTGAACGACTTCCTTCATGACAGCCTCCTCTTCGAGCGCCGCGGTTGTGCCAGAGGGCGCAGAGCGGGTCAACCCGCAACACCGCGACCGCAACCGGGACTCAATTCCCTTCGGCCCGAGCGCAGCGTCCGCGATCGGACGCGAAGTCGAGGACCGGCCGCGGTTCCGCCCAGCTCCCTTTCCTCCCCTGCTTGGGTAACCACGGCCCTCCCCACTTTGCGGAGGAGGGATCGGGCAGCCGCGGTGCCCGACCCCTCGCCCCATAGAAGGCGCGGGAGGGAGTTGGTGCTCGCCGCCCCGCCCCCTGCCCCTTGCCCCTTCGCAGACCCATCCCCGGCCACGAAGGTGGATCGGTTTTGGTTCGGATTCGCGGTCGTGATCGCGGTCGGGGTCGCAGGGTACGACCGGGCGCACGCCTCCCGTGCTAGCATCCGCGTGATGAAAGCCCTCCCCGTCGTCTTTCTCTGCGCCGCGCTCGCTGCCTGTGGCCCTTCCACGCCGAGGACGGGTGACGCGGGCACGGGCGGGGGCGGCGGCGACGCGGGGTTCGACGCCGGGCCCCCGGTCGCTCTCGGGGTGCCACCCCAGTGCAACCCGCTCCGCGACGATCCGCTCGACTGCCTCACGCCTTGGCCGTCCGCAGCCTACGAGGTTCCCTCCGCGACCTCCGCGAGCGGCTTCCAAGTCGACCTCCCCGCCTCGGCGATGCCGCAGAATGCGAACGGGGTCTTCGTCGATCCCGGCCGCATCGACATGAACGACGGCTTCTCGCCCGCGGGCCCGCTCGTCGTCCACTTCGCAAAGGGGCTCTCCGGCGGCACCCTCCCCGGCTGGGAGAATCTCGCCACGAGCATTGACCCGAGCTCGCCCACTCAGCTCCTCGCGCCGGACGGCAGCCGCGTCGTCCACTTCGCGGAGCTCGACGCGAAGAACGCCCCGCCGCGGCAGGCGCTCTACATCCGGCCGATGGTCCGGCTCCAGCCGAAGACCCGCTACGTCGCGGTGCTGCTCCGCGGCCTGCTCGACAGCGGCGGCCAGCCGCTCGTCCCGTCCGCCGGAATGGCCGCGCTCCTTTCCGGCCAGCCGACCGACGACGCCCGCCTCGAGGGGCTTCGCCCCGGCTTCCAGGCCAGCGTGCTGCCGGTGCTCCAGAAGGCCGGCATCGCGCCGTCGAGCGTGCTTCTCGCCTGGGACTTCGTGACCTCCTCGGACGAGGACCTCACCGCGCACGTTCGCTCGATGCGCGACACGGCGCTCGCCGCGGTGGGCGACGGCTCGCAGATCGCCTACACGATCACGTCGGTCGACGGCGGGTCGGACGGCGGCGAGGGCGACGGTGGGTCGCACCTCTATGCGCGCATCGTCGGCACCTTCGACGTGCCGCTCTTCCTGACCGAGGACGGCGGCGAGAACGGAACGCTCGTCTTCGACGACGGCGGGACGCCCGTCCGACAGGGCAGCTACAGCGTGAAATTCGCCGCCCTGGTCCCGTCGGCCATCACCACGGCGACGCCGGCCAACCCCGTGCCGGTCCTGATTTTCGGCCACGGGCTGCTCGGCGACGCGGTCGAGTACTCGACCGACCCCGTGCTCCAGCAGGCCGCGGAGCAGAACGGCATGCTGATGGTGATGACGAATTGGACCGGCCTCTCGGCGCAGGACGAGGGAATCGTCGCGCTCGCGGTCGACGACATGAACTCCTTGCCGCTCGTCACCGACAAGACGCAGCAGGCGATCGTCAACGCCGCGACGCTCGTCCGCTTCGCGCGCGGCAGTCTCGCCCGCGATCCGCTGCTCGAGCCGAACGGCGAGGACGTGATCGACCCGAAGAACGCGTACTACTATGGCATCTCGCTCGGCGGGATCATGGGTGACACGTTCATGGCCTACGACCCGGACGTGCTCGCCGGCGTCCTGAACGTCCCGGGCGGCTGCTGGAGCCTGATGCTCCAGCGCAGCAGCCACTGGGCGCCGCTCGCCGCGATCTTCCAGACCTCGTACCCCGACGGCGTCGACCAGGCGGTGCTCTCGTCGTACGTCCAGTCACAATTCGACTTCGCGGACCCGATCACCACCGCGCCGTACGTGCTCTCGGGCAGTCCCCTGACGGGCGTACCGCCGAAGCGGCTCTTGATGCAGGAGGGACGCTACGACATGCAGGTGCCAAATCTCGCGACCGAGATGACGGCGCGCACGCTCGACATCCCGCTGATGACGCCGACCGACGATACGCCCTACGGGCTCGTGCAGGCGGCTGCGCCGCTCCCATCGGCGCTGACAATCTACGACCTCCAGCCGAGCGTAAAGCCCAACTCGACGAACGCGCTCAACACCGAGGACAACGGCGTCCACGATGGTGTCTACCCGACGGCTGCCTCGCAGCGGCAGGTCACGGCGTTCCTCCAGCCGGACGGCCGGGCGATCCAGCCATGCAGCGGTGCGCAGGGCTGTGTCTGCGCCGCCCCTGCGGACGCCTGCAACTGACGCAGCCCGGCCCCGGCGTTCCCAAAGCCGAACGGGAAGGCGATCCAGGCATGCGGCAGAAGCGCCGGCTGCGCCCTTCCGCGAACCCCTGCAACCGATCAACGGCGACTCCAATCCGGAGAACCGCGCGACCCATGAACGGAGCAGACGCGCCCCCGTCGACGGCTCGGGGCGCTACTCGAGGATGAACTTTCGGGGGTTCTCGGGGATGCCGTTGACCCGCACCTCGTAGTGCAGGTGCGGTCCGGTCGAGCGGCCGGTGTTGCCGATCGCCGCGACCTTCTGCCCACGGTGCACGTGGTCGCCGACGTGGACGAAGATCTTCGAGAGGTGGCCGTAGCGCGTGCGCACGCCGTAGCCGTGGTCGACGACCAGGACGTTGCCGTAGCCGCCCTCGGTGCCGTCGAAGACCACCACGCCGTCCGACGGCGCGACCACCGGCGTCCCCGGCGCGTTGGCGATGTCTAGGCCGCGGTGCATCGCCCGCTCGGCCGTGTAGGGGTCGAGCCGGACGCCAAAGTCGCTCGTCACCCAGCCCCGCGTGGGCCAGATCGACGGGGTGGACGCGAGCAACTCCTTCTGGTCCTCGAAGTAACGGGTCAGCTCCTGGATGCTCTGCTCCTGCCGGTCCGCCTCGGACGAGAGGCTGTCGAGCTTGCTCGGCAGGAAGGAGACGTCCTCGGGCACGCTCGCATGGCTGTCCGTCACCTCTTCAGGCGCTTCCTCGCCCTCCTGGTGGTCGTCCGCCGGGAGCGGCCCGATCGCGAGGTTGCGCTCGGGATCGTTGAGCTGGGTCAACGCGCGAAGCTTCTGGTCGAAGCGCTCCACCCGATCGAGCGTCGAGGTGACGTGCGAGACCTTCTCGTGGATGAGCTTGACCTGGGTGCGGAGCTGCGCGTTCTCCTCGCGCAGGACGCGGTTCTCGACGACCTGCCCGACCACGTAGAAGTAGTGGACCACCATCGCGACCGCGGCGAGCAGCAGGACGCCGAACGCCGCGCCGGTGCGGACCACGAGCTTCTTCTGGATGCGGAACTTCCGCGTGCGGGCCGATTGGTCCGGTACGACGAGGATCGTGTAACTCCGGTTCGCCAATCGTCCGCCACTCCGTGTCTCGGCGGAAGAGTCGCCTCTACCGCCGACCAGATGCCCCGACCTCACACGGAATCAACCTACGGTGCCGGATCGGGGAACGCCAGCCAGGCTGGCCGGTGAACGTGCCGCCGTCTTCCTGGGTACCATCGACCTTCGGACGGCGTCAACCGCCAAATGCGCACCTCGCCCCACCCGAGCCTCGCCGCAGTGCGGCGAGGCTCAGACGTCGGCGATGCGGACCGCGATGACGGTGATGTTGTCGTCGCCGCCGCGGTCGTTGGCGAGGCCGATGAGCCGCAGCGGCAGATCCTCGACCCGCTCGTCGCGCACCATCTCGGCGATCTCGTGATCCTCGACGAGGTTCGAGAGGCCGTCGCAGCAGATGATGAACGTGTCGCCCTTCTCGACCGCAAGCCCCATGAGGTCGACGAGGACGTCCTCCTCGAAGCCGACCGACCTCGTGATCACGTTCTTGAACTGGCTGTGGCGCGCCTCTTCCGGCGTGAGCACGCCCGCCTTGATCTGCTCGTTGACGAGCGAGTGGTCCTCGCTGACCTGGTGGATGTCGCCGCCGCGGATCAAGTAGATGCGGCTGTCACCGACGTGGGCGACGAAGGCGTGGCGGCCGTGGAGCAGAAGTATGGTCGCGGTGGTGCCCATCCCGGCGAGCGACGGCGTCGCGCGCGCCTCCTCGAAGATCCGCAGGCAGGCACCGTCGACCGCGTCGCGGAGGACCTCGGGGAGGGCCGAGTCCTCGAGCGCCGGGAACGTTTCGAACGCCTCGCGCCGGCTCGAGCGGGACTTGCGCACCTCGGACTGGATCGTTTCGACCGCGAGGCGCGAGGCGGTCCCGCCCCCGGCGTGGCCTCCCATCCCGTCGGCGACCACGAAGAGGCGCAGGTCCTCGTCGACGAGGAAGCTGTCCTGGTTGGTGTCGCGCTTGCGGCCGACATCGGTCGCGCCGGCGACGACGAGGCGCGCCTGCTGGGAGGCGGCGGGTGCCGCCGCGGCGGGTGCAGCCGGCGCCGCGGGCGGATCGGCCGGAGGTGGCGCCGCCGGCGGCGGCATCGCCCCCATGGCAGCGGCGAGCCCGGACGACGCCTTTGCCACCCGAGGTTGCGAACCCTTGTTTCGTCGCTTGCGGCCCTTGGCCAACGCGCCTCCGTGTGCGGGCGGAAGAGTTTCCTCGTACCACCGGCCCGTCGGACAACGACATGACGGCATTCGCGAAACGGGGCCATCCTAGCACGGCCGCCGCCGCGCCGGTAGGAAACCGACATCACCCCTCGGTCCGGCGGGAAGTGGTAGGATTCGGGGCATGGCGGCGGCGCAGCCACGCGAGCAGGATGCCGAGGGGATTTCGCCCGAGCACCGACAGCAGGTCGACGCGGTCCGCGAGATCTTCGTCCAGTTCCTCAAGGGCAGCAAGAGCATCGGGCTCTACCGGCACAACACGCCGCGCTTCCCCGAGTTCATGCAGAAGACGTTCGACCTGCTCACGGCCTACCTCGAGGGGCACGAGGCGCTGACGATCAAGGTCGAGACCTCGACATTCGCGCTCTACGGCCAGCCGCTGCTCCCCGCGGACGCTGACTCGCGCATGCCGTACAAGTTCCACCAGGAGGGCATCCGCCACCTGGTCTTCCGCCGCGGCCTGACCCTCGACGAGCTCGTCAAGTTCGCGCTCATCACCGCGACCAATTTCGACGACGCCAAGAACCGGGGCCAGGACGTGCTGAGCCTGCTCTGGGCCGCCGCGTTCGAGCACCTCGAGTACCTCGTCGTGCAGGGCTTCGCCGTCAGCGACATGAGCGAGGAGGAGGTCCAGGTCGAGGTCGACAAGATCGTCACCTACCTGTACCGGCGGCTGCGCTCGGCGAGCCAGGACTTCATGCGGTTCGCGGCGGTCTCGGTCGACGACGTCAACCTCAAGATGGAGGCGGTGGACCAGGTCCGCGGCCTGGTCATCCAGGGCAACTCGATCACGGAGAAGCTCGCCCAGCAGATCCAGGCCGAGCTGCGCGAGGACGAGGGGGCGAAGCTCCTGCCCAAGCTCGTCTCGGTCATCTTCTCGATCCTCGAGGACGAGGCCGACCCGGCCTCGTACCAGGACATCTTCTCGCAGCTCCTCGACGCGATGCTGCTGCAGGAGGACTTCGGGACCGTCAACCAGCTCCTCGTCAAGCTGCGGGCCCTCGAGCGCAAGCCGGACAAGGCGGAGTCGGTCAGGCAGCTCCGGACGTTCGTGCTCGGCAAGATGGGCGAGCCCGAGCGGCTCAACCGGATCGTCGAGATCCTGCGCGCCACCCCGCCGGCCCAGCCGCAGGAGATCCAGCGCTACCTGAGCGCGCTCGACACGGACGCGGTCGTACCGCTGCTCGAGGGGCTGGATTCGATCGAGCTCGCGGAGAACCGGCGCCTTTTGTGCGACGCGCTCGCGGTGGTCGGCGGCCGCACCCCCGAGCCGTTCGTCTCGCGGCTCGCGAGCCCCAAGTCCGCGCTCGTGCGCGACATGATTTACATCATCGAGAAGCTCGACGTGCCCGACCGGGCCCGCCTCTTCGAGCCCGCGCTCAGAAACCCGAACCTCGCGGTCCGGCTCGAGGCGCTCGCCGCGATCGGCAAGGGGCGCAGCGAGGCCGCGCGAACGCTGATCGTCGCCGCGATGAAGGACGGCAACGCCCAGGTGCGGGTTCAGGCCGCGAAGTCGCTCGTCCAGTTCAACGCCGAGCGCGGCTTCCAGGAGCTCGCGAAGCTGGTCAAGACGCCGGACTTCGGAAAGCGCGACGCGGCCGAGAAGCGGGCGACCTACGGCGCGATGGGCGCCTCCGAGCAACCGGCGGCGATCGCGCTGTTCGCCCAGCTCCTCCAGCAGAAGGCGGGCCTGCTCAACAAGCGCAAGATCGCCGAGGAGAAGCTGTTCGCCATCGCGGGACTCGCCGAGTGCCCCGCCATCGCCTCCTACAAGCTGCTCCAGGCCGAGGCCGAGAACGCCGGCAACGAGGAGGACGTCCTGAGCGAGGCGCGCAAGGCGATGTTCAAGGTCCAGCGCAAGCTCTTCGGCGACGCGCAGGGGCAGGGAGGCTGAGGCCCGATGCCCGAGAACCTCAAGATCACCGGCGAAGGCGCGGAGAGGGTCGACGAGTTCGGCCGGGGCTTCAACGAGAAGCTCCAGCACATGGCGAAGCAGGTCGTCGCCTCGCTCTACATGCTGGTCCGCTCGGTCAAGCTCTACGAGCCCGAGAACAGCATCTTCGCGAAGCCGATCGAGCTGTTGCGCGAGACCATCAACCAGATCATCGCCAAGGAGGGGCAGCTCGCGCTGCAGATCGTCAAGGAGACCTTCTACATCAACAACATGCTGGTGAAGGTCGACGTCCAGAGCCTCGACAACGTGCGGGAGCTGATCCGCGAGTTCCGCGACCGCAAGATCGGCGGCTTCAACCTGACGCGACCCATCACCGCCGAGGAGTTGCGCAACTTCGTCTTCATCTTCGCGAAGGACCACGGCGAGATCCCCGAGGACGGGGTCGCGGGCCGCAAGCTCTTCGCCCTGCGGCTCGTCCGCTGGTCCGAGATCCAGGAGAAGCTCAAGGACATCGACAAGGACGTCGACGAGTCCGACGGCCAGAAGGTCGACCGCAAGAAGTACGCCCTCACCGTTTACGCTCGGCTGATCTTCTTCGTCCGCAAGTTCCTCGAAGACCGGGCCGCCGGCAAGCCGACGTTGAGCTACAAGGCCACGCGGCTCGTGCAGGACATGGTCGACATCTGCTACGAGCAGCGGACGCACTTCCTCGGCATGACCACGTTCCGCGAGGAGAGCGAGTACCTCGTCTACCATTCCGTCAACGTCTGCCTGCTCTCGATCGTCTTCGGCGCGGAGCTCGGGCTCACCAAGCCCCAGCTCCGCGACCTCGCGATGGCGGCCCTCTTCCACGACGTCGGCAAGGCGGACCTGCCCGCCGAGATCGCCGAGAAGCGCGGGGCGCTGACCCCGAGCGAGCGCCAGCAGGTCGACCGGAGCCAGCTCGCGTCAATCAAGACCATCCTCGCCGAGGGGCTGAGCCGTGCGTCGATCATGAAGCTGATCGCCACCTTCGAGTACGCGCAGGACTTCGGCACCGCGGTCAAGGACGCCCGCGGCGCGATCACCATGATCCTCCCGAAGGGGAGCCAGTCGCTCTTCGCCCGCACCCTCGCGATCTGCTGCACCTACGACGCGCTCACCTCGAAGCGGCCGTACCGCGACTCCTACGGGCCCGACGTCGCCCTCCTCCTGATGTGGACCGAGATGCGGCAGAAGTTCGACCCGGAGCTGCTCAAGGTCTTCATGAAGGTGATGGCGATCCAGCCGATCAAGCTGCTGCCCAAGTACCAGCAGACGATCGCGCTCGGCTAGCCCCGCAAGGGAAAGCGCTCCGGCGCGCGCTTGACCCCTTCCGAACATCGGGTCTAGGGTGACGCGAACGGGAGGACGCACACGATGACCCGCACCTCGATTCGCGCCAGGATCACGGCTTTCGCTTTCACCTGGGCCCTCGCCGGCTGCCCCGGCGCGACCGGCCCGCAGGGCCCCGCCGGCCCGACCGGCGCCACGGGAAACGCCGGCGCGTCGGCGTCCGGCGCCACCGGCCCGACCGGTCCCACCGGACCCGGAGGGCCGACGGGCGCCACCGGCCCCTCGGGCGCGGGCGGGGCAACGGGCGGAGGCGGGACGGGCGTTTCCGGGGCGACGGGACCGACGGGTCCGACGGGAGCAACCGGCACGACCGGACCCACCGGCTCGGGAGTGGCCGGGCCGGCGGGACCACAGGGTCCGACGGGACCGCAGGGGCCGACCGGTCCTGCGCCGAACACGGCGAACTTCGTCGACCTGACCTCGAACCAGAGCATCGCCGGCATCAAGAACTTCGTCGACGACGTCGGGCTCGGGACGACCAGTCCGGCCTTCTCCCTCGACATGGGAAGCAAGACCGACGGCGTCCTCCTGCCGGCGGGCACGACGGCCGAACGACCCACGGGCGCCGATGGCGCACTTCGCTTCAACACGGACTTCGGCGGCTACGAGCTATTCACCCACGGCTTCTGGTTTCGACAGGAGCCGGTGCTCCTTTCGGATTCGACGCGGACCCGGGTCGCGCTCACCTACGCCGGTTCGGACCAGTACTGGGTCGTCCCGGCGGGGGTCACCCGCATCTTCGCGAAGGCGTGGGGTGCGGGTGGAGCTGGTGGCACGCGGGGAGGGTGGGGCTATGGAGCCGGCGGCGGCGGCGGCGGCCACTCCCGCGGGATCATTCCGGTGATTCCTGGCGAGAGCCTGCGCGTCGTCGTCGGACAGGGCGGCATCGTCAATCAGGGCGTCGGCTACAACTACGGCGGCGGCGCCAGCGGCTGCCAGACGAACACCGACAACCAATACGGAAGCGGCGGCGGCGGCCTCTCCGGAGTCTTCCGGGGCGCCAAGCCACTCCTGATCGCGGGCGGCGGCGGCGGCGGTGGCAGCTCGCGCTACTGGACCGGCAACGTGGGCGGCGCCGGCGGTGGCATGACCGGCCAAAAGGGAGAGAGCCCCTACGGCTACTACAACCAGGGCGGCAACCCGGGATCGCAATCGGGGGGCGGCGCAGCCTCACCGCCGGGGACGAACGGCTGGCAGAGCAATGCCGGCACCCCCTACCAGGGCGGACATGGCTCCACCAACTGCTATGGTGGCGGCGGCGTAGGCGGCTACTATGGCGGCGCGGGCGGCGGATATGTCGAGCCCAACACGATGGCGGGCGGCGGCGGCGGGTCCGGCTACTTGGATTCGAGCGTCGTGTTCGGGGTGACACTCACCGGCCACTTCCGCGAGCCCGCGATGTCGCAGGACCCCGACCTCTCGCAGACCGGAGAGAGCAACACGCTGACGGCCCACGGCGGCGATTTCGGCGCCGCGGGCGCCGACGGCTTCGTCGTCATCTACTACTAGGCAAAGAAGGCGCGCTCGCGACTTGCGTTCTCGCGCGGCTTCTCCCGCGCGCTGGGTTGCCCCATCAGCTTTTGCGGCGAGGGGTGCGGAACAGTCCCTCGTACGGCCGGCCCTGGCGGGAGAGCGTCGACTCGTGGGACGCGTCGAGGGCCCGGCGGCGCGCGAGCCGGGCGGACTCGGCGGCGGCACGCACGGTTGCCTCGCGCTCGGCGGCGGCGCGAAGCCGCTCCTCGAGGGCATCGGCCCACGGGGAGCCGCGACCGGCGGGGTGGTTCGGCGGCTTCGAGTGGCGCATACATCCCAAGGGTAGGCCCGGCAGGGCTGCGCGCGCAGCCGGCTCACCGGCCCGCGACGGGCGGCTTGGCGTCGAACTCCGCAGCCGGGGCGGTCAGGGTGAGCCAGATTTCGAACCAGCGCTCGTAGGCGCGCCAGACGGGATCGCGCCGGGCGGCGAGGTCTCGGAACGACCGCTCGAGGCGCGCGTGGAGGTCGAACGGGAGCGGGGCGTGGTCGAGGCTGCCGATCGCGGCGGCGATCCAGAGGACGTCGAGCTGGGCGGGCTCGACCGGCGCGTGCGTCCGGCCGGCGAGGTCGTCGGCACGCTCGAGCGCGTCCGCGACCCACCGAGCCGCCGCCGACGCGTCCCCGCTCTCGTCCGCGCCCCCGGCGAGGCGGCTGTCGACGAGGGCGAGGGCGCGGAGATCGTCGTCCTGCCCGCCCGCGGCGAGCCGATCGAGCATGAGCCGGCGCCGCGCCTCTAGGGCGCGCGCGGCATCCGCGGGCCGGCCGAGCCGGAAGTCGGCGTTGGCGCGCAGGCCGGCCGCGATCGAGAGGTCACGCCGTAGCGCCTGCGCAGGGCTCGCGTGGGAGCGGCCGCCCAGGCTCGCGGCGAGGGCCGGATCGGCGAGCCCACGATCGATCGCCGCGATTTCCGCCAGTGTCTTCTCGGGCTGCCCGGCCCCGAGCGCCGCCGTCGCGCGGCCGAAGTGCGCGGCGAGCACGTTCCGGGGAACGGACAGCCTCGGCAGCTCCCGGTCGTAGAGGGCCAGGGCGCGCGCAAAGCGGCCCGCGGCCAGGGCGTAGAGGGCCGCGCGGTCGAGGCAGAGAGTCCGGTATGGCGCCAGCAACTCCGTGGATTCGGCGAGGGCGAGCGCCCGCTCCGCCTCGTCCGAGGCGTCCGCCTCGCGGCCCACGTGGAGGAGATCGCGGGCCCGCGCGACGCGCACGGCGAGGGCCGCCCGGGCGTCCGCGAACGGCAGCTTCTCGCGGGCGTCCAGGTAGCCGAGCGCCATTCGGTGGTTGCCCGCCTCGGTGTGGAGCAGCCCCAGTTGGGCCAGGATCATCGCCCGCCAGCGCGGGTTGGCCTGCGACAGCTCGAGGGCGACGAGCGCATGGCTATCGGAGCGCTCCGCGTCGGCGAGGGCGTGGGTCGAGAGCCAGTCCTCGTGGAGGACGTTCGCGTAGAGCGCCTGGGCGGCACGGCGGGCGTGCAGGTCCGGCCATTGGCTGCGCAAAAGCGCGAGCGCCTCGGCCGACGCGCGGGCGTGCTCGGCACCGCGGAGCTTCGGCAGGCGCCGCGCTCCCAGGTAGGCGCGAACGAAGGCGTCGAGTTCGGGAGAGCGATCCGGCGCAGGCGTCGCCCACTCCGCCGCGAGGGACTCGGGGGCTTCTCCGGCGCCGAGGCGCAGGTCGATCGCCTCGACCGCACTCTCGAAGGAGCCGGTCTTCTCGACGACCCGCTCGAAGTCCGAGAGGGCCTCTGCGCGCTTCCCCTCTGCGAGGCGGCGGAACGCGCGGCCGGCGAGGGCACGCCGGAAGAGCCGCTCGGCCCTACGCCGCTCGGCGGTGCCCCGCGGAACGCCGTCGACATAGCCCGTCGCGAGTGCCTCGATCACCCGGTCGGCGCCTAAGGCGTCCGCGCGTTCGACGGCTTCGAGCACGACGGCCCGCCGCCGGTCGGCCCGAGTCTGGGAGGCGAGCAAGGCTCGCAGCGCCGCACCCACGGCCGGGGGAGGATCGGCGTTCCGAATCGCGAGCACGGCGCGCCCGACGTCGAGCGCGAAGGCCAGCTCCGAGTCGGCCGGCACGCCGGCGCGCTCCTTCGCGAGTGCCGCATCCGCCCTGTCGGCGGGCAAGCCGCGGACGAGCGCGCGCACCTCGGCCTCCGCGTAGCCGAGCCGCGCGTCGGGCGAGAGGCCCGCGTCCAGGGCCAGGCGGCGGCAGACGGACACCAGGGCGGCGCGGTCGTCGAGGAGGCGGAAGAGCGCGTCGGCGCGCTCGTGGAACAGTTCGACGACCGAGCGGGGCGTGTCCGTCCCGATCGCCGCGGCATCGAGTTCCTTCCGCGCCGCAGTCTCGTCGCCCATGTCCTGCGCGATCTCGCTCCGAACCACGTGCGCGAGGACCGTGACCGCGGCGGACTCGCCCGGCGCAGGGGCAAGATCCTCGAAGCGCCGTCGCGCGCCCTCCTGGAAATCGGCGATCTCCCGCCCCCGGTCGAGGTCGCGCACCGCCCGCCGCTCGTCGATCAGGGCGAGGAGGGGGCGCGAAAGTCCCCGGCTCGCCGGATCGATCAGAGAATGGATGCGCCTTCCGTAAAAGGCGGCGGCCTCGAAGTCCTCCCGATCGAGGTGCTCGCGCACCAGGCGGACCAGCAGCAGGCGGCGCGCCGACTCCGTCGGCTCGAGTCCGAGGAGGTGCCGGTAGAGGAGCGCCTTCTCGGACCGCTTGCTCGCGAGATCGACCTCCTCGCGGATCCGCGCGACCGTCCAGTCCTCGGGGACCTCGCCTCCCCGAGGCAGCGCGTAGATCCCGAGCGCGCCACCGTGCGAGCAGGTGGCCACGAGCTGCGTGCTTCCCACGGCCGGGTACTGGCAATTCCACCCAGTGTCGGTCAGCTGCTGCGGAGTCGACGCCGACGCGCGCGCCGGCGCGTCGTCCTCGCCCACCAGGAACGGGACGCGGACGAGGATGCCGTGGTCCGACGCGTCGAGGGTGTCGTCGTGGTTCGTGTCGATCATGAACTGCACCGCATAGAGCCAGCGGCCGTCGGGCGAGAAGGCGGGTTGCGCGGTCACGCCCGGCAGATCGAGGGCCAGGGGCTGTGGCGGCCCCGGATGGTCGAGCCGATACGCCTCGAGGTGGGACGCCGCGTGAGATGCGAACGCCGGGCCGATCTCCTGCGTGTCGCGCTCGACGGGGACGTAGACGAGCCAGCGGCCGTCGGGCGAGATCGCGGGGCTCGTCAGGTTACGCAGACGGAGAGCCTGCGACGCAAGAGACGGTCCAACCGTCACCTCGATCAACCCGAGGTCGCCCGCGATCGAGCCACGGGCGACGAGCGCGATGTGATCCGCGTCGATCCAACTCGCCTGGAGCGCGCTGAACGGCCCCGCGAGGCAGCGGCGCCTGCCGCCTCCGGGCAGGTCGCGGACGCAGAGCTGGCCCGTCGCCTCGTCCCGGTACGAGACGTAGAGCAGCGCCTTGCCGTCGGGGCTCGGCCGCGGCCAGGTGACGTCGGCGCCTTCGTCGAAGAGGCGGAAGGCCCGCCCGTCCTCGACGTCCTCGGCGAAGATCTCGCTCGTCACGTCGCGGTTGCTGACGAAGTAGAGCGCCCGGCCGTCGGGGGCGAGTTGGCCGAGGTACTGATCGGCCGTCCCGACCGTCAGCCGCGCGGGCCGGGTCACGCCGCCGTCCACCTCGTCGTCCTGCCCGAAGGCCGGGGACGAAACACCCGCGGCGAGAAGGGCCGCGAGCAGCCAGGGCCGCGGCCTCAGCACCCCTTCGCCTCCCAGACGCCGTCGTCCCGCTGAATCCAGCCGCCGCAGACGACGCCCTCTGCGTGGAGCCGCCGCCAGGTGCGGCGCAGCGCGTCCGACGGGACGTCGGGGCGCCGGGCGTGGAGCCAGCGCCAGAGCTGGATGCGGGCGCGGTTGACCCGCCCGACGAGCGCGGTCGCCGCGTCGCGGTCGATCGCGCCGTGGCAGGCCTGCGGCGTCTCGGCGAGCAGCCCGTCGCGCCCCTCACCCACGCAGTGCTGCGCGAGGAGGTCGTCGAGGCGATCGGCATCGGTCCGCCCGGTGTGATCGACGAGCAGCGGCGGCGCGGCGCCGAGCGCCTCGAGCTGTTCGGGGGTGAGCGCGTCCGGGTGCGGGACGATCGCCGCGCGGGCGAGCTGCCTCTCCAGCTCGTCGAACGAGCCGCCCGCCTGCTCCTCGAGCACGGTGGCGCGGTCGTCGACGACGATCTGCGGCGCGCGCAGGCAGGAGGCGGCGAACAGGAGGCCGAGGAGTGCGAGCGGTTTCATGGCGGTTCCTCCGACAACGTGGCGACGAGGCGGTCGACGAGCGGCTCCACCGGGATGCCGCGCATCTCCGAGACCTTCACGAGGCCCGCGATCCCGCCGAAGGTCACGCGAAGGTTCGCGAAGCCGTGGTCGAACGACAGGTGAACGTGGTCCGGGTAGCCGAGCGCCAGGGCGCCGCGGATCCGGTTCGCCGCGGGGTTGGTGCGGTGCGGGTCCTGGAGGTCGAGCAGGTCGAGCAGGTGGCGGCGGCCGATGCGGAGGATCTCCGCCTGTCCGTCGATGCTGCGGTCGCCGGCCGAGACGAGCAGCGCCGCGTTTCCGTCGAACGGCTCGCCGTGCGACGAGAGCACCCCCGTCGCGCGCACGTGCGCGAGCAGCGTCGTGCGGCGGCCCGCCCAGTCGAGCACGCAACGGCCGGAGACTCGCCCGCCCCGCAGCCCGAGTTCGAGCTGGCTCACCGTGACGAGGTTGCGATCCACCGCGAGGTTGCCCGCGATCGGGGCGATCTCCACGTCGGGGGTCACGAGGCGCGCGATCGAGAAGAAGCTGCGGCGGTGGAGCAGCGGGTGCTGATCGGAGAATCGAAGGTACGGGTTCTGATCGGCGCCGCGCCTCCAGCGAATGCCCGAGGGGCCGATGGACAGATCGCCGTCCACTGGAATCTCGCCGCCGGCGGACTCGACGCGAACGCCCTGCTTCGGCAGGGCCAGGTCGACCGATTCCAGCCTCACGTCGGCGGAGGTGTGGAAGATCTTCATGTCCGGAGACTCGATCCGGAGGCCGAGGGACACGTTACCGCTCGCCCGGAGCGCCTCGGGATCGCCCGAGAGCTTGGCGAGGTCCTGCCGGAACTCACCGCGCAGGGAGAGCTTGCGCACGACGCTTCCGAGCACCAGTCCGCCGTGGAGCGCGATCGAGCTGCCGCCGGCGCGGTCGTCGACGGCGAGACGCGAGATCCGGACGACCCGCGCCGCGTCGACCTGCGCGGCCAGATCCACCGCGACGCCGCCGACAGGGTAGGCCCGTACCGCGGGCTGTCGGACGGACCGGAGGGTCAGGCGGTTCGCGATTTCGACCGTGCCCGTCGCAGGGTCGCCCGTCGCCGTCACCGCGACGTGGTCCGCGAGGTCCGCCGCCGTGACGATTCGAGGTCCGGCCGCAAAGCGGAGGGTGCCCGCGGTCACGTCGCCCTCGACGTGGCGCTTCTGCCCCGACACGCCCCAGCTTCCATGCCATCCCGCCGCCGGCACGTCGGCCTCGCGGTCGCCCGAAGTCCAGTGGAGATTCGAGATCGCGACGTCGACCGTGCCGGCGCCGTCGGCGACTTCGAGCGCGTCGCGCGCGAAGCGGGGCACGCCGTCGGCCGCAACGGAGGTCACCACGTTGCGCACTCGCCCCCGCGCCGAGACGGTTGCCCCGAGTTCCGCGAGGTCGACGCTGCGGGAAGCGGGCAGCAGCGGCGCGAGCGCCGCCAGCTTCTTCACCTCCGCAGTCGCCTCGAACGCCAGCGATCTTCGCGCCCGATCGAAGTCGAGGCCGAGGTCGGCGCGAAGCGCCGGCCAGTCACCCGAGGTCTCCACGTGCGCGCGTGCGGACGGCGCCGCAGCGTCGAAGTCGACCTTTCCACGAAGATGCGCGTCGCGCGCCGGCCCGCCGCCGATCGCGAGGCCGGAGAGCGCGAGATCGACCGAGACGGCCTCGCGCCGGAGGGTGCCGTCGGACGAGAGGGCGAGTTCGATAGACCGCGCGGAGATCGCTGGTCCCATGCCTGCGAGCCCCGGCCGGTCGAGGTGGAGCCGCGTCGTCTGCTTCAGCCGCGCTTCCGCGCCGGCACCGTCGAACCTCCCGCTCGTGCGCAGCGACAGCCCGAGCCGGCCCCACGGGACCTTCCAGCGCGCGTCCGCCGGCTGGAAGATCCGCGCGGCCTCAAGGGAAGCGGCGTCCGCCGAGAGCGAGACGTCGGCCGAATCGGCGCGCCTTTCGAGGATCAGGACGGCATGCAGCGGGCCGGCCTCGATCTGCGCGTGGGCCTTGCCACGGGAGGCGAGCAGGTGCCCAGGCTCGAGGACGAGGTCCTCGAGGTGCAACGCGGCATGGACCGGTCCGTCGAAGAGCGTGCGGCCTCCCCGCGCGAGCGCGAGTCGCCCGAGCGCGACGTCCGCGTCCCCACCCCCGAGGCCCCTCGCGGAGAGCCGCAGGCGGACGGCCGCGCCGCCGATCCGCAGGCGCCGGTCGGCGACCGTCAAGGACGCGACCTCACCGTCGACCTTCGCCTGACTGGTCGCCGGATGGAAGAGATCGAAGTCGGCGCCGTCGACGCGCAGTTCGACGCCGTCCGCAGCGATCTCCTCCGGTCCGTGGAACCGGAGCGCCGTCAGGGCCAGAGTTCCGTTCGCGAGGAGTCGGCTGCCGGCTCCCGGCTGCGCCCCGATCGACCAGCGCGCTCCGGTCACCTCGACGCCGACGGCGTCGCGCCCGAGCTTCAAGCCCGAAACGTCGCCCGATGTCTCCACCTCCCCGCCCCGCTCCAACCCAGGAAGGGCCCCGAGCTCGAGCCCCCTCGCCTTCACTTCGACCGTTCCTCGCACCGGCCCGAGGTCGACGAGGCCGGCGGCGCGGGCAAGCGGCGCGATCCGGCCGAGATCGACGTCCAGCGACGCGTGAAGGACGTGAGGCGGCGCCGCGTCCGGCATCGCCACGCTTGCCCGCGCCCGGGCCGCACCTCCCGCGGCGTCGAGTTCTGCGACTTGGATGTCGACTTGGCCGGGGTTGAACTTGGCGTCGGCCTGCACGTGGAGCAGTTTCTCGATGTCCAGCCCCGGGACGAAGTCCTGGCGCAACTCGGCGATGTCGACCGTCGCAGTTGCCGAGGACGCCCAGAGCCCACCCGTGATGCGAAGCGTCCCGCTCGCCTCCTGGGCCGGAGTGCCCGACCGCTCGCGCCGCAGGCGGAGGCGTGAATCGGAATCGATTCGAAGCGCCCAACCGGTCGTCCCGTGTGACGCCGCGACACGGACGGACAGCCCCTCGATGCGGTCGCGTTCCACGACCGAGCCATCCGCGGTGCGCAGAAGGGTCGTGGAGAGTCCGTCGATCTCGATCCGCCTCACCGGCGGGTTCCCCGCGAGGAGCTTCGCGGCGAGGCCGGAGAGGGGCGTCGGGTTCGACGGCGGAGGACTTGGCATTCCCGGCGGCACCAGCGCGGCGATCGAGTTGCCGCCGCCCGCATCCGCGACCACCGCGAGCGCGACGTCGCGCGCGACGATGCGCTCGATCGGCGGACCGTGGCCGGAGAGCGAGGCGAGCGACCAGTCCACCTCGATCCCGCCCACGCGCGCGAGGTCCGGCGCCACCGCCCGGTACGCGGGCGGCGAGCGCAGGACGAGGCCGTCGAGGCGAAGGCCCGAGAGCGGTTCGAGGTCGAGGCGGCCCCAGTCGACGTCGAGGCCTGCCGCGCGGTGGAGGAGCGCCGCGATCCGCTGCCGCGCCCAGGCGGTGCGCAGGCACGCGGCGGCGATCCAGGGCGAGGCGCCCACGAGCGCGAGCACGACCCCGGCGGCGCCCGCGGCGATCCAGGGCCACCGCCGGCGCCGCACCCGCGGCGACGCCTTCTGTTCGTCGGTGGTGGGCACGGTCGAAGCGCTTTCCGAGACAGGCGCGGACAGCCTAACATGGCGACCGCGCATGCCGGAGCCAACGGAGAGAGCGGCCCCTCGGGTGGCCGACGGCCCCGCCGGCGCCGCGCCGTCCGAGGCCGTCGAGGGGACCATCGAGCGGATCGTCTTCCAGAACCCGCAGAGCCATTGGACCGTCGCGCGGCTCCACCTCGACGGCTCCGCCCAGCTCGTCACCGTCGTCGGGGAGCTGCCCGGGGTCCCGTGCGGGACGTCCCTGCGCGCGTCCGGCCACTGGATCGAGGACCGCCGTTACGGCCGGCAGTTCCACGTCGCGTCGTTCACGCCGCTCGACCCCGGAACGCTCGAAGGACTCGAACGCTACCTCGGCTCGGGCCTCGTCAAGGGCATCGGCCCGACGCTGGCGAAACGGATCGTCGAGACCTTCGGCCTCGCGACGCTCGGCGCCCTCGACGAGGACCCCGGCCGCCTCGCCGCCGTCCCGGGCGTCGGCAAGCGGCGCGCGAAGCGGCTCGCCCGCGCCTGGTCCGACCAGCGTCAGACGCGGCAGGCGATGATCTTCCTGCAGGGCCACGGCCTCTCGCCGGCCTTCGCCTCGCGCGTCCTTGCCCGCTACGGCCCCGCGGCGCCGGCGGTCGTCCGCGAGAACCCCTATCGGCTCGCGCTCGAGATCTGGGGCATCGGCTTCCGGATCGCCGACCGGGTCGCGCAGTCGCTCGGCGTCGGAGCGGACCACCCGGAGCGGGCGGCCGCCGGCGCGCTGCACGCGCTCGCCGAGCTGACCGGGCAGGGCCACGTCCTCTACCCGCGGGAGCGGCTCGCCGCCGAGGCCGGCGCGAAGCTCGAGATTGCCCCGGAGGCGATCGACGCGGCGATCGGCCGGCTCGCGGCCGTCGGGCACGTGGCCCTCGACGAGGACCCCGAGCTCGGCGCGTGCGTCTACCCGCGCGAACTGCTCGAGGCCGAGCGCGGCGCCGCGCGCCGGCTCCTCGACCTCGCGGCGCGGCCGGTGGTCCCGATCGTCGCCGACCCGCAGCTCGCCTTCGCCGCGGTCGAGGAGGCCGGGCTCGTCCGGCTCGCGGCCGCGCAGAAGGAGGCGCTCTCGGCCGCCCTGACCCGCAAGATCCTCATCGTCACCGGCGGCCCCGGGGTGGGCAAGACCACGCTCGTCCGCGGCCTGCTCCAGATCCTCGAGCGGCGCGGACGCGTCGCGCTGCTGGCGGCCCCGACCGGCCGAGCGGCGAAGCGTCTCGCCGAGGCGACCGGCCAGCCCGCGCAGACCCTCCACCGGCTCCTCGAGTTCAACCCCAAGGAGGGGCGCTTCCTGCGCGACAGGCAGCGGCCGCTCGAGGCCGACCTGATCGTGGTCGACGAGACCTCGATGGTCGACATCCTGCTCTTCCACCACCTGCTCCAGGCGGTGCCCGACGGCGCGCAGATCCTCTTCGTCGGCGACGCAGACCAGCTCCCGTCGGTCGGGCCCGGCGCGGTGCTCCGGGACCTGATCGCCTCCAGCGCCCTGCCCGCGGTGAGGCTGACCGAGGTCTTCCGCCAGGCGGCGCAGAGCCTCATCGTCCAGAACGCCCACCGGATCAACGAGGGCCAGATGCCGCGCTGGGACGACCGCGACGAGGGCGGCGACTTCTTCTTCGTCGAGCGCGACGAGCCGGCCGCGGCGGCGCAGGCCGTCTGCGAGCTGGTCTGCCAGCGAATCCCGGAGCGCTTCGGCTTCGACCCCGTCGCCGACGTGCAGGTCCTCGCGCCGATGCACCGCGGCGAGGTCGGCACGGTCGCGCTCAACACGGCGCTCCAGGCCGCGCTCAACCCCATCCGGGCGCAGACCGAAGGTCGCGCGCCGCGCTTCCGCACGGGCGACAAGGTGATGCAGCTCCGCAACGACTACCAGCGCGAGGTCTTCAACGGCGACATCGGCCGGGTCCGCTCGACCGATCCGGAGGACGGCAGCCTGTCGGTCGACTTCGAGGGGCGCGAAGTCCGCTACGGCGACGCCGACCTGGACCAGCTCCAGCTCGCCTACGCCTGCTCGGTCCACAAGGCGCAGGGGAGCGAGTACCCGGCCGTGGTGCTGCCGCTCCTCACGCAGCACTTCCCGATGCTCCAGCGCAACCTGCTCTACACCGCGGTGACCCGCGGCCGGAAGCTCGTCGTCGTCGTCGGCAGCCGCCGCGCCCTGGCGCTCGCGGTCAAGAACGAGCGCACCCGCGAGCGCTTCACCGGCCTCGCCCGGCGCCTGCGCGCTGGATGACCCGTGCCCTCCGCGATCCTCTTCGACCTCGACGGGACGCTCCTCGACACCCGGCGCGACATCGCGGCGAGTGTCAACGTCGCACTGCGCGCGGTCGGCCTCCCCGAGCGGCACGTCGAGGAGATCTTCGGCTTCATCGGCGAAGGCTCCCGCCGGCTCGTCGAGCGCGCGGTCGCCCCGCACGCCGACCTTTCCGAAGCCGCCCACGCGGCGTGGTCGCGCCACTACGGCGCCCACCTGCTCGACACCACCC
>DAIDIT010000010.1 GCA_027451705.1 Pseudomonadota bacterium
GCGGCGCTGGCCCTCCCGCCCGCGGCGAGCCGGTTCGTCGGGGAGGGCGCGAGGGTCGAGGGCGAGGTCGTCGACTCGGTCATCGGGGCGGGCGCCGCCGTCCCCCGGGGCGCCCGGGCGATCCGATCGGTCGTCTGGCCGGGGACCGCGCTCCGTCCGGGCGAGGAGCTCGTCGACGCGGTCGCCGCCTCGGACCTGAGGGTCTCCGCGCCCTCGGAGTGACGGGCCGGCCTACCCCGCGACGACGCGGGCGAGGACGACCGTCACGTTGTCGACCCCGCCGTTGGCGTTCGCGGCCTCGATGAGCTGCTGCACGGCCGCCTCGAGGTTCGAGTTGCCGGCGAGGATCTCCGCGATCTTGGGATCGGGGACCATGCCGGAGAGACCGTCGCTGCACAGCAGGAACACGTCGCCGGGCCGGGGCTCGTGGCGGCCCACGTCGACTTGGACCGAGTCCTTCATCCCCAGCGCGCGGACGATCACGTTCTTGTGGGGAAATTTGGCGATCTCTTCCGGCGTGAGCTTTCGGGCCTTGATGTAGTCGTTGAGGAGCGAGTGGTCCTCGGTGACCTGCGTGAGCTGGCCGTCGCGGAACATGTAGACCCGGCTGTCCCCGACGTGGCCGACGAGGGTCGAGTCCTTGGTGAAGAGGATGGAGACGATCGTCGTCCCCATGCCCTTGTAGCGGGCCTCGACCTGCGCCCGCTCGAAGATCCGCAGGTTGGCGAGGCGGATGCCCGTCACCAGCCGGTTCTCGTCGTAGGTGCGGGTGCGGTCGAGCTTGTAGGGCCAGGTCGCGTCCTCGTCGCGGCCGGTCCGATCGAAGAAGCCCGCCATCTCGTCGACGGCGATCTTCGAGGCGACCTCGCCCGAGCTGTGCCCGCCCATCCCGTCGGCGACGCAAAAGAGGCGCTGCTCCGGGAACAGGAGGAAGTTGTCCTCGTTGTGGTTGCGTTTCATCCCCACGTGGGAGTTGCCGGCGACTTCTATCTGCATCGGGGCGCTCTCATCCAGAGGGGCAGCAAAAGACTAACCCGGCCCGGACTTGCCGGTCAACGCGGAGGTGCGACCTCGACGATGTCGCCGTCGGAGGTCCCGGTCTCGGCGAGGGCGCCGGCCCACAGCTCGAGCACGCTTCGGGCCCCGAGGTAGAGGCGCGTCGCGCGCCACGGGACGAGGTTCGGGACGGCGCGGACGACCTTGCCGCCGCCGTCCAGGAACAGCACGTCGATCGGAAAGCGCATGAAGAAGGTGTGGATGCTGTCGCAGGGGGCGATGAGGAGCCCTTCCCCGCGCGGCAGCGCCTCCCGGCCGAGCAGCCCCTTGAGCCGCTCGAGGGCCGTGGTCGTCCGGAGCGTCCGCTCCGCGAGGACCCTCCCGCGCGTCGTGTTGAAGGCCACCTCGGGACCGCGCATGCCCCCGCATCATGGCATGGTAGTTTGGCCGGGCAATGGCTTTGATCGGGCCCAACCCGCCGCTGAACGTCGTGCTCGTCGAACCCCGCATCCCCCCGAACACCGGGAACGTGGCCCGGACCTGCGCCGTGACCGGCTGCCGGCTCCACCTCGTCGGCCCGCTCGGCTTCTCGCTCGCCGACAAGGACCTGCGCCGCGCCGGCCTCGACTACTGGGGGCAGCTCTGGCGCCGGCACCACGAGAACCTCGAAACATTCGTGGCGGAGGCGCCCCCGACGGGCGCCTGGCACCTCTTCACGGCGCGCTCGACGCGCAGCCTCTGGGAATCGCGCTTCGCGCCGGGCGACTTCCTCTTCTTCGGCTCCGAACCCGAGGGCCTGCCGGCGAAGTTCCTCGCCGCGCACCCCGGCCGCACCGTCGGGATCCCCATGCGGGATGGCTCGCGAAGCCTCAACCTCTCCACGTCGGTCGGCATCGCCGTGTACGAAGCCTTGCGGCAGGTCGCTGCCGCGATAGGATGAGCCCGGTGGGCGACGGCAACCGGCAGATCCTGGGGACCAACCTGGCCCAGACGCCGCTTGCCAGCGTGCTCATCACGGCGCTCAAGCAGAAGGTCACGGGCGAGCTGACGATCCGCCACGCGCTCGGCGAGGATGGCCTCTACTTCCAGTCGGGCGTCCCCACGGGCACGCAGGTCATGCGGGCGTTCAAGCCGCTCGGCCGGCTCCTGCTCGAGCTGGGCTGGATCGACATGCCGGCGATGGAGAAGTCCGTCGAGCTGATGGCCCAGGGCCGGCGCCAGGGCGAGGCCCTGGTCGAGATCGGCGCCATCGACAACGACCAGCTCGAGCGCGGCCTCCGGCTGCTGCAGATCCGCAACCTCGTCGAGGTGGCGAAGCTGACGAAGGGCGACCTCGAATTCGAGGCGTCCCGGCCGCCGCCCGCCTGGGCCGCCGGCGTGCCGCCCAACGCGCTGCGGTCGCTCCGCGAAGTCCTGATCGCGCCGCCGTCCGCGCCCATCGTCGACCGCCTCATCGAGCGGATCGGCGGCGAGCGGACGCCCGTGCGCATCCCCGAGCACCTCGAGCCGAGCCTCGAGCACTTCGACCTCGAGGACGACGAGTACGCCGCCGCCTGCCGCCTCCTCGAGCTCGGGACGCTCACCGCCTTCTGGGAGCACTGCGGCCTCGCCCCCGTCCGGGCGCACGCCCTCGCCGCGGAGCTGGCGCTGACCGGCATGCTCGTGACCTACGGCGTCGCCGAGGACACGAACCAGCTCGCCGGGAAACCGGGCAGCAGCAGCCGCCAGACGGCGGAACAGGCCCGGCAGCAGTTGAACGAACTGATGCGCGGCACCCCCCAGGCGCCCGTCGCCCGGCGGCACCGGCCGATCGAGGACGACCGCGCGCGCCGCCGGCGGCTGGTCCAGCGGGCGATCGCGAGCAGCGCCGTCGGACGGCTCTCGGACGCCCTCGCGGGCAAGGGCAAGCCCGCCGAAGCGGCCGCCCCCGCGGCGCCGCAGGCCCAGCCCGCCACGCCCACCGACGGGCGGCCGCTCAACGACGAGGAGCGGGCGTTCGAGGCGCTCGTCCTCGAGCGAATCGCCCTGCTTCCCACCCAGGACCTCTTCGACCGGCTGGGCGTGCCGCGGTCGGCCACGCTGCAGCAGATCAAGTCCGCCTTCGTCAAGGCCGCGCAGCTCTACCACCCCGACCACCTGCCGCCGAAGCTGGCGCACCTCGCCGTCCGGCAGCGCGAGATCTTCTCGTCGGTCAAGGAGGCCTACGACGTCCTCGCCGACGACACCAAGCGCCGGGAGTACCTCGCGTCGAAGGAGCGGCGGCCGGCGGCGCGCGCGGGCGGCAACCGCGACGAGGACGCGAAGATCGCGGCCTTCCGCGGTGAGGCCCTCCTCCAGAAATGCGACTACGGCGCGGCGGCCGAGGCCTTCCACGCGGCCTACCAGCTCAGCCAGAACGGCGACCACCTCGCCTCCGAGCTCTGGTGCGTCATCGCCGACCCGTCGCGCAAGCTCGAGGTCGAGGAGACCCGCCGAAAGCTCATCGACACCGCGGCCAGGCACCCGGAGGCGGCCCGGCCGTCGTACTACCTCGGCGTCCTCGCGAAGTCGCAGGGCCGGATGGACGAGGCCGATCAGCTCTTCCGCAACGTACTCAGGATCAACCCCAAGCACATGGAGGCCGGCCAGGAGCTGCGCCTGCTCGAGCTGCGCAAGAAGCGCGGCGGCGGCCCGAAGCGGTAGGGGTCAGGCCTCTTCGAGGTACGCGGCCAGGGCGTCGCGATCGGCCGGGGAGATCGAAACGAACTCGATCCCCATCCCCGAGGAGCCCTGGGCGCTGTCGCCGCGCCGGACCCACGCCACCCGGGCCTGGGCCCGCAGCACCTGATCGTTGCCGGGCAACGTGAACTCGACGTCGAGCGGCTCGCCCTCCTCGAGCAGCAGGTCGGCGCGCAGGAAGGCCCCGCCCATCGAGAGGTCCTGGCTGTCGAAGAAGAGGTGACCCGGGCCCATCGCCCCCCGG
Source organism: Pseudomonadota bacterium (assembly GCA_027451705.1). GTDB lineage: Bacteria > Myxococcota > Myxococcia > Myxococcales > JAKAPL01 > JAKAPL01. The sequence goes on from DAIDIT010000010.1 coordinate 3,959, forward strand.
CAGCGGATCTGCGCGGCGACCGGCTTGCGGACGAAGCGGCGCAGCGGCGTCGCGGGATTGGACGGATCCTCGGCCATTCCCGGGTCGGATAGCAGGTTTCCCCCCTCGCAGGCAAGCCGCGCGCCCCGCGCCGGCCCCGCATGGGGTACGATGCGAGAATGGCACGGACGACGGACGACTTGCCCGGGATGTCGCGGGGGGACCCCGGCCTCCCGGCGGGCACCGAAGCGCTCGACCTCGGCGCCGACGCGCGCTTCGCGGTCCGCGCCCGGGCCCTCTTCTACGCCCGGATGACCTTCCTGTTCCTCGGGCTCGCGATGCTGTCGATCCCGAAGTGGGCAGCGGCCTTCGGCATCCACGGCCGGATGGCCTTCCTCGTCTACTTCACGATGCTGGCCTACAGCATCGCCAACTACCTGCTCATCGCCCACCCGACGCTCGGGCGGCCCACGACCTTCGTCACCCTCTGCGCCGACCTGCTCGTCCTCGTCTACCTCATCGCCGCCTCGGGCGGCCTGCAGAGCCCGCTGCTCGCGACGCAGGTGATGATCACGACGCTCTTCGCGATCCTCTTTCCGAAGCCGCTCGCGATCGTCCCGCCGCTGCTGACGCTGCCGGTCGTGGCGCGCCTCGACCAGCTCCTCGCCGGACAGGGCTCCGTCGTCATCGAGTCGCTCGTGCTGATCTGGTATACGGCGATCAACGCGGTCGTCGTCTATGTCGTCGTCTTCCTCAACCAGCGCGACGAGAGCCAGCGGCGCGAGCTGATGGCGCTCCAGCGCGAGATGAAGCAGCTCGCCGTCGTGGAGGAGCGCAACCGGCTCGCCCGCGAGATCCACGACGGCCTCGGCGCGTCGCTCTCGTCGCTGATCCTCCAGGCCGAGTACCTCCAGCAGCTCTCCCGCTCGCCCGATCGGCTCGCCGACCTGCGCAGCGAGCTCGCGGAGCTCAAGGCCGCGGCCGAGGAGTCCATCGAGGAGCTGCGGCGCTCCCTGCGGATGATGCGCGAGGACTTCGACCTCGTGCCGGCCCTCGAGGAGAAGTGCCGCACGTTCGGCGAGCGCAGCCGGCTCGAGGTGGCCTTCTCGCGCTCGGGGCTCGAGACCCCGGTGCCGCCCGAGGTGCAGCTCACGGTCTTCCGCGTGCTCCAGGAGTCGCTCACCAACGTCGCGAAGCACGCCGAGGCGCACGCGGTCCGCGTCTCCCTCGTCTTCCACGAGGACTCGCTCGTGCTCACCGTCGCGGACGACGGCAAGGGCTTCTCGGGGGAGGCCGCGCCCGGGCACTACGGGCTCGTGAACCTCCGGGAACGGGCGCGCAAGCTCGACGGAGAGGCCGAGGTGCGCTCCGCGCCCGGCCAGGGGACCACCGTCGCACTGACGCTGCCGTTGAAGGTCGCGGGCCATGCGCTCGAAGCCGTGGGAGGAGTCTGACCGATGGATCCGATCAAGCTCTTCGTCGTCGAGGACCAGGCCAAGATCCTCAAGAACCAGCTCAAGCTGCTCGAGGGCGTCGCCGATCTCGAGATCCTCGGCTCGGCGATGAGCGGCGAGGACGCGCTCGAGGCGATGGAGCGGTCGCTCCCGGACGTCGTCCTCTGCGACCTGGGGCTGCCGCGGATGAGCGGCATCGAGGTGACCCGCAACCTCAAGGCCCGCCACCCCGGCGTCGAGGTGCTGATCTTCACGATCTTCGACGAGGAGGACAAGGTGCTCGACGCGATCCGCGCCGGCGCCGCGGGCTACCTCCTCAAGGGCGCGACCGCCGAGAAGATCGTCGAGGCCATCAAGGACGTGCGCGGCGGCGGCACCGTCATCCAGCCCAGCCTCGCGCGGCGGCTGCTCCGCCACTTCAACCCGGAGGGCCCGCCCAAGGCCGTCGGCGCCTCGGCGGCCACGAACGAGCGGCCGGAGGAGGTCCCGTCGCTCACCCAGCGCGAGAGCGAGATCCTCGAGCTCATCGCGAAGGGGCTCTCGAACACCGAGGCCGGGAGGGTCCTCGGCATCTCGGCGGGGACGATCCGAACCCACCTCGAGCACATCTACGAGAAGCTCGATGTCACGAACCGCGTCGAGGCGGTCACCGAAGGCATCCGCAAGGGGCTGATCGACGTCTAGATCGCGAGGAACGAGAGCTGGCGGCCGGACAGCTCCCGCTCGCGGCGGTAGGAGAAGAACGTCGGTCCGCCGTCGCCGCGCGCGCAGGCGGTGCAGCCCGGGAGCTGCTCGATCCGGGCGACCCCCGCCGCCTCCAGCGCCCGCCGGTTCGCGAGGCCGAGGTCGAGGCGCGGCCCCGGCCGGACGACGCCTTCGCCGAACGCAGCGACGAACCGCTCGGCGAGCTCGGCGCCGACGGCGTAGCAGCAGGGGCCGACGTGCGGGCCGATCGCCGCGAGCGTGCGCTCCCGCCGCGCGCCCGCCGCCGCGAGCGCCGCGACCGCCGCCGTGGCGGCCCCGGCGACGGTTCCGCGCCAGCCCGCGTGGACCGCCGCGCCGAGCCCGGCCTCGGGGTCGAAGAGCAGGATCGGCACGCAGTCGGCCGTGAAGACGCCGGCCGCGAAGCCCCGCCGGACGAGGAGGACGTCCGCCTCGGCGCCGGCCGCGCCCTCCGCCCAGACCGCGGCCGTCCCGTGCACCTGCCGCGCCGTCGCGATCGGCGCTCCGATCCCGGCCAGGGCGGCGAGGCGCGCCTGCACCGCCGCCGCCTTCGCGTCGCCGGCCTCCGCGGTCGAGAAGCCGTGGCGCAGCCCCGCCCCGTCGAGATTGGACGCCCGCAGCAGGAGGGCCAAGGCCGCGCCTCAGAGCCGGGCGCGGACGGCGCCGGCCACGAGGTCGATGGCGACCTCGTTGCTGCCGCCGTGCGGGATGATGATGTCCGCGAAGCGCTTGGACGGCTCGACGAAGCCGAGGTGCATCGGCCGCACGGTGCGGAAGTACTGCTCCACGACGCTCTGCAGCGTCCGGCCGCGGTCGCGCACGTCGCGCTCGATGCGGCGCAGCACGCGCACGTCGTCGTCCGTGTCGACGAAGACCTTGAGGTCGAGGAGCCGGCGGACCGGCTCGATCGCGAGCACCAGGATGCCCTCGATGATGACGACCGGCGCCGGCTCGACCCGGACCGTCCGCGGCGCCGGGGTGTGCGCCGCGAAGTCGTAAGTCGGCATCTCGACCGCGCGCCCGTCGCGCAGCGCGTTCAGGTGGCCGACGAGCTTGTCGACGTCGAAGGCGTCGGGGTGGTCGAAGTTGAACTGCCGCCGCTCCTCGATCGGCAGGTCCGACAGGTCGCGGTAGTAGGCGTCCTGCTCGAGGAAGGCGACCTTGCTCGCGTGGACCGCGGCGACGATCTTGCGCGCCACGGTCGTCTTGCCCGAGGCGGTCCCGCCCGCGATGCCGACGACCAGCGCCATCGCTCAGCGGCTCCGGTTCGACGCGCGTGGCGTGCCAGGCGAATCTTCGACCGTCGTTGCCATGCGGCGGATGTAGCGGTCCGCGGCCGGCGCGTCAACCGCCGCTCAGTCGCCGAAAGGGAGGATGCCGTCGGGGTCGGCGGACGTCGCCTTCGAGCGGCGGCGGGCGCCCGGGCGCCGATGCGGCCGAGGGGTCGCGGTCGCGACGCCCCTCCCCTCCCCCGCTTGCGGGGGAGG
>DAIDIT010000011.1 GCA_027451705.1 Pseudomonadota bacterium
CCGAGCGCGAAGGCGTCCGCGGCCGGGCCCGGCGCGCCGCCCGGCTCCCGCTGCTCCGGCGCGGCGTAGGCCGCCGTGCCCGCGTCCGTCCCCATGTGCGCGTCGACGAGGAACGCCTCGCCCGTGCGCCGGTCGAGCAGCACGTTCTCGGGCTTGAGGTCGAGGTGCGCCTTGCCCGAGGGGCGCCGCGCGAGCTTGCCCGCGACGGAGGCCGCGAGCGCGATCACCTCCGGCCAGCCGAACTGCGGATCCTCGCGGGCGAGCTCCGCCGCGTTCGGGCCGTGGACGTGCCGCATCAGGATCCAGAGCGACGCCCCCTCGGCGCCCTCGGGGAAAGCCCGGGCGATCCCCGAGGGCGCGCCCGCGCAGAACCCGAAGTCCTCGACGACCAGGAGCCAGGGGTTCGGCTCGCCGCTCGCGACCTCGCGCAGGTCGCGGGCCAGCGCCGCCGCGTCGGCTTCGCTCCGCGCCCGGACGATCTTGAGCGCGAGGAAGCGGCCCTGCGCCCGGTCGAAGACCAGCCAGACCGCGCCCTGCGCGCCGCGGGCGATCAACCCGCGGTTCTCGAGGTCGGCGGGCAGCGGCTACCCCTCGGTGTCCGCGCCGCGGATGGCCGCCTCGAGACCGTACTCCTCGACGCGGCGGCGCAGCGTGTTGACCGAATAGCCGAGGTCGGCCGCGGCCTTCGGGATCGAGCCGCCCCTGCGGGCGAGCCCGTCGGCGATGAGCGAGCGCTCGAAGGCCCGCACCCGATCGGGCGCCTTCACCGAGGACGGCGGCGCCGCCGCAGCGGCCCCCGGCGTGCGGGCGGCGAGGACCTCCCGCACCGTCGAGGCGGCGATCTCCACCCCCTCGGTCCGGCCCGCCGCGATCTCGAGGACCCTGAGCAACTCGCGGACGTTGCCCGGCCAGCGCTCGTCGTGCAGCGCGAGGAGCGCGTCGGTCGTGAGCGACTTGCGCGCGCCGGGGGCCTCGCGGTGCGAGAGGAAGTGCTCGGCGATCGGCTGGATGTCCTCCTTGCGCTCGCGCAGCGGCGGCGTGCGGAGCCTCTGGCCGTTCAGCCGGTCGAAGAGGTCCTGCCGGAAGCGGCCGTCCACGACGAACTGCTCGAGGTCGCGGTTCGTGGCAGCGGCGACGCGGCAGTCGACGTGGTGCCACTTGTTGCCGCCCACCGGGCGGACCGTGGACTCCTCGAGGAAGCGCAGGAGCATCGCCTGGACCGGCAGCGGGAGGTCGCCGATCTCGTCGAGGTAGAGCAGGCCGCCCTCGGCCTCGTCGATGAGCCCCTCGCGCGCGACCGCCCCGGTGTAGGCGCCCGGCCGCGCGCCGCCCAGCTCCGCCGCCGCGGTCGCCTCCGTCAGGGTCGTGCAGTCGACGACCGCCTTGCCCTTGCGCGGGTTGACCCGGTGCGCGAGCGCGTCGCCGACCAGCTCCTTGCCGGTGCCCGGTTCGCCGGTGACGAGCGCCGGGGCCCGGTTGCTTCCGAACTCGTGGATCTGGGCGCGAAGCTTCCGCATCGCCGGGCTGTCGCCGATGAGCTCGCCGCCCCCCATCCCCTTGCGCAGGTCGTCCTCGTCGAGCACGTCGATGCGGACGACGCGCGGGTTGCGGGTGAGCGCGATCACCTGCCCGCTCTCGAGCGGCAGCTCGACGCCGGGCGCGAGTCGGATGCTGTTGACGAAGGTGCCGTGGTCGCTCTGGTTGTCGACGAGGACGAAGCCGTGACCGCGCTCGAGGACCATGGCGTGGATGGCCGAGATCGCGGGGTGGACGAGGTGCAGCCCCGTCGCGAAGCAGACCTCGGCGCGGCCGATCTGGAAGCGGTTGCGGAGCTCGTAGAGCCGCGTCCCGCGCTCGTTCGCGACCTTGAGGAACAGCCGCTTCTTCGGTCCCGGCGGCGCGACCCCGTCCGAGGGCGCGGTCGGCGCCGTCGTCTCCGCCTGGCCATCGAAGTGGTCGAGCGGCACCAGTTCGTCGAGCGCCCCCAGCTCGACCGGGCCCACGGTCAGCTTCTCGAAGTGGCGCAGGACCACGAGCGGCGCGCTCCCCTTCGGCCCCAGCAGGTCCACCCCGTCCGGCACCGCGGAGAGGCGCAGCCGGTCGGCCTCCACCTCCACCTGGCAGAGCGCCTCCCAGGGGCAGATCCGCGGATCGATCACGAGGTGGCACGCCGTCCCGCTCCCGAGCAGGTAGCGCTCCCCTTCGCGAAGCTCCCATGCGCGGAGGTTCTTCCGCTCCCGCATCGCGAACAGCTTCATCGCCCAAATCCTCCCGACCACAAGAGCCTAGCAGACCCCGCTGCCGCGCTCCAACCCCGCGCAACGTCGAGACCCTGCCCCGCGCGCGGGGTCCCCCGGAGTGGCCCCGGAGCCCTGACGCGTTGTTTCGCCGCCTCAGATCGGTTAGATTACGGGCATGGAAGCGAAGGTCGCAGCTTGGCCCATCGTCAGCCGGCACCAGATCGTGGAGGCGTTTCAACCCGGGCATTCGGCGGCGCGCGAGGGTCCGTTCCGGACGCTCCGAAAAGGCAGGCTCGCCACCGCGGGGGTCGCCGTCGTCATCCGGAATCGCGGGCACGCCAGAGGACGCATCACGCTCTTCAGCTCGCTCAACGCAGATGCGGCGCGCCTCGCCCGCGAAGGACACCGCAAGGCTGCCCAGGCGCTCGCGCGGGCGGCGGCCAAGGTCGAGAAGAGCGACCCGTTCGCGAGACTCGTCGAAGCCCTCGCGGGCCGGTCCAGCGACGTCATCGTATTCGTCATCGACGGCCTGGAGACTCCGGAGACCGGGCCGGGCCTGTCGGCCGCTCTCCGCGAACTGGCTCGACACACGGCCGAGGTGCGCGACGAGCTGAAGCGCAGCGCCTCTCTCCGCGAGATCGTCACCGGCCGAATCACCCGGCTCGCGGACGACAACCTCGTCCTCGCGACCTCCGGCGGCGGCACCACGATGGTGCCGAGGTGGCTCGCCCGCGGCGCCCATCGGGAGAACGTCGGCGAATTCCTGGCGCTCGTCCAGGAGCGACTCGACGAACGCCAGGCGCTCGTCGAGGCCATGCCGGCCATCTCCCTGGAGCCAACGGCGTCGCGAGACGAGATCAGTCCCTTCGGACGGGACCCGCAGCTCTACCGCGTCGGACCCGAGGACGCGGCTTTACTCGCCCGCGAGCCCGCGCCGCTGCGCCTCCTCGTCCCGGTGACGATCGAGGAATGAGGCGCCCCGAGTGGCTCGCCCGTCCGGCGCGGGACACCGATCGCCCGGCGATCCGCGCCTTCTCGTGCGCATGGCAAGGGCGGTGCTTCAACTCCGGCGGGAGGGCGAGCGACGTTCTGCTCTCCGGGGCGCTTGGGGACATCGCGGCGCGTGTCCCTCCCCGCAAGGCGCGGGTGCTCGCCATCGTTCACGAGGACAACGCGCGGAGCCTGGCGGTCTGCCGCCGGCACGGGTTCACCGAAGAACTCAGCCGGAATCCGATGAGCCCGTTCTACCGCAGGCTGATCACCGCGCACAGGAACCGGTAGCACCGCGAGGGCTGGCGACTCGGGCAGCCGCTCCCGGCGGCCGCTCGATCATCCACGAGCGAGCCGTGTCCCGCAGACGTACCCCGAGGCAGCACTCCGGCCGTCGCCCTGCGAGCGCGCGCTTGCCCGAATCCCCGGAAAGTGGGATGTCGAAAATCCTGCGCCGGGGCTGAGGCGCCACGGGGTCGAGCGGCAGTGGGAGATGCGGCAAAGTGGTAGTGGGGGACGTGGAAAAGTGGTAGCGTCGATGCGTGACGGCGTACAGGGAGAGGGCGGTCGATCGCCTGATCGGCAGACTCCTGGCGGAGCTTCCGGCGTTGCTCGTGGTCGGGCCGCGGGCGTCGGGAAAGACGACGACCGCATCGAGGCACTCGGCCACGACGGTTCGGCTCGACCGGCCGGCCGAGGCGGTGGCCTTCCAAGCCGACCCGGACGCCGCCCTGCGCGGCCTCGAGGGACCGGTCCTGCTCGACGAGTGGCAGGCGGTTCCGGAGGTCCTCGGCGCGGTCAAGAGGGCCGTCGACGTGGATCCGCGGCCGGGGCGGTTCCTCCTCACGGGGTCGGTGCGGGCGGATCTCGACGCGCCGACTTGGCCGGGAACGGGCCGCCTGGTGCGGGTGCCGTTGTACGGGATGTCCGTCGCGGAGCAGTTCGGCCGGCCGGAGGCCGTGCCGCTCCTCGACCGGCTCGCCCGCGGCGACGCGTTGGCGGTTCCCCGGGCGGTGCCGGACCTGCGCGGCTACGTCGAGCTGGCGCTCCGGAGCGGATTCCCGGAGGCCGCGCTGTCCTTGTCGGAACGGACGCGGCCGCGCTGGCTCGAGAGCTACGTGGACCAGCTCCTGACGCGCGACGCGAAGCAGGTCGCCGGAACGCGCGATCCGGCGAAGCTCCGGCGCTACTTCGAGGCCTACGCGCTCAACACGGCCGGCGTCGCCGACGACCGGACCCTCTTCGAGGCGGCGGGACTGAACCGAAGGACGGCCCAGGGCTACGAGCGGCTCCTCGTCAACCTCATGATCGTGGATCCGACGCCGCCCTGGTCGTCCAATCGGTTGAAGCGGCTCGTGCGATCTCCGAAGCGCTACCTGATCGACTCGGCGTTGCTCGCGGCCGTCCTGCGGGTGGATGCGAACGCGATCCTGCGGGAAGGGGATCTCCTCGGCCGCCTCCTGGACACGTTCGTCGCCTCCCAGATCCGCGCGGAGTTGGCGGTGGCGGAGTGCCGACCGCGCCTCTACCACCTGCGCCAGCAGGAGGGCCGGCACGAGGTGGATCTCGTCGCCGAGATTTCGGCGCGGCGCGTCGTCGGCATCGAGGTGAAGGCCAGCGCGTCGCCTGGAGAGGACGCCGCCCGTCACCTCGCCTGGCTCCGGGACCAACTCGGTCCGCGCTTCGTGCGGGGCGTCGTGCTCCACACCGGCCCACGGGCCTACGAGATCGGCGAGCGCATCGTGGCCGCGCCGATCGCCACGCTCTGGGCCTGAGCAGGGCGGCGCGTCCAACTCCGAGGGAGTCCAACTTGGACTCACGAGTCCAAGTTGGACTCGGGGTTGAGTCCAAGTTGGACTCCCCGTGCGGCGGGCGGGGCGGGCGAATTCGGTAGCGATCGCGAACAGTTGAGGTGTGCTCGGCGGCCGTGCGCATGGCGCGGCGCGTCAGCTTTGGCCCTCTTGCAGCAGTGGTCTCTAGAGGGCCGCGCGGCGGCTCCTCCCGCGGGCGACGGGCTCGCGGAACCGAAACGGAGCTGTGCCATGCGCAAGAGGAACGAGCGGGTGCTGGACGTGGTGGCGTACATCGAGCGGAACCTGGCCCGGGGTGTGCCGGTCGACGAGGAGGAGGGGGTCGAGCCAGAGGAGCGGCCGGTCTTCGAGAGCGAGGTGAACGCGATCCTCGCCGCGGGCCGCGAGCAGGCGGAATCGCGTGAGGCGCGCGGGCGCCGTCTCCGCCTGGAGGCGGAGCGCCGGTCTCGCCGCCGGGCCGGGCCGCCGAAGCCGCAGTAGAGGTGGCGCCCCTCCCCCGGGACCCCATCGGCGATCCCGGGGGAGGGGCGGCGGTGAGTCCAACTTGGACTCCCGAGTCCAACTTGGACTCGGGGTTGAGTCCAACTTGGACTCGACGCGGCGAAGCGGTGGCGGGCGCTTTGCCGAGTGACCGCGTGGGGTTGACGCGGATTCGGCGGGTGACGGCATGCCGCGGCGCGTCAGCTTTGGCCCGCTTGCAACAAAGACTTTTAGAGGGGCCGCAAAGGACGGCGCCTCCGGCGGGCAACGAGGCCCACCGATTCAGAAACGAAGGAGTACTGCCATGTCGAAGACGATCGAAGTGGAGACGGAGGCGGTCGCGGTGGTCGAGGGTGGAGAGCCTGCGGGTCCGGACGGCGCTTGGGATCGCACGGCGCACGCCCTGGTCTCGGGCCCGCCCGAGGCGATCGAGGTCGCGAAGGACCTGCAGGGGCTCCTGGCCCCGGCGATCCTCGATCCCGCGCGCATCGCGGGGGAGATGAAGCGCCGCGCCGACTACCTCCGCAGCCGGCCGATGCAGGAGAGGACGCGGAAGTGGGAGCTGGACGTCCTCGACGGCCTGGACCGCATCGGGGCCGACGCCCGGGAGCTGGCGGAGCGGATGGCGCTCGGCACGGTGACCGACCTCGCCGCGGTGCGGGAGGCGGAGGTCCTCTCGAACGCGGCCTTCGGGATCCGGACGCAGTTCCAGGGGCTGCTCGCGGCGCAGGACGAGCCGTGGGCGTCGAGGGCGAAGCCCGAGGCGCCCGCGGCCCGGGCGCGGGAGTTGGCCGAGATCGAGGCGTTCCTCGCCCGCAAGCGGCGCCGCGAGGCGCGGCGCAAGGCGGGGTAGCGGGAAGTCCGGGAGGAGAAAGGAGGTGAAGCGGCAGTCGGCGTGAGCAGCGGGTGAAGTCGACGTGAACCCGGACGGCGGAAGGCCATTGGGGGCCGAGCCGTCCAAACCAGGAGGTGCGCGATGGCGACCATCGCGACCAAGACGAAGTCCGTGTTGCCGGCCAAGCTCGAGACGGAGCTGACCGGGATGGACGCCGGGATCGTGAAGGACATCCCGGCGAAGACGGCGCTGACCCTGAACGGGAAGGCGACCACGCCGCAGCAGGTCGACGCCCAGATCAAGTCCTATCTGGCGACGTTCCAGGCGGCGGACGAGGCCAAGCGGCAGTACCAGACGGCGCTGGAGGCGCGCCGCAACATCCAGCTCGAGGCGCGCGATCTGTTCCTGCAGCTCAAGAAGTTCGTGACCGCGTTCTTCGGCGCTCGGAACCCGATCCTCGCCGACTTCGGTCTGAAGCCGGCCAAGGCCGTCGTGAGGAGCGGGAAGACCAACGTGGTCGCGAAGGCCAAGGGCGACATCACCAGGGCCGCCCGGGGCACGAAGACCAAGAAGCAGAAGCAGGCGATCCAGCCGAACCATCCCACGCCGGCGGTGGGCATCGGGAGCGACGGGACGGTGCGGGTGACCCCGCCCCCGACCGTGAGCCCCGGGGCCTCGGCCGGCACGGCGGACGGCGGGTCGCAGGGCAGCACCCCGCAGGGGTCGAACGGCGCGGTCGGTGGCGCGTCCTCGGCCCAGCCGGCGGACGGCGGCACGCCGGCGTCCGGCAACGGCGCGGCGAAGTAGCGGTAGGCAGGGCCTCGGCCCCCGGAGATCGACGTCTCCGGGGGCCGAGTTTTTACGAAGCAATTCGGCCGCCGGACGACGCGCAGGGGCCCCTCGCGCTCCTGGGGCGACTGGCGCCTTCTTTCCTCCTCACCGCCGACACATCGGCCGGCTTCTCGCCGGGCGCGCCTGGCCGCGCGAGGGCAAGCGCCGCACGCTCGGCCCGGAAGCGCTGCTGTTCGACCCGCCGCTCGGGCCCGCGCCGCCGACGGCGACGTCCTGGGCAGCGGACGATCCGCGACGCCGAGGCCGCCGAGCCGACGCCCGGCCTCCGCAGCCCGATACGCGGCCGCCGAGGAGATTAGGGCGCTCCGCGCGACCGACGACCGCTCGGCCATTCGATCCTGCGCAGCGGCCCTCGCCGGCCTGGCGGCCGGGCGGCCGTTGTAACGCCTCTCCCCCGGCAGTAGAGTCGGGTGATGATCGAGGTTGCCCGATGAAGCAGGCGGTCGTCGTCACCGGTCGGCTGACCAGTCCTCGGAGGATCGATCTCGATCAGCCCGTGACCGATCTCACTGGCGAGGTCGAGGTGGTCCTCGTCTCCGACGCCGAGAGGGCCGCCCGGGGGCGCAAGGACGCTTTCAGCCTCATTGCCGCCCTGCCGTCTGGTTGCCGTTCGAAGGCGGACATCGATCGGCAACTCGCCGAGGAACGCTCGGCCTGGACCGACGGACCGCAGCATTGAAGCTTGCGCTGGACGCTTGCGTTCTCATCTACCTCGTAGAAGGGACGCCCGAATTGCAAGCGCAGGCAAGGAAGCGAATGATCGACTTGGCCGGCGGAAACGACGACCGGCTCCTCACCTCGCGCCTCTCTCGCCTCGACTGCCGTGTCCGCCCGATCCGTGAGGGCAATCGGCGTCTGCTGGAGCTTTACGACGACCTCTTCGGTGCCGAACGCATGCAACCCGTGGAGTTGAGCGCCGCGGTTCTCGACGAAGCCACCGACCTGCGCGCCGCGGACGGCTTCAAGACGCCCGATGCAATCCATCTTGCGACCGCGATCTGCGAGAAGGCCGACGCCTTTCTCACGGCCGACTCGAGCCTCGGCCGCTGCTCGAAGATCCGGGTCGAGACCTTGAGCGCCTGAACGGCCCGGCACGCGCAGTCACCGGAGCCTCCTCCGACCACGGCTCGCTCCCGCGCCGCCGCGCGACACCCCGGCATTTCCCGCAACACGCTCCTGAGAGCGCTCCGCGACGGGTGACCACGCGGTCGGCCTTCGAATCGGACGGCGGGTCAGAAGTGGTAGGCGTAGGTCAGGGCCGGCCTGAGGTCCTCGGCCCCGCTGCCGCCGTCGCCGAAATCGACGGCCAGCCCCACCCAGAACTGGACTTCGTTCTCGCCAAAGCGCAGGTCCAGCGGCGTCAGCGACGGGCCCACGACCCCGTAGCCGCCCAGGCCGTTCTCGATCTGGGTGGGCACGCCGCTGGTGCTCAGGCCGCCGCCCAAAAAGCCGCCGAGGCCGATCGCGTAGTGGCGACCGAGGTAGACGCGGAGCTGCAGGTCCGCCGAGAGCTCGACGTACTTGCGCCAGACGCCGGGCCCCACGAACCCGACGCCGAGCTGCGGGGTGAAGCGAAACCCGAGCCGGTCGCCCGCGAACTCGATGGGGAGCTGCAAGAGCGGCCCCACGACGAAGAACCGGCCCTCACGGCGTTCGGCGATCGTGGGGCCCCAGAGCGCGCCGCCGCCAATGCCGAGGTCCACCGGCCGCGACGCCGCGGGCTCGGCGGGGGCGGAAGGTTCGGCGGGGGCCGTCGCCTCGCCCCGCCGCAGCTCCTTCACCTCCGCGTACGGGATGAGCACCGTCGTGTCGGGAAGCGCGACGAGGAAGCCGCGCTCCGTCTCGCTCACGAGCCGGCCGTGGACGGTGCGGCCGTCCCGGGTGACCACCGTGATCTCGCGTTCCGCCGCGCGGGCGCCGGAAGGCGCGAGGGCCAGGACCACGCCGAGGACCGCCGCCAGACATCGAATGCGCCCCATGGGCGGGCCATGCTAGGCGAGCCGCGCCCTCGCGGACAACAGGAGATTGCGACGGCCCTTCGCGCGTTGGCGAGCGGCACGGGCGCGTGCTATCTCCGCGGGCCACGAGGTGGCCCGTGAAACTCGAAGGGAACACGATCCTCATCACCGGCGGGACGAGCGGCATCGGCTTCGCGTTCGCCAAGGCGTTCCTGCAGCGGAAGAACACGGTGATCGTCACCGGGCGCGACGCGGCGAAGCTCGAGCGCGCGAAGCAGCAGCTCCCCGGGCTCGCGGTCGTCCAGAGCGACGTCAGCCGGCCGGCGGACGTCGAGGCGCTCCGCGACCGGATGGCGCGCGAGTTCCCGGCCCTGAACGTCCTCGTGAACAACGCGGGCGTGCTCCGCCGGATCAACCTGAACGACGCGGGTGGGACGCCGGACGAACTGACGGCCGAGATCGACAGCAACCTCAAGGGGCCCATCTGGATGGTGCGGGCGTTCCTGCCGCTGCTCGCAAAGGCGGAGGCGGCGGCGATCGTGAACGTCAGCTCGGGGCTCGCCTTCGTGCCGCTGCCGGTCGCGCCGGTCTACTCGGCCACGAAGGCCGCGCTGCATTCCTACACGCTGTCCTTGCGGGCGCAGCTCAGGCGGACGAAGGTGCAGGTGTTCGAAGTCCTGCCGCCGACGACGCGCACGGAGGGGCTCGCGGCGATGAACAACGGCGAAGATTTGAAGGGGGTCGCCGTCATGGGCGTCGACGAGATGGTGGCGGCCAGCCTCGCCGGGCTCGCGGCCGACCGCCTCGAGATCACGCCGGGGCAGAGCGGCCAGCTCCGCCTCATGAGCCGCGTGGCGCCGGCCTTCATCCTCCGCCAGCTCAGCCGCTCGGTCGAGCGGATGCTGGGGTCGTGAGCCGGGCCTCGGGTCAGATCGACTGCCGGTAGCCGAAGAACTCGTGGTCTTCGTTGTAACCGCCGTGGCCGCCGCCGACCTGGGCGAAGTCGGCCACGAACTCGATGCCGGCGATCCACTTGACCTGCTTGAAGCCGAGCTGGACCTCGTTGCGAAGCCGCAGCGGCGCCCCGTGGCCGTAGCTGAGCGGCGCGCCGTTCATGTCGTAGGCGAGCATCGTGAGCTGGTAGCGCATCTGTTCGATGGGGTGCGCGTCGTAGTAGAGGCCGCCGTCGGCGCCGTCGCCGAGCGAGTAGAAGACCGCCCACTTCGCTTCCGGCTTCGGCCTGACGAGGTCGAGGATCGTCCGCATCGAGACGCCGCCCCACTTGGCGATGCCGGACCAGCCCTGGATGCAGAAGTGCTGGGTGATCTGTTCGTGGCGCGGCAGCGCCCGCAGCTCGGGAAGGGTCAGCTCGACCGGATTCTCGACGAGGCCGTGGATGCGCAGCCGGTAGTCCGCGAAGCCGCGGTCGAAGAGCGCGCGGTACTCCGGCGATTCTGGGTACTTGCCGTTGTGCCAGAAGTAGGGCGAGAGGTCCTTCTCGGTGTAGGTGCCGGGTCGGGAGTCGAGGTGCTCGAAGAGCCGCTGCGCGGGGCCGACGAGCGCGTAGCCCAGCCGCTGCACGGTGCGGGGGTGGCGCAGGGTGAAGGGCGTCGCCGCGAACCAGGCGACCGCGAGGACCGCCATCGAGGCGGCGAAGATCGCGAAGCCCACCCAGTCGCCCGAGTCGGTTCCGGCGTACATGTGGTTCAGGTTGTGCAGGGCGCCGGTCGCGAAGACCAGGGTGACGTGCACGAAGACGAAGAAGAGGAACCAGCACAGGACGAGGAAGTGGAGCGACCGCGCGGCCTGGATGCTCAGCCGCTTGCTGACGAACTGGAACCGGGTCGAGAGCGCCGGCGACATCCCGAGGCCGGTCACGAGCGCGAGCGGCGCGGCGACGAAGACGGTGGCGAAGTAGGCGAGGGTCTGGAGGCCGTTGTAGGCGACCCAGCCGTCGTCGGCGGGCCAGCGGAGCGAGAGGTACTGGATCAGCACCGAGGCGGCGTCGGCGAAGACCTGCCAGCTCGTCGGGACGAGGCGGCGCCATTCGCCGGACGCGAACAGGAGCACGTAGAAGACGAGGCCGTTTCCGAGCCAGAGCGTGTCGACGCCGAGGTGCCACCAGCGCGCGAGCCCGATGGAGTGCCGCAGGCCCGGTAGCCCGAGGTGCTCGGGGAGCGTCAGCGATTCCTGCTTGGCCGTCCAGAGCGGGGTGTCCGGCACCGCCCTCTGCATCCGCAGCCACTCCTTGCCGGGCGTCGAGTGGCGCGTCCAGTAGAGCCGTGGATGGTCGGCGAGGATCTGCGCGCCGGCGCGGACGATGAAGGCGAGGAAGAAGAGGTTCAGGAAGTGCTGCACGCGCAGCCAGACGGGCATCGGCGTACCGAAGTGCGTGGCGAAGCCGGTGCCGGGATGGCGCAGGACGAACGCCGCGACGTCGGGCCGCCCGCGGGCGTACCGGGCGGCGGCGACGGCGAGGAGGAGGAGCGCCCAGCCGATCGGGAGCAGCCAGGCGAGGTTGAACCAGCGCTTCGCGCCGATCCGCAGCCGGGGCACGATCCCGAAGGCGGCGGGGATGGCGCCCGCGAAGGTCTCGGGGTCGATCACGTCCTCGCCGCGGGTGAGCCGCTCCCGCAGCGCGTCCATCGCCTGCGGCGAGACGCGCCCCGGCGGGGGCGTTCCAGCGGGCGGGTTCGACCGGTCGTCCATCGCTCCTCCCGGGTGTCGGTGCGCGGCCGCCGATCATTCTTGCCGGCGGCGACCGAAAGCAAGTCCGAAACGGGGTACCTTGCTTCGAGCGGCTTCGCGGGGCATGGTGGCCCTCGTGAACGCGGCCGTCGTGGTCGGCGCCGTCGGTGGCCTCCTGCTCGTCGGCTACGGGGCCGAGTGGATCTTTCGGCGCTACGGCCTGCCGGACGTCCTGCTGCTGATGCTCCTGGGCCTCGGGCTGCACGCCGCCGGCGCCGTCGAGCCCGACCGGCTCGCGTTCTTCGGCGAGATCCTCAGCGCCTTCGCGCTGGTGGTCATCCTCTTCGTGGGGGCGCTCGAACTGGAGCTGCGCCGGCTCTGGCGCGAGATCGGGCGCGCGAGCCTGCTCATGCTCCTGAACTTCGTGCCGGCCGTCGGGCTCGGAACGGCGGTCGGGATCCTGCTGGGGCTCTCCTTGCCGGTCGCGCTGGTGCTGGGGTTCGCGCTGGCCGCTACCTCGACCACGGTCATCCTTCCGCTCCTGCGCGGCCTCCGGTTAGGGGCGTCCGCAGAAGCCCTGCTCTCGCTCGAATCGACCCTCGGCGACGTGCTCAGCGCCGTGGGGGCCCTCACCGTGCTGGGGGCGGCGCGCAGCGGCAGGCTTTCGCCCGGCAGCCTCGGGCGCGAGCTCGCGGTCCAATTCCTGGCGTCGGCCGCCGTGGGGGTGGCGACGGGCCTGGTCTGGTCCTTCGCCCTGCGGCCTCTGCGGGTCGGCCGGACGTCGCTGCTTCCCACCGTGGCCGCGCTGCTGCTCGTCTACGCCTTGCTGGCGGGCCTGGGCCTGAGCGGGGCCGTGGGGGCCTTCGCCTTCGGCGTGTCGCTCGGCAACGCCCGGGGCCTTCTGCGGAGGGGCGAGGCCTCCGACCTGGCGCTGACCGAGGCCGAGCGGCTCTTTTTCGCCGAGCTGGGCTTCCTCTTGAAGGTCCTGTTCTTCACCTACCTCGGGGCGGTCATCCCGTTCGATCGCCCCGGGGCGCTGCTGTGCGGCGCCGGC
>DAIDIT010000012.1 GCA_027451705.1 Pseudomonadota bacterium
GCGGCCTTCGACCTCGGCGCCCCGCTCCCCGCCTGGAACACGACGCCCGACGCGAACCGGCTGCTCGCGGCCTCGCTGCTCGCGAAGGGCTGGACCGACGCGGGCGGCGGGCAGGGCTTCCTCCTCTTGCGGCGCGAGCGATAGATGACCGAGGGGCAGGCCATCGCCCGCTTCCTACGCCGCTTCCCCGAGCGCGGGGCCGGGCTCGTGGTCGGCCCCGGCGACGACTGCGCGGTGCTCGCCCCCCGCGCGGGGACCGTGCTGTGTGCCACGACCGACTGCGTGCGCGAGGGCGTCCACTTCGGTCCGGGCTTCTCCCCCGAGGACGTGGGCCACAAGGCGCTCGCGGTCAATCTCTCCGACCTCGCCGCGATGGGGGCCCAGCCGCGCTTCTTCCTCGCCGCGGTGGAGCTGCGCCCGCCGGCGCGTGCGGGCGTCGTCGATGGCCTCGCCCGCGGCATGGCGGCGCTCGCGAAGCGGCACGGCTGCCTCCTCGCCGGCGGCAATTTCAGCCGCGGCCCCGGACTCGCGGTCACGATCACCGCGCTCGGCGAGCTGGGGGAGGGGACCGCGCTCCTGCGCTCGGGTCTTTCGCCCGGCGATCTCCTCGCGGTCACCGGGAGGCTCGGCGCGGCGGCGCTCGGCCTCGCGCGGCTGCGGGCGGGCCACGCCCCGCGCTCCGCCACGCTCGCGCAGCGCCGCCCCGAGCCGCGGGTCGCGGCGGGTTTGGCCGCGCGAGGGATTGCCACGGCGGCGATGGACCTCTCCGACGGCCTGCTCCTCGACCTCGGCCGGATGGCGCGCGCCTCCGGCTGCGGAGCGACGCTTTGGCGCGACGCGCTGCCGATCGCCCGAGGGCTTCCGGCCCGGCCGGACGGCCTCACCCTCGCCCTCTCGGGCGGCGAGGACTACGAGCTGCTCCTCGGGGTCCGCGCCCGCGACTGGCCGCGGCTGCAACGGCGGATCGCGGCGACGGGGACGGACGTCGCGGCCATCGGCGTCGCCACGGCGCGCCGCGGCCTGCGCCTCGCTGCCCACCGCGACGCAGTCACGGCGCGCCCGCTGCCGGCGACCGGGTTCTCGCATTTCTGAGGTCAGAACGACCGGCGACCCTGGTGACCAGGGACGGCGGATCCCAGCGTCGCCGCACCGTTACGGGACCCCCTTCGGGGGTGAGGCCCGAACGACCGGCGACCCTGGTGAGCAGGCGCGGCGGATCCCAGCGTCGCCGCACCGCTACGGGACCCCCTGCGGGGGTGAGGTCCGAACGACCGGTGACCCTGGTGATCAGGGACGGCGGATCCCAGCGTCGCTGCACCATTACGGGACCCCCTGCGGGGGTGAGGTCCGAACGACCGGCGACCCTGGTGATAAGGGACGGCGGATCCCAGCGTCGCCGCACCATTACGGGACCCCCTGCGGGGGTGATAGTGTGACGCCCCCATGTGGCTCTCGCCGCTGCTGGCGCTCGCCCTCGCGGTCCCGCCGCCCCCGCCCCCGGATCTCCCCGCGGAGCTCCAGGGGCTCGTGGCGGGCGGCGCGCTCGGCCGCAGCCGCTCGGGCGTCGAGGTCTTCGACCTCGACGGCGGTCGGGTGATCTTCGCCTCGCACGCCCGCGACCTGCTGAACCCGGCCTCCAACTCGAAGATCTTCACCAGCGCGGCCGCTCTCGCGCGCCTCGGCCCCGACTACCGCTGGGTCACCGAGGTCCTCCTCGACGCGCCGCCGCGGGCGGGGGTCGTGCACGGCAACCTGACCCTGCGCGGCCACGGCGACCCGACCCTGGTCTCCGAGCGGCTCTGGGCCCTCGCCGCGGAGCTGTGGCACCGCGGGCTGCGCAAGGTCGAGGGCGACCTCGTGCTCGACGACGATTTCTTCGACGGGCAGGAGCAGGGGCCGGGCTGGGACCAGGAGGACACCGATCGGGCCTACCTCGCCCCGATCAGTGCGCTCGCGAGCAACTGGGGGAGCGTCGCGATCTACGTCTCGCCCGGCGAGCGGCCCGGGCAGCGGGCGCGGGTCGAGGTCGAGCCCGCGAGCCCGTACTTCCAGGTCGAGAACCGGGTCGTGACAGCCGCGCGCGGGGCGCGGCACCTGCGCACGAGTGGCGCGCCGGCCCGGGACGGCTGGCGGATCCGGGTGGCCGGGCGCATCGGGGCCGGCGCTGGAACCGTGGTGCTCTGGCGGCACGTCGGCGAGGCGACCCGCTACACCGGCGAGACGTTCAGGCAGATGCTCGCGGAGCGCGGGATCCGGATCACCGGTAAGGTCCGGCGCGGCCGCGCCGCGCCCGCCTCCCGCCTCTTCTACGCGACGCAGAGCGACGAGCTCGCCGCGGTCCTGCGGCGCCTCAACAAGGAGAGCAGCAACTTCATCGCGGAGATGCTCGTCAAGACGATGGGGGCCGAGCTGCGGGGCGTCCCCGGGAGCTGGCCGTCGGGAATCGACGTGGTCGAGGACTTCCTCGCGCGCGAGGTGGGGATCCCGCGCGGCGCCTACGTCATGCGCAACGGCAGCGGCCTCAACGACGTGAACCGCTTCTCGGCCGAGCAGGTGATCCGCGTGCTCGCCTACATGTGGCCGAGGATGACGCTCGCGCCCGAGTACCTCTCGTCGCTGCCCATCGCGGGGCGCGACGGGACGCTGCGCTTCCGGATGGAGGACACCGCGGCGGCCGGGCGGGTGCGCGCGAAGACCGGCACGCTCGAGGACGTCTCGGCGCTGTCGGGCTACGTCGAGAGCCTCGGCGGGCGCCACTACGCCGTCTCGCTTCTCGTCAACGACTACCCCTCGTCGCTGCGCCAGGCGACCGCCGCCGAGGACGGCTTCACGGAGGCGCTGGCGGCGGCGGGCGGCGCTCCGGCCCCGGCCGCCCCGGAGCCCTTGCCTGTGGACGCGGCGGCCCGGCGGGCGCGGGCCGACGGCTACGCGCGCCTTGCGGCGCGGCAGGACCCCGCGGACGCACCGAAGCTCTTCGCCGCGCTCGGGCGCGAGAGCGATCCGGCGCTGCGGGCGCTGGCCGCGGAGGCGCTCTACCGCTGCGACCCCGACGACCCCGACGCGGTCGAGGCGCTCGTCGACGACGTCCCCGCCTCGGCGGCCGACGTTGCCGCGCTCCTGCGGCTCGCGCAGGAAGTCTCGTCGGGGCCCCCGCTCGTCGGGCCGCTCGTCGACGTCGCGACCGATGGCGATCCGCGCGGGCTGCAAGCGCTCCTCGCGCTCGCGGCCTCGGGGGACGGCGGTGCCGCGCCCGCGCCCGGCAGCGCGGAGGACGGCTTCGACCAGGCGCTCGCCGACGGGCTCGCGGAGGTCGCGCAGGAGGTGCCGCGCCAGCTCCTCGAGGCGCTCGCGGCGGGCGACCACGGACGCGCGCTGCGCGACGTGCGGCGGCTCGCGGCCGGGCTTGCCGCCCACCCCGACGCTGCGGCCCGCTTCCGCGACGCCCTCGCGGAGGCCGAGGCCGCCCCGCAGCTCCTGGCGCTCGTCAAGGAGATCGACGGCGTCCTCGCCGCGCCCGCGACGGGCAAGGCGCCGGCCGGGGCGGGGAACGTCCTGAACCTCGCGGTCCCGCACCGGTCCCCGCCTGCGGGCCGCCGCGGCGGCTGAGCGGCCGCCGGGAGGTTTGGCGCCGTCAGGGGCGTCTGTTAAGGTCCGGGCCATTCAACGGACGGCAGCAGCGGTCCCAAGGAGCGAGAAGTCATGGCGGGTAGCGTCAACAAGGTCATCTTGATCGGCAACCTCGGGGCGGATCCGGAAGTCCGCCGCAGCACCGACCGGCAGACGATCTGCAATTTCCGGATCGCGACCACCGACCGGTGGACCGACAAGGGCGGCGTGAGCCAGGAACGGACCGAGTGGCACCGGATCGTGACCTTCGGCAAGACCGCCGAGAACTGCGGCCAGTACCTGACCAAGGGCCGGCAGGTCTACGTCGAGGGGCGGCTGCAGACCCGGGAGTGGACGGACAAGGAGAACCAGAAGCGCTACACGACCGAGGTCGTCGCCCAGCAGGTGACCTTCCTCGGCAGCCGCGAGGGGGGCGGCGCCCGCCCGAGGGGCGGCGAGGGGCCCGAGGACTACGGCCCGCCGCCCGACGCCGAAGGCGCACCGCCGGCCCCGTCCGACGACATCCCGTTCTAGCCGGCGGAGTCGGGCACGGCGACTGCCGCCCCTCGCCGCGAAGTCTGCTAGAGTGGGCGCGTGCGCGTGCTCCGGGAAGAGGACGAGCCCCGCCCGTCCGCGGTGGGGCGGCCGGCCAGGGTCGAGGTCGCGCACCCCTCGCCTGCGCGCGAGGGGCGCGGGGCGTTGCGGGTCTCGATCTTCGCGAAGATCCTGCTGCTCTACTTCGTGCTCAGCGTGGTCTTCCTGGGGCTGCCGCCCCTGGTCCGGCTCGCGGGCGTCCCCGAGGAGCTCCGCTTCGTCGTCTCCTTCACCCTCTCGATCGGCTTCGTCCTCTTCTTTGCCTGGTTGACGAGCCGGGTGCTGTCGGGCGTCCGATCCCTGAACCGCAGCGCGCTCGAGATCAGCCGCGGCGACCTCTCGAAGCCGGTCGTCCAGGACCGGCCGCTGCGGCTCGGCGAGGACGAGATCGACGAGCTGTCGCAGTCGATCGCGAACATGCAGGAGAACCTCCGCGAGCTGGTCTCGCACATCCAGCGGACCGCGCGGAGCGTGGCGGACTCGGCGAGCGACATGCTCCACTGGTCGGAGGACGTGAGCGGCTCGACCGAGGAGGTCGCCCGGTCGGCCACGCGGATCGCCGCCGGCGCGTCCGACCAGCGGCGCTCGGTCGAGGAGACCTCGGGGGTCATCGCGGCGATCGCCGGGGCGATCCAGGACTCGGGCCAGAGCGCGCGGGAGGCGGCCCAGGCCGCCAACCAGACCGCGACCACCGCCGAGGCGTCGGGCTCGGCGGTCCTCGAGGCGGCCGAGAAGGTGAAGAAGGTCTTCGCCCGGATCGAGGCGGCGAGCGGGCAGGTCTTCGCCTTCGGGGAGAAGACCCACGAGATCTCGAAGATCGTCGACGCCATCGGACAGGTCGCCCAGCAGACGAATCTGCTCGCCCTCAACGCGACGATCGAGGCGGCCCGCGCCGGCGACGCCGGGCGCGGCTTCGCGGTGGTGGCCGAGGAGGTCCGAAAGCTCGCCGAGCGCGCGGGCGGGTCGGCGGAGCAGATCTCGCGACTGTCCTCCGAGATCGCCGGCCGCTCGAGCGCGGTCGTGACCGCCATGAAGGAGGGGATCGACGAACTGGCCGAGGGGCGCGAGCAGCTCAACTCGATCCTGCGCGGCCTCGAGGCGATCTCGGGCACCGCCCGCACCGCCGCCCGCAAGGTCGAGGCGATCGCGGGATCGGTCGACGAGCAGCAGCGCCGGTCGGAGGACATGGTCAAGTCGATCGAGCACATCTCGCACGTGGCGCACGCGAACGCGGCGGCGACCGAGGAGGTCTCGGCGGCGATCCGCGAGCAGACCTCGAGCGTGGCGCAGATGACGTCGTCCGCCCAGGAGCTGACGAACCTCTCCCTCGAGTTGCAGAGCGTGGTCTCCCGCTTCCGGCTCGGGTAGCGGGTGCCGCCGAGGAACATGGCAGGTGACAGGCCGGCGCCGCAGATCCTCTTCCGCCTGGGCGGCGACCTCTTCGCCCTGCCGCTCGGGGACGTGCACGAGGTCGTGCTGCCCGGGCCGCTGTCTCGGGTGCCGCGGGCGCGACCGCCGATCGCGGGCGCGATGAACCTGCGCGGGCGCATCGTGGCGGTCGTCGACCTGGGCCTGCTGCTCGGCCGGCCCCCCGCGGCGGTGGGCGCCGCCCCCGAGCGGATGCTCGTCCTCGAGAGCGACCGCCGCGACCTCGCCTTCCTCGTCACCGAGGTCGTCCAGATCAGCGGCCTCGGGAGCACCGAGGACGCGGAGGAGCCCGGGGCGCCGGTCCCGGTCGGGAGCTTCACCGGCAAGGAGCTGGCGGCGCGGGTCGCCGCCGGTCTGTCCGCCGAAGAGGGCGGCGGGCCGCGGATGGGGGTATGATGGGAGCGGGCCCCTCGGCCCGTCGATGGCGCCTCGCCGGCGCACGGAGGTCGAAACGAAATGGCGAAACGGGTCCTGGTCGTCGATGACGCCATCTTCATGCGGAACATGATCAAGGACATCTTCGTGAGCGGCGGCTTCGAGGTGGCCGGGGAGGCGTCGAACGGGCTGGAGGCGGTCGAGCGTTTCAAGGAGCTGAAGCCGGACCTCACCACGATGGACATCGTCATGCCGTTCAAGAGCGGCATCGAGGCGACGCGCGAGATCGTCAAGCTGGACCAGCACGCGGTGATCCTGATGTGCAGCGCGCTCGGCCAGGAGTCGCTGGTCATGGAGGCGATCGAGGCGGGGGCGATGGACTTCGTGGTCAAGCCGTTCCGGGCCGACGACGTCCTCTCGGTGGCGCGCAAGGTGCTCGGCGACGCGCCCAAGTAAGGGCCCGGGTGAGGATGCCGCTCGACCTGTCCAGGTACCTCTCGCTCTTCGCCGCGGAAGCCACCGAGCACGCCGACGCCCTCGGCCACGACCTCGCGGGCCTCGAGGCGTCGGGGGCGCTGGCGGACGGCATCGACTCGATCTTCCGCCACGCCCACTCCATCAAAGGCATGGCGGCGGCAATGGAGTTCTCCGAGATCGTCGAGGTCGCGCACGCGGCCGAGAGCGCGATCGGGGCCCTGCGGCAGGCGAAGCCCTCCGCTGCGCCCCGCCCGGCGGTCGACCTGCTGCTCGAGGCGGCGGGGCAGCTCGCCCGGATGGTGCGCGAGCGCGGCGGAGGCGCCGAGCCCGCGCCGCTGCCCGAGCTCGTCGCGCGCCTGAAGCGGCTCGCCCAGGACCCCCTGGCGGCGCCCGCGACCGTGCCGCAGCGGACGGCCGAAGCGCCGGCCGAGGCCCCCTCGCTGCGCGAGCGCCTCCGCTCGGTGCGGGTCAAGTCCGAGCTGCTCGACGACCTCCTGGAGTCGGCCGGGGACCTGATGCTCGAGGCGGCGCGGCTTCGGGAGCTGGCCCGGGCCGTGCCGCAGCCGGCGCGCGCGCCGATCGACGAGGGCATCGATCGGATGCACGCGCGGCTGCGCGGCTTCCACCAGCGGATCGTCTCCGCGCGGCTGACCCCGCTGGCGCTCCTGACCGACCAGCTCCCGCGCCACCTGCGCGAGCTGGCGCGGCTGACCGGGCGGGAGGCCGAGCTCTCGGTCTCCGGCGCGGAGGTCGAGGTCGACCGGGCCATCGTCGACGAGCTGGCCGATGCGGTCCTGCACCTCGTGCGCAACTGCGTCGATCACGGCCTCGAGCCGCCCGAGGAGCGGGCGGCCGCGGGCAAGCCCGTGCGTGGCCAGATCCGCTTCGACGTGCGGCGCGAGCGCGATCGGCTGCGCGTGGAGATGTCCGACGACGGGCGCGGCTTCGACCCGGCGCGGCTGCGGGCG
>DAIDIT010000013.1 GCA_027451705.1 Pseudomonadota bacterium
GACATCCTCGAGTTCATCCGCTGCAAGGCCGAGGAGGAGAAGAAGGCCTGGGCGCTCATCGACGCGGGCTACGACGCGAGCTTCAACGGCGTCGCGTACTCGTCCATCTTCTTCCAGAACTCGAACAACTCGGTCCGCGCGACCGACGCGTTCATGCAGGCGGTGGTCGAAGATCGCGAATGGGTCACGCGGGCGGTCACGGACGACCGGCCGATGGACCGCTACCAGGCGCGGGCGCTGTTCCGCGAGATTGCGGAGGCCGCGCACGCCTGCGGCGACCCGGGGCTCCAGTTCGACAGCACGATCAACGACTGGCACACCTGCCCGGCGACCGGCCGCATCAACGCGAGCAACCCGTGCAGCGAGTACATGTTCCTCGACGACACGGCGTGCAACCTCGCGTCGCTCAACCTGATGCACTTCCGGACGATCGACGGCGACATCGACGTCGAGGCATTCAAGCACGCCGTCGACGTCTTCATCCTCGCGCAGGAGATCATCGTCGACAACGCGCGTTATCCCACCGAGAAGATCGCCGAGAACAGCCACGCCTTCAGGCCACTCGGGCTGGGCTACGCGAACCTCGGCGCGCTCCTGATGTCGCGCGGACTCGCCTACGACGGCGACGCCGGACGGGCGTACGCCGCGGCCGTGACTGCGCTGATGTGCGGCGAGGCGTACGCGATGAGCGCGCGGATCGCCGGTCACCTCGGGCCGTTCGAGGGGCACGCGGCGAACCGCGAGGCGATGCTGCGGGTCATCGGAAAGCACGGCGGCTATGCGGAGCGGATCTCCGACGAGGTCTGCCCGCCGGAGTTGCTCGCGGCGGCCCGTGACGCCTGGCGGGAGGCGCTCGCCGAGGGCCGGCAGCACGGCTACCGCAACTCGCAGGTGACCGTCCTCGCGCCGACGGGGACCATCGGCTTCATGATGGACTGCGACACGACCGGCATCGAGCCGGACATCGCGCTCATCAAGTACAAGAAGCTGGTCGGCGGCGGGATGCTCAAGATCGTCAACAATACGGTGCCCGGGGCCTTGCAGCGGCTGGGTTACGGCCACGAGGCGGTGGGCCGGATCCTGGCCTACCTCGACGAGCACGAGACGATCGAGGGCGCGCCCGACCTCCGCGCCGAGCACCTGCCGGTCTTCGACTGCGCCTTCAAGCCGGCGTCCGGGACGCGCAGCATCCACTACATGGGCCACGTCAAGATGATGGCGGCGGTACAGCCGTTCCTTTCCGGCGCCATCTCAAAGACCGTCAACCTGCCGCAGCAGGCCACCGTCGCGGACATCGAAGAGGCGTACCTCGAGGCATGGAAGCTCGGTCTCAAGGCCGTCGCGGTGTACCGGGACGGTTGCAAGCGGGCGCAGCCGCTCAACACGGGAAAGACGGCGGTGGTCGAGCCGGCGGAGGCGCGGCCTGCCCGACGCCGGCTGCCGGAGGAGCGGAAGGCGATCACGCACAAGTTCTCGATCGGCGGCCACGAGGGCTACCTCACCGTCGGTATGTACGAGGACGGCAGCCCGGGTGAACTGTTCTGCGTGATGGCGAAGGAGGGCTCGGTGGTCTCCGGGCTGATGGACAGCTTCGCCACCGCCATCTCGCTCGCCCTCCAGTACGGCGTGCCGCTCCAAGTCCTGGTCGACAAGTTCAGCCACGTCCGCTTCGAGCCCTCGGGCTTCACCGGCAATCCCCAACTCCCCATCGCGAAGTCGATCGTCGACTACGTCTTCCGCTGGATGGCGATGAAGTTCCTGCCGCAGCCGGCGGAGGTGACGGAAGTGAGCCCGGAGTTCGCAGAGGCCGTGCAGCAGGTGCTGCCCGAGCCGAAGACCGAGCGGGCTGCCGGTGGGGTTGGCGTCTCGCTGGCCGGGAAGGGTTCGGCTCCGAGCTTCGCAATCCAGACGGAGACCGATGCCCCGCCCTGTCACACCTGCGGGAGCATCATGGTCCGCAGCGGTGCCTGCTACAAGTGTGCGAACTGCGGCTCCACCTCCGGCTGCTCGTGAGCGTCGCCGCGCCGGCGAGACAGGAGGGGCCGCGAAGCCCCTTCGAGCCGGCGGAGGATCGGTCGGGATGAAGCGCTGGGTGTTGCTGCTCCGCGGCGTGAACGTGGGCAAGGGCAACGTCCTACCCACGGACGAGTTGCGTGCGATGCTCGAGAAGCTCGAGTGCGCCGACGTGCGGACGTACGTGCAGAGCGGCAACGCCGTCTTCTCGTCCGCGCTCCCCGCAGCCCCGCTCACCGAGGGGATTGAACGCGCGCTCGAGCGCTACATGGGCCGCCCCATCGACACCACGCTGCGCACACGGCCACAGATGGCGGCGATCGTCGCAGGGAACCCGTTCGAGCGGGTGGCGAGGAGCCACTCGAACCTCTGCGTGACTTTTCTCTCGCACCGGCCGAGGCCGTCGGAGGTGGCGCCGCTCCAGGCCCGAGATTTCGGGCCCGAGCTCTTCCGGATCGAGGGGCGGGAGATCTACACCTGGCATCCGAACGGCCAGGGCGAGAGCCCGCTGCGCGAGGCGCTGTGGAAGCTCCCTCTGCGCGGCGCGGTGACCACCCGCAACTGGAACACCGTCCGCAAGCTGGTCGAGATGCTCGCCTGACGGTGGCGACCGTGGAAGGGGCGACGCGGAAGGTTGCGCGGGATCTTCGAAGTGCGTAGGGTAGAAGTGACCAGCGACGGCTTGGCCGTCACTCGAGGTCGCCTTGCCTCCATTCGAACGGCACGTCTTCGTCTGCGAGAATCGCCGCCCACCCGGTCACCCGAAGGGCTGCTGCGCCGAGAAGGGCTCGGAGGCCGTCCGCGCGGCGTTCAAAGCCGAACTGGCGCGACGCGGACTGGAAGGCAAGGTTCGGGCGAACGCGGCGGGCTGCCTCGACGCCTGCGAGAACGGCGTGGCCCTCGTGGTCTATCCCGAGCAGGTCTGGTACGGCCGGGTGACCGTCGCGGACGTTCCCGAGATCGTCGAAGAGCATCTCGTCAACGGCCGTCCCGTGGTCCGGCTGCAGATCTACCGATAGCGAGAGTTTCGAAGTGGCACGGTGGCCCGTGTGCTAAATTGACGGCCGCTTGGCCTGCCGTGCCGCGATCGTCGTGCTCCTGTTCGCCGTGGCCTGCCGGCGCGTGCCGCCACCGGCCGCGACGGGCGGTTGGACCAAGGGGCCGTACATAGCGAGCGAGCCGCCCGGGGCCGACATCGTCCTCGACGGACAGCCGACCGGACGGCGCACGCCGGCGCAGATCGAGACCTGGGACCCGCTCGTCGGGCATTCGCTTCGCATCGAGAGCCCGGGGCGTGTACCGTTCCGCGAGTTGATCGAGCCGGGAGCGCCGCCCGCCCGCGTCGACGCTCGGCTGGCCATCGCGGCGAATCTCGAGGTCGAGACGGAGCCTCCCGGGGCGCTGCTGCACCTCGGCGGGAACATAGAGGGCGCGACCCCGGTGACGCTGCCGATCGCGGCCGACGTGCCGGTGTCGTACCGGATCTCGCTGGACGGCTACCTGGACAGCTCGGGCACGGCGAGGGCCGCCGCCGGAGCGACGCTCGTCCAGCACCTCGTCCTGACTCGCGCGGCGACCGCCTACTTCGAATCCGACCCCCTGGACGCGCTGCTCGTCGTCGACGGAAAGCCCGCCGGCCACACGCCGGAGCAGCTCCCGGTCGAGGCGGGTATCGAGCACGTCGTCCGAATGGCGCTGCCGGGCCTCTCTCCGTGCCAGCAGCGGTTCCGGCTTGCCTGGAAGGAATCGCGGCGGGTCGCTTGCGACCTCGACGACGCGGAGGGCCGCCGGTTGGGAATCGTCCTCGCCGGCACGCGCGAACGGATCGCGCAGCTCAAGCGCCGCCTCGCTGCGATGCCGCTGCACGAGCAGTACTTCCTCGCGAACGTCGCGAACGATCGGGAGCGCAACCGGATCGAGGATGCGCTCGAGCGGCTCGCGGACGACGAAGACCGCGAGCAGGCGGACATCGACGCGCACCGGGCCGATCTCGAGAGCCGCTTCGAGGCGCGTGGCGACGGCGGTGCGGAGAGCGGGACCGGGCCATGAGCCCTCCGAAGGTGGTCCTCGCCCACGACTGGCTGACCGGGATGCGCGGCGGCGAGCGCGTCCTCGAACAGCTCTGCCGGATGTTCCCCGACGCCCCGGTCTACACGCTGCTGCACGAGCGCGGGACGGTCTCTCCCGCCATCGAGCGGCGGCGCGTCGTGACCTCCTGGCTCCAGCGCCTGCCGGCTCCGTTGCGCGGGCGCTACCGCGGTCTCTTGCCGCTCATGCCGGCCGCCGTCGGGACGCTCCGCGTGGAGCCGTGCGACCTCCTCCTGAGCGTCTCGCACTGCGCGATCAAGTCGCTTCGGCCGCCTCCGGGGGCGCGCCACCTCTGCTACGTGCTGACCCCGATGCGCTACGTCTGGGATCAGCGTGACGCCTACTTCGGCCCCGGGCGTGCGGCCCCGGCGACGCGCGCTCTCGCCTGGGCCGGCATTCCAGCGCTGCGCCGCTGGGACGCCGCGACCGCCGCGCGCGTCGACCGCTTCGTCGCGATCTCGCGGGAAGTGGCCGCCCGCGTCCGGAGCGCGTGGGGGCGCTCGGCCGGGCTCGTGCACCCACCGGTCGAACTCGAACGCTTCGAACCGACGCCGACGCCCAATGCCGGAGGCTACTTCCTGATGGTCACCGCGTTCGCCCCCTACAAGCGCGTCGACGTCGCGCTCGAGGCCTTTCGCCGCCTCGGGCTGCCGCTCAAGGTGGTCGGGGGAGGGCAGGACGCCGGGCGGCTGTGGCCGCTCTTCGGCGGATCGGTCGAATGGCTGGGCGCGCGGTCGGACGAAGAGGTCGCCGCGCTCTACCGCGGCTGTCGAGCCTTCGTCATGCCGGGCGAGGAGGATTTCGGCCTGACTCCCCTCGAGGCACAGGCCAGCGGGCGTCCCGTCATCGCGCTCGGCCGTGGCGGCGTGCTCGACACGGTCGTGCCCCTCGGGGCGGATTCCGCGCCGACGGGCGTGCTCTACGGCCAGGACGGAGACGACGGCATCGAGGGTCTCGCCGCCGCCGTCCAGCGCTTCGTCGCGGCCGAAGGGGCCTTCGACCCTGGCGCCTGCCGCCGTCAAGCGGAGCGCTTTTCGCCGGAGGCGTTCCGGACGGGCCTGGGGTCGGAGATCGATCGCCTCTTGGCCGAGCCCGGGGGCCGGCTGTAAGCTCCACGGCCGGTCGTGAACCGGTTCCAGCGCTTCTTCACCCAGCTCAAGGTCTTGCTCGACGCGGCCGTCCTCGCGCTCGCGTTCGGGGTTGCGTACACCCTTCGGTTCTGGTCGCCCGGCTTCCTGCCCTTCGAGGTCAAGAGCCCGTGGAACAACACGCTTCGGATTCTGGGCACGATCCTCGTCCTCTATCCCGCCGTGATCCACGCCTTCGGCCTGTACCGGCCTGCGCGAATCCGCAGCTTCCTCGACGACGCGTTCGGCCTGTTCAAGGCCTGGTGCATCGCCTCGATGGCGCTGATCTCCGTGACCTACTTCCTCCAGCCCGTCCGCTATTCGCGACTCGTGCTCGGACTCTTCTTCGCGACGTCCCTCGCGCTCCTCGTGGCCGAGCGCTGGACGTTCCGCCGCGTTCTCCAGGCCATCCGGCGGCGGGGCCACAACCTCAAGGACGTGCTCGTCGTGGGCGCCGGCGACCTGGGGCGGCGCGTGATCGCGACGCTCCAAGACCACCGCGAGCTGGGATTCCGCGTGGCCGGTGTCCTGACGCGCCGTCCGGCGAAGGTCGGAAGCGAGATCGACGGAGTGCCGGTCATCGGGCGGCTCGGCGACCTTCGCGCGATCATGGCCTCTCGAAGGATCGATCAGGTGATCATCGCCCTGCCGCTCGAGGAGCAAGCCGCCCTGAGGGGCCTGATGGCCGTGCTCTCGGAGTCCACGGCCGACGTCAAGATCGTGCCGGACCTCGTGCAGTACGTCACGCTATCGGGGGGGGTCGAAGAATTCGGCGGCCTCCCTCTCCTCTCCCTGCAGAACGGTCCGCTCGAGGGCTGGAACGGTGTGACCAAACGGCTCTTCGACGTCGTCTTCTCGTCCGCCGCGCTCGTCGTCGCCGGGCCGGTACTCGCGGTCTGCGCGCTGTTCGTGAAGGCCGGCAGTCGCGGGCCGATTTTCTACCGGCAGGAACGGATGGGGATGGACGGGCGGCTCTTCCACATCCTGAAGCTCCGGACCATGCGGCCGGACGCGGAGGCCGCCGGCGCGCAGATGGCGGTCCCCGGCGACGCGCGGGTGACCCCGCTCGGGCGCTTCTTGCGCCGTACCTCGATCGACGAGTTGCCCCAGCTCTGGAACGTCCTGCGCGGCGACATGTCGCTCGTCGGCCCGCGCCCCGAGCGGCCCGTCTTCATCGAGGAGTTCCGCCGGCAGATCCCCCGATACCAGCTCCGCCACAAGGTCAAAGCGGGCATCACCGGCTGGGCACAGGTCAACGGACTGCGCGGCCAGACGAGCATCGAGAAGCGGATCGAGTACGACCTCTACTACATCGAGAACTGGTCGCTCTGGCTCGACGTGAAGATTCTGGCCCGCACCGTCGCCGGCGGCTTCCTGTCGAAGAACGCGTACTGAGCCTTCTTGAACTCAGCCGTTGCCGTTCTTCGCCACCACGTTGCCGTGGGGGCCGGGCGGAGGGGTGGCGCCCTGCGAGAGGCTCTGGCGGATCTGGTTCCGGAGCTCGAGCGCGTGCGGGTCGGGCGGGGCGATCGGAGCCGCGGCGATGCCTCCCACCCGGTCCGCGAGGAGCATCGAGAGCAGCGCCTCGAGGAGGTTCCCGCCGCCCGGGCTCTTGCCGTCCCCCCCGCCGACGACGATCTTCGGGACCACGTCGACGCGCGACTGTTGGATCGCCTCGGCGAAGCGGTTCATCACCGCCTGGGTGATCTGGTACTGCGGTCCGCCGTAGGCGCGGACCAGTTCCTCGGCGGCGATGGCCTGACCGACGCCGATGCGCGCGGCCTTCTCGGCCTCGGCCTCGGCCAGCGCGCGAATCTGCGCGGCCTGCTGGACCGAGCGCTGGTACTCCGCCTTGCCCTGGTTCTCCTGGATGGCGATGCCGATCTCCGACTGGGTCAGCGGCGCCTGCTGTGCGGCCTTGGCCTCCGCCTCGCGCAGCTCCCGCTCCTTGACCGCCGCCGTCTGCTGGCGGGCGTAGGTCAGGACCTGCTCCTCGGCGATCTGCCGCTCGCGGAGCTGCGTCAGGATCTTCTCGATGTGGTTGTCGCCCTCGGGCGACTGCGGGGTGCCGATCAGCACCTCCTCCAGCTCGAGGTTGTAGCGGGCGAAGTTCTCCTTCATCTGCTCGGAGGCGACCTTCTGGATCTGGTTGCGCTCCTGGATGAGGTCGATCAGCGTGCGGGTCTGGCCGACGTCTTTGAAGTAGGCGGAGACGAGCGGGTCGAGAGTCTGCTCGACGAGCCGCTTGATGTCGCCAAAGCGCTGGATGACGAGCGGCGCCTGCCGGTAGTCGATGTGGAGCACGACCGAGACCGGAAGAAGCGGCTCGAAGGCGTCCTTCGTAATCAGCGCCACCTCGGCGAGGTTCTCGTCGTAGCCGTGGCTGCCGACGGCGTTCTTGATCCACTTGAGGATGACGTTCGTCGTCGGAACGGGGATGACCTTGCCGGCGTAGGTGTTGAAGGCGTACTTGCCGGGCAGCAGCGGGGTGTTCCAGACGCCGCGGTGGCCGGACGAGACCATCTCGCCGTGGCTGTAGTCCTTGCCGGACAGGTCCTCGCCGACGCTGCCGGTGTAGGAGACGACGACCCCGGCGTAGCCCACGTCGATGATCGTCTTCGGGATCGTCTCCACGGTCGCGAAGAGCCGGTTGATGTAGTAGGTGCCCTCGACCAAAACTTGAAGTTGGCGGCCGCGGCGCCCACCGGCGTGCAGGAAGCGCTCTGGGTCCTGGAACTTGTTGTGGAACGTCTCGGGCTGGGCGGCGTCGTCTCCCACGAGCGGGGCGATGATCTCGTCCTGGGAGAGCGATGGCCCCTCGTGGACGGTGACGATGCCGATGACGTCGTCGGCGCCCTTGATGATGACCGGCTTGAACCCGTCGCGCTCGGCGATCTGCGCGGCCATCCGGCGGAAGAGGTCGTCGTCGCCCTTGTTCAGGGGCAGGTAGTAGAGGTTCTGGTCGGTCAGGATAGCGAACTGCGCGAGGTTGATCGCGTAGGTGCCCTCGCGGAGGATGGCGCGCTGCGGTCCGCGCTGGCCGCCCTTGCGGAGGAAGCCCTCGGCGTCCTGGTAGTCGTTCGCCACGGCGTTCGACGCGAGCGTCTGGGTCGGCGGGAGCGGTCGTCCGTCGCGCGCGAAGACGTAGCCGATCTTGCCCTGCGGGATCGTGACCAGCGGGACGATGTGGATGCGAAACTGGAAGGGAAAGAAGAGGTGCCAGCCGCCGCGCAGGACGTGCGGCTGGTAGCCGGCCTCGCCCTCGAGGGCGATGAAGCCGGTCTTCACCGAGCCGCGGCCGGAAACGAGCTTCTCCACGATGCCGGCGCGATTGTTCGGGATGTAGCGGATGAAGCCGGAAAGGAGCAGCACCAGAAGCGCGACGCTGGCGGCTGAAACGTAGACCATCCACATGGCGGCCCCCGGGACGAGGAAGGGAATGAACAGCGGCCGACACAGTAGCCCCTTGAGGCCGGCGGTCAAGCGCGTGCGCGAATCGCCCACGAAGTCCGGAGATCCTTCGTGACCCTTCGTGACTTGACGGTGACCCTTTCGTGACGATATTCCCCCGGCCATGGACCGCGCCAAGCCGTCAGTGGGGCACAACGAGGGGGTCCTTCGGGTGGATCTCCGCCCCGCCGAATTGGTGCTCGTCTTCTCGGCGTCGCTTGCCGCAGCGATCCTGGTGCTCGGGCGCCCCGAGGATTGGGCGCCAGCGGCACGCTCGTTCATGGCGGTGGCGCTGGCTCCGCTCCTTCTCGGCTGGCTTCGCGAGCGATTCCCGAGCTGGCCGACCCGCTGGGTCGCGGGCTTCTTTCCGGGGCTGGCCTTCTTCCTGATCTACGATCACCTGAACCCGCTCAGCCTCCTGTTGCACCCGGCGCTCGCGGACGCGCGTCTCCAGGAAATCGATCGGATGCTCTTCGGCGTCCAGCCTGCGGTCTGGCTGGCGCCGCACATTGCCCCCTGGGTCAACGACGTCCTGATGGCCTGCTACTCGAGCTATTTCCTCTGGCCGACGCTCATCGGGGTCTACTTCATGGTGCGCGGCCGGGAGGCCGACTTCGACCGCTGGGTACTGGCCGCCACGCTTTTCTCCGTGCTGAACTTCGTCTTTTACATCCTGGTCCCGGCGATGGGGCCGCGCTTCATGCTGGCGGGTGCGTTTTCGACCCCCATTCGGGGCCGCCTCTGGGCCGGTGCCCTCGCAGAAGCCTTCCGCCACAGCCCGTTTCTCCGCGACTGTTTTCCGTCGGGGCACACGGCGCTGACGCTGATGGTCCTCGTGGAAAGCTGGCGGCGGATCCGGCCGCTCTTCTGGACGGCGCTGCCGGTTGCCGTCGGCCTCATCGCAGCGACGGTCGCCTGTCGCTTCCACTACGGCATCGATCTGGTGGCCGCGGTACCTTTTGCCGTCGCCGTCCTCTGGCTGTCCGAATGGGTGTTCCGCACGGTTCCCTCGAAGTTGACGTTCGGCCCCGGCCTGGTCCGCACGCCTTCGGCGCCGTAATCCTCTCCAGCGTCGAAAAGCCGTCGCGCGCTCCGTTCGCGCGTCGACGGTCGCGGCGTTTCCCGGGCGGACTCCCTTGACATTGCCGAGGGTTCGCGCCGATCGTCTGAGAGATGGCCGCACCGTCCCCACCGGCCGGGCCCCGGCGAAAGCCAAAGCGCCCCGCGTCACGTCCTCCCGACCTTGCAGCGCGGATCCAGCAGTTGGAGGAGCGTCGATCGCGCGACGCCCGGGCGCTCTCGGACCTGGGGGGCTCGGTCGGTCTGCCGCTCGCGACGGCGTTCAAGCGGCAACTCGCGGTGGTGACGCGCATCTTCGCGCCGCGGACCGCCTTCGTCCTTCTGCACGACCCCATCTCGGATCGACTGACCGTCGCGGCGTCGCGCGGCCGCGGCGATCGCGCCGTGGCCGCGGCCCGCCCGGGGCACGGCGTGCTCGGCCAGGCGTTCTCCACGCGTCAGATCGTCCTCGGTTGGACGGCCCGCGAGGACCGGCGACGGGGCGGACGGGTGAAGATCGACGACCCGTTGCTGGAGCTGGCCGTCCGGCGTCGGCGCGAGGAGAAGACCCTGGCGGACGTAGGCACGGCCGCTCCCCCGCCCGGACGGGATGCCTTCCGGTTGGCGGCCGTCCCGATGCTCTCGTCGGGCCGGAGCGTGGGCGTCATCGCCTTGATCCAGCCGCGATTCGAGGCGGGAAGCTCTCCCGCCCCCGCCGAGGCCGACCTGCTCCTCGCGCTGGGCGCGCAGGGTGCGGCCGCGGTCGAGATCGCGCGGCTCCGCGACGACGCCCTCCGCCGCAGCCGGGACCTGGAGACCGCGCTCGCCGGTACGAAATCGCTCGCGCGAAACCGCGACGAGGCGCTCGGGACGATCGCGCACGAGCTGCGGACGCCGCTGTCGACGGTCAAGGGCTACCTCGCCCTGCTCAAGGATGCGAAGCTCGGCCCGCTGGCCGACGGGCAGCGCGAGGCGGTCGAGACCTGCCTGCGCAACACCGAACGGATCCAGCGGTTGATCCACGATCTCGTGCTCGCGAGCCGCCTGCACGCCGGCCGGATGGAGCTGGATCCCCGGCCCATCGGCCTCAAGGCGTTGCTCTCCGAGGCCCTCGTCGCGGTGATGCCGCTCGCGGCGGAACAGGGCGTGCGCGTCGCGCTCGAGCCCGGCCCCGAGGCCTTCGTGCGCGGCAACCGCGACCGGCTCGTCGACGTCTTCGTGAACGTTCTCG
>DAIDIT010000014.1 GCA_027451705.1 Pseudomonadota bacterium
CCAGGGCGAAGAGCGCGCCGCCGAGCGGGGCGCCGAAGAAGGAGCCGAGGGCGGCGGCCATGCCCGAGAGCGTCGCGTTGCGCAGCATGCGGGGACGGACCTGGAGCTTCTCGCCGAGCCAGCTCCCGAGCGAGCCGCAGAGCTGCACGAGCGGCGCCTCGGGGCCGGCGCTGCCGCCGAACGCGATCGAGAGCAGCGAGTTGACGGCCATCGACTTGTTCTGCACGGGGTCGAGCCGGCCGTTGCGCATGTGGAGGTTGTTGACGACCGTCGAGATCTCGCCGGGCGCGCCGAGCCGCCAGATGGCGACGCCGACGAGCGTGCCGCCGATCGCGCAGGTCAAAGGCATCGGCAGGCGGTGGAGCGGGCCGGTCGTCCAGATCCACTTCGTCAGGAAGGCCAGGACGTCGTAGTAGACGAGCGCGACGACGCCGCCCGCGAGGCCGATGGTCGCCGCGAGCGCGATGACCCGGTTGTCCCAGCGCAGCTTGCGGTACACCCCCACCCGCAACCGCCGCAGGGCGCGGTCGGCGAATCCGCGCCTGGGCTTGGATGCTGCCCCCGCCATGGGCTAGCGACCGCGCTTGCCGCGGCGCAGCGACTTGTTGCGGCGGGCCCGCTTGCGCTTGAGCGCGGCCTTCTTGCCCTTGCTGCGGCTCTTGATGCTCTTCTTGGTCCGGTTTCCGGTCGGCATCGTTCGTCTCCTCGACGGCGGAGAGTACCACGCGCGCCGTCGAACCGACGCGGGAAATTCGTCGAACGCGTCGGGGGCGCATGCTAGGCTGCCCGCCAAAGTGAGGCCCGCTCGACCGGCGAAGATCGAAACCAGGAACGGCGGGGCCCGTGTCGCCGCTCCTTCACGGGAACCCCTGCCGGGGGTTACGACCGCACGGGCCAAGACCAAGGCGCAGCGCACGGGCTCGGCGCGCCGAGCGGCGCACGTCGCGAACGCGCGGGCGGTGCTCCAGGCCGAGGCCGCGGCGATCCGCGCACTCGTCGAGCGGGTCGGACCGCCGTTCGCCGAGGCGGTCGACCTGATCCTCGGCTGCCGGGGGCGGCTGGTCGTCACCGGGATGGGCAAGAGCGGCTTCATCGCCCAGAAACTCTCGGCGACCTTCGCCTCGACCGGGACGCCGTCGCTCTACCTCCACCCCGCGGAGGCGCTGCACGGCGACCTCGGACGGGTCGTGCGCGACGACCTGCTCCTCGCGCTCTCGAACTCGGGCGCGACGGTCGAGCTCCTTCGGCTGCTCCCCTCGGTGCGGAAGATCGGCGCGCGGATCATCGCGGTCACCGGCGACGCCGCCTCGCCGCTCGCGCGGGCCGCCGACCTCGTGCTCGACATGGGGCCGATCGACGAGGCCTGCCCGATGGGCCTCGCCCCGACGGCCTCGACCCTCGCCCAGCTCGCGCTCGGCGACGCGCTCGCGATGACCGTGCTCGACAACCGCGAGTTCGGCGAGGGCGACTACGCCGCGCTCCACCCCGGCGGCGCGCTCGGGCAGAGCGTGCGGCGCGTGGGCGAGCTGATGCGCGAGGGCGACCGCAACCCGGTCGTGCCGGAGACCGCCCCGCTCTCGCGTGCGGTCGCCGTGATGACGCGCACCCCCGGGCGCCCCGGCGCGGCCTCCGTCGTGGGCAGCCGCGGGCGGCTCGTCGGGATCTTCACCGACGGCGACCTGCGGCGGCTGGTCGAGGGTGGGCACATCGACTTCTCCGTACCCGTCGGCGAGGTCTGCGGCCGGCAGCCGAAGACCGTGCGGCCCGACCAGCTCGTGCGCGAGGCGGCGCAGATCCTGAAACTCGCGCAGGTCGACCAGCTCCCCGTCGTCGACCGCGAAGGCCGGCCGGTGGGCCTGCTGGACATCCAGGACGTCCTCGCCGAGCGCTTCTAGGTACGCGTCGGGAGACAAGACGGCACCAGCTCTCTCCTCCCCCGCAAGCGGGGGAGGGGATCCTGCTCGAACCTTCTGTCTCTGCTCTAGCCCAGGGCTAGTTCGCCGCCTCGGCGGCTTGCAGTCGCGCCTCCACGCCGTACTTCTTCGCGACCTTCGGATCGCTCGAGAGGAGCTGCTTCCAGAAGCGCGCCGCGCCGGCGTAGTGCTCGTTCTCGAAGAAGACCTCGCCGAGCCCGTAGAGGGCCGTGCCGTCCCGCGGGTCGCGGCCGAGCGCGTCGCGGAAGGCGGCCTCGGCGTCCGCGCGCTGGCCGAGGTTGAGCAGGGCGAGGCCCGCCCCGGTCGCGGCGGAGGCGTCGGCGCGGTCGAGCTTGCGGGCCCGGTCGAAGGCGACGAGCGCCCCCGCCCAGTCGCGCGCGTCGAGCCGCTTCTGCCCCTGCGCGACGGCCGCGGCGAGCGCCTTCTGGTCGCGCGCCGTCAGCTCGGGCGGCGGCGCGGGGGCACCGATGGGGCCGAAGCCCGGGCCGAACATCGGACCGCCCTGGCCCGGCTCGGGCGGGAGGCGGCCGCCGTTGCGCAAGGCCGAGTCGACCTTCGCGAGGTTCTGTCGGACGAGCTTCGCCCGCTCGGGCTCGGGGTCCGTCGTCAGGAAGCGCGTCCAGGCGTCCTTCGCCTCGCGGAGCTTCCCTGCGTCGCCGTCGCCGGTCTCGTACAGGATGGCCCCGAGGAAGAAGAGGCTGTCGGTGAAGTCCGGCTCGATCGCGAGAACCTTGCGGTGCTCCTGCACCGCGCGGTCGGGGTTGCCGACGAGGAAGAAGGCGTTGGCCCTCCGCGCCATGGCGATGACCACCGGGAGCAGCGCACCCTCGTAGCAGGTCTCCGCCGCCGAGGAGTCTCCCGCGGCGGCCTTCCCGTCGGCGATGGCGACGAGCTGATCGAACGACGGCTTGCTCGCGGCGGGGCAGCCCGCCTGCTCGGGGGTGAGCGACCGGTGCGGCTTCGCCCGCACGGCGAGCCAGCGGTCCATCGGCCCCTTCGCGCGCTCGATGAGCTGCCGGTAGTAGTCGATGGCCTCGGGGTAGCGCCCGTTCTCGTAGTAGAGGTTGCCGAGGGCGAACTCGATCTCCGCGGTCTTGGGCCGGTTCGCCAGCTCGTCCTTCATCGCGTCGAGCTTCTCTAGGAGCTTCTTCGTGTCGGCGGAGTCGGGCGCGGCGTCCGCGGAGATCGCGGGATGGCCCGGCGGGAGCGGTCCCGCCTGATCGGCGGAGCCGTCGATCGGCGGGTGGCCCGGCGGCAGGGGCCCGGCCGGCTCGCCCGCGCCGTCGATCGGCGGGTGGCCCGGCGGGAGCTGGCCCTCGTCGAAGGCCGCGGGCGGCGGAGCGGTGGGGTTGGCGTGGGCGGTGGGCGCGATCTTCGCGGGATCGTCGCTCGCCTCCTGCGCCCGCGCGAGGGGCGCGAGGAGGAGCGCGGCGAGCGCCGCGGCGGCGGTCGGGCTGGTCCTCATCGGGCGTGGAAGCTAACGCGCGGGCCAAGCGCTGTCCAACCTACGGACCGAGGCGAGCGCGGCGAGGGGCAGCGCGTCGCGGAGCTGCGCGACCGTGCGGCCGAGAATCGGGTGGCGCGCACGGGGGGCGATCTCCGCGAGCGGGACGAGCACGAAGGCGCGCTCGGCGAGGGCCGGGTGGGGCACGGTCAGGCTGGCCGAGTCGATGACCAGATCCCCGGCGAGCAACAGGTCGAGATCGATCGTCCGCGGCCCCCAGCGGACCCGCCGCGTGCGGCCGAGCGCCAGCTCGATCACGCGCATCAGCCGCAGCAGGCGCTCTGGCGAGAGCGTGGTCGACAGCTCGGCCGCCGCGTTGACGTAGTCCGGCTGGGGCGGTCCGACCGGCGCGGTCGCATACAGCGCGCTCCGGCGCACGACTCGCGCGCCCGCCCCCTCGAGCGCCGCGAGCGCGCGGGCGAGCTGCGCCGGCGGATCGCCGAGGTTCGCCCCGAGGCCGACGAGCGCGCGCACCGTCCGCGCCTAACCCTGCCCGGCTGGCATCCGGCCGTCCAGCAGCCGGTCGAGGAGGCGCCAGGCCTCGCCGAGGCGGGCAATCTCCGCCCACTCGCCCGCCTGGTGTGCCTGCGACGGTTCGCCGGGCCCGAAGTTGACCGCGTCGATGCCGTGCGCCGCGAAGCGCGCGACGTCGGTCCACGCCTGTTTGGGCTCGACCCGCGCGGCCATCTGCGCGAGGGCCTGCACGGCCGGGTTGCCGAGGCAGACGGGGCCGCTCGGCGAGAGGTCGGTGAACTCGATCTCGACTGCGATGCTGCGGCCTCCGTCGTCGCCTCCGACGAGGTCGCGCACGTCGGCCTGCGCCGCGTCGAGCCCCTTGCCGGGCGCGAAGCGGTAGTTGAGGTTCAGCTCGAAGACGTCGGGCACCACGTTGCGGGCGAGCCCGCCCGAGGCGCGGGTCACCGTCGCGACCTCGCGGAAGACGAGGCCGTTCGACACGACCTCGCGCGGGAGGAGCGCTTGCAGCCGCGCGAGCAGCGGTCCGGCCGCGTGCACCGCGTTCGCCCCCTCCCACGGCCGCGCGCTGTGGGCGCTCCGACCGCGGAAGCGGACCGTCGCGTGCAGGCTCCCCACGCAGCCGAGCTGCAACGCCCCGGCCGTCGGCTCGAGGCAGACCGCGAGGCCGACGCGCGGGACGAGCCCCGCCGCGAAGAGCCCCTCGAGTCCGTTCTCGCCGTAGGGCCCCTCCTCGCGCTCGTAGAGGACGAGGGGCGGCAGGGAGGCTCCGCGCGAGAGCCGCGCCTCGAAGAGGTCGAGCGCGACCGCGAGACCGCCCTTCATGTCGCTCGCCCCGCGGCCGTGGAGCCTCTCCCCCTCGATGCGCGGAGGGCCGTCCGAGGCCGCCGCGGGCACGGTGTCGAGGTGCCCGACGAGCGCGACCGCCGCGGGTCCCGACGCCGGCGCCCCGACGACGAGGGAATTGCCGGCCCGCACGCAGGCGGCGCCGAGGCCCTTCGCCCACGCCTCGATCGCGTCGCAGAGCGCGCGCTCCTCGCCGGTCGGGCTCGGGACCCGGCAGAGGGCGAGCGCCCGCGCCGCCAGCCGCTCGGACAGCGCGTCCACGCCCTAGACCGGCACCGCGAACTGCCGCAGCGCCTCGTTCAGCGAGGTCTTGCGGTCGGTCGATTCCGAGCGCCGGCCGATGATCAGCGCGCAGGGGACGTTGAAGACGCCCGCGGGGAAGCGCTTGGGGCGGCTCCCGGGGACCACCACGCTCCCCGCCGGGATGCGCCCCTTGAGCGTCTTGGGCTCCGTCCCGCTCACGTCGACGATCGGCGTCGAGGAGGTGACGACGACGTTCGCGCCGAGCACCGCGCCCTCCTCCACCACGACACCCTCGACGAGCACGCAGCGGCTGCCGACGAAGCAGTGGTCCTCGACGATCACCGGCGAGGCGGTCGGCGGCTCGAGCACGCCGCCGATGCCGACCCCGCCCGAGAGGTGGACCTCCTTGCCGATCTGCGCGCAGCTCCCCACCGTGGCCCAGGTGTCGACGAGCGTCCCGGCACCGACGCGGGCGCCGATGTTGACGTAGCCGGGCATCAGGATCGCGCCGCGCTCGAGGAAGGAGCCGTAGCGCGCGACGCCGGGCGGCACGACCCGCACCCCCGCCCGCTCGAGCCCGTGCTTGAGCGGGATCTTGTCGTAGTACTCGAAGGGGCCGACCTCGAGGTGGTGCATCTGCGCGAGGCCGAAGTAGAGCAGGATCGCCTGCTTGGCCCAGACGTTGACGACCCACTCCCCGTCGATCTTCTCGGCCGCGCGAAGCTCGCCGCGGTCGAGGGCCGCGATGGCGCCGTGGACGGCGCCGATCGTGTCGTCCTCCTGGAGGCGGGCGCGGTCCTCCCAGGCGGCCTCGATGATCGGTTGGAGGTGGTCCAGGTGCTCCATCGCTCACTCCGGGGCGGGGGTGTCGGCGCCGCTCTCTTCCCAGACCTGCGTCGCACGGCGGCAGCTCTCGACGGAGGGGGCGAGCGCGAAGCGGACGTAGCCCTCGCCACCCGGCCCGAGGAACGCGCCCGGCTGGACGACGATTCCCGTCCGGCGAGCGAGGGCGAGCGCCCAGCCCTCGCTCGATCGCCGGCCCGGCAGCTCGACCCAGAGGTAGAGGCCCGCCGTTCCGGGGGTGACGCGGAGGCCGCGCCGCTCCAGGAAGGCGCGCAGGAGGCGCCGCTTCTCGGCGAAGGACGCGTTGCGTTCGCGGACGTGGGCGTCGTCGCCCCAGGCGGCGGTGGCGGCCGCCTGCACGAACTCCTGCGAGGCGGTCCCGAGCGAGGGGCGGAAGCGGCGGAGCGCGGAGATGATCTCCGAATCGCCGGCCATGAAGCCCGAGCGCATCCCCGTCATGCCGCTCCGCTTGCTCAGCGAGTGGATCGCGGTCGCGCGCTCGCGGGCGACTTGAAGGTAGGAGAGCGGCGGCTCCGTCCCCGCGTCGTATACGTCGGCGTAGCATTCGTCGGCGGCGACGACGAAGCCGAAGCGGCGCGAGGCCTCGGCCACCCGCTCGAGGTAGGCGCGCGGGGCGACGGAACCCGTCGGGTTGTTCGGGTGGTCGAGCCAGAGGATCGCGGTGCGGGCGAGCAGCGCCTCGGGGAGGTCCCCGGGCTCGACGCGCCAGCCGCGATCCTCCCGCAGGCGGACCGGGTGCGGCTCGCCGCCCGCGAACGCCGCCCCGCGCTCGTAGATCGGGTAGCCCGGGTCCGGGTAGACGACCGCGCGCCGGTCGGAGCGGGGATCGATCAGGCAGAGCGGCAGGTGGAAGATGGCCTCCTTCGCGCCCGCGGCGGGCAGGATCTGCCGGTCGGGGTCGAGGTCGACGTCGAAGCGCCGGCGCAGGTAGGCGGCGATCGCGGCGCGCAGCGCGGGCGTTCCGGCGACGCGAGGGTAGCGGCCGACGGCGGGCACGGCGTCCTTGAGCGCCCGGACGAGGAACGGCGCCGTCGGCTCGACCGGGTCGCCGACGCCGAAGTCGAAGACCGGCCGGCCCGCGCGTCGCAGCTCGGCGATCGTCGCGTCGAGCCGCACCATCGGGTTCTCCGGCGCCGAGAAGACGAGGGGGTTCATCTAGGCCACCACCGGGTTGCGCAACACGCCGATGCCGGTGATCTCGACCTCGACCGTCTGCCCGGCGCGCAGCGGGCCGACCCCCGCGGGCGTGCCGGTCGAGATCACGTCGCCCGGCTCGAGGGTCATCACCTCGCTCACGAAGGCGACCAGCCGCTCGATCGGGAAGATCATCTCGGAGGCCGCCCCGCGCTGCCGGACCTCGCCGTCGACCCGGCACTCGACGGCGATCTCGCCCGCCGGAAGCTCGGTCTCGATCCAGGGGCCGACCGGGCAGAAGCTGTCCGCACCCTTGCTGCGGGTGAAGTGCTTCTCGGACCGCTGCACGTCGCGCGCGGTGACGTCGTTGAGGCAGGTGAAGCCGAGGAGCCCCTCGCGCACCCGCTCGGGCGACACGTTGCGCAGCCGCCGGCCGACCACCGCGGCCAGCTCGGCCTCGTGGTGGACCTCGGCCGACCAGGGCGGCAGCCGGATCGGCTCGCCGGGGCCGACGACCGACGAGGGCGGCTTGAGGAAGAAGAGCGGCGTCGCGGGCGGCTCGTTCCCGAGCTCGCGGGCGTGGTCGCGGTAGTTGCGCGCCACCGCGACGATCTTGGTCGGCGTCACCGGCGCGAGCAGGTCCGCGGGGTCGAAGGCCCGCGGCGGGCCGCCGCCGCGCATCGGGATCGCGAGCCCGCCCTCGAGCCGGTGGAACTCTCCCGCGCCCTCCCCTCCGACCGCCCGCAGGCGCGCGATGCGCACGGGCGGTCCTCAGATCCCGAGGACGTCCTGCATCGAGTAGAGCCCCGGGGCGCGGCCGGCGAGCCAGCGCGCCGCCCGGACCGCGCCGGTCGCGAAGCCGTCGCGGGTCGTCGAGCGGTGCGTCAGCTCGATCCGCTCGCCGTCGCCGAGGAAGAGGACCGTGTGCTCGCCGACCACGTCGCCGCCGCGCAGCGCCTGCACGCCGATCTCGCCGTGGCTGCGCTCGCCGATCGGCCCCTTGCGCGCGAACGTCAGCGTCTTCTGCGGATTGCGGCCGAGCGCCTCGGCTATGACCTCGCCGAGCCGGAGCGCCGTGCCCGAGGGCGCGTCGATCTTGTGGCGGTGGTGCAGCTCGAGGATCTCGACGTCGTAGGCGTTGCCGAGGACCTTGGCCAGCTCGGCCGCGGTCCGGATCATGAGGTTGACGCCGACGCTCATGTTCGGCGCCATGACGATCGGGATCGACTTCGCGGCCGCGGCCATCCGTTCGCGCGCGTCCGGGGAGAAACCCGTCGAGCCGACCACGAGGCCGAGGCGGTGCTCGGCGCAGACCGCCGCGTGCGCGACCGACGCCTGCGCCTGGGTGAAGTCGATGACGACGTCGGCGCCGCCCGACAGCTCGACCGCCTTCGCGAGGTTGTCGCAGACCGCGACCTCGAGCATGCCGAGCCCCGCGGCGAGCCCCGCGTCCAGGCCGACCGCGGCGGTGCCCGGCCGCTCGGTGGCACCGACGAGCTGGAACCCTTCGGCGTCGCGCACCGCGCGCACGAGGAGGCTGCCCATCCGGCCCGCCACCCCCGTGACGATCGCGCGTATCAT
The DNA here is from genome assembly GCA_027451705.1 of Pseudomonadota bacterium. GTDB lineage: Bacteria > Myxococcota > Myxococcia > Myxococcales > JAKAPL01 > JAKAPL01. Next base: position 8,581 of record DAIDIT010000014.1, read on the forward strand.
CTACAGCTCCTCCAGTTCGGCGAGACATGCCCGGAGACCCGGCACGTTCGCCTCGGAAAGCGGCGTCAGCGGCAGCCGGATCTCCGGTCCGCAGCGGCCCAGCATCGCCATCGCGGCCTTGATCGGGATCGGGTTGCTCTCCGCGAAGAGGGCCCGGTGCAGCGGGGCGAGCCGGAGCTGCTCCGCCACCGCGGCGGAGAGCCGGCCCGCGAGCGCGTCGTGCACGAGGGCGCGGACCCGCTGCGGCACCACGTTCGCCGAGACCGAGATGACGCCGTGGCCGCCGCAGGCGACGAACGGCGCGATCGTGGCGTCGTCCCCCGAGAGCAGGTCGAGGCCGTCGCCCGCGCGCTCGCGGATCTCGAGCAGGCGGGCCATCGAGCCGGTCGCCTCCTTGACGCCCGCGATGGCTCTCGCCTCCCAGAGCCGCCGCACCGTGTCGGGCAGAAGGTCCGTGCCCGTCCGCGAGGGGACGTTGTAGGCGACGACCGGCAGCCCGGCCTCGGCGATCGACGCGAGGTGGCGGTAGTGCCCCTCCTGCGTCGGCCTGTTGTAGTAGGGCGTGACCGCGAGCACGCCGGCCGCGCCGGCCGCCTTGGCGCGCCGCGCGCTCTGGACCGCCGCCGCCGTGTCGTTGCCCGGCCCGCCCGCGAGCACCGGAACGCGGCCGGCGGCGCTCTCGACGACGACCGCGATCACCCGCTCGCGCTCCTCGGCCGTCAGCGTCGCGGATTCGCCCGTCGTCCCGCAGGGCACGAGCCCGTCGGTGCCGGCGGCGAGCTGCCGGTCGACGAGCCCCCGCAGCGCGGCCTCGTCCACCTCGCCGCCGCGAAACGGCGTGATCAGCGCCACCCAGGAGCCGCGGAACCGGACCGTCATCGGGCCGCCATTGTAGGCAAGAGTCGCGCCCCGGGCAACGCGGGCGGCCGTGGTAGACTGCGCTCCCCCTCGAGAGGAGGCATCCCGCGTGAAGATCGTCCGTTCGTCCGAGATCCCCTGGGCCGACGCCCTCACCCGCGGCAAGTTCGGCAACCGCCGCAAGCCGCTCGGCGGCGAGCGCGTCTCGTGCGGCCTCTGGGAGCTCTCCCCCGGCAAGCGCTCGTTCCCGCTCCACCGCCACCACGGCACCGAGGAGGCGCTCTTCGTCCTCTCGGGCAAGGCCAAGGTGCGGACCACCGAGGGCGAGACGCCCATCGGGCCCGGCGACTTCGTCTCCTTCCCCGTCGGCGGGCTCGCCCACCAGCTCGTCAACGACGGCGTCGAGCCGCTCGTCTACCTAGCCCTCGGCGTCCCCCTCCCGGGCTCCGTCGACGTCGTCGAGTACCCCGACTCCGGCAAGGTCGCCTGCCGCCACGGCGAGCTCGGCGGGAAGGAGAGCAAGCGCTGGGTCTTCAAGGACGCGAGCCAGGTCGACTACTTCGAGGGCGAGGAGTAGCGGGGGCCGCGGATGGGGGAACGCCGTGCCGATCGAGAGGTCGCCATCGTCGGCGCGGGCTTCGCCGGGCTGGCGATGGGCGTCCGGCTGAAGCGCGCGGGCTGGGACGATTTCACGATCTACGAGCGCAACCCGCGCGTCGGCGGCACCTGGTGGGACAACCACTACCCGGGCTGCGCCTGCGACGTGCAGTCGCACCTCTACTGCTACGCGTTCGCGCCCAACCCGCGCTGGTCGCGCAGCTACGCGCCGCGCGGGGAGATCCAGGCCTACCTCGAGCACTGCGCCGACGGATTCGGCCTGCGCCCGCATCTCCGGCTCGGCACCGAGGTCACCTCCGCCGAGTTCGACGAGGCGGCCTGCCGCTGGCGCTACGCCACCTCCGACGGGCGGACCCACGACGCGCGCTTCCTCGTCTTCTGCGCGGGCGGCCTCTCGCGCCCGGCCTACCCCAACATCCCCGGCTTCGACCGCTTCCGCGGCAAGACGATGCACTCGGCCCGCTGGGACGACGCCTACCCGCTCGAGGGCAAGGCCGTCGGCGTCGTGGGCACGGGCGCGAGCGCGGTGCAGATCGTCCCCGCCATCGCGCCGAGCGTCGGCCGGCTCCACGTCTTCCAGCGCACCCCGCCGTGGATCCTCCCCAAGCCCGACCACCCCATCCCGGAGCGCTGGCGCATGGCCTACGCGCGCTGGCCGCTGTTGCAGCGGCTCGCGCGGCTCGCCATCTACTGGAAGAACGAGGCGCTCGCGCCCGGCTTCTTCCGCTTCCCGCGTCTGCTCTCGGTCGGGGCGATCGTCGCGCGCCGCCACCTCGCGCGCAGCGTGCGCGACCCCGCGCTGCGCGCAAAGCTGATCCCGCGCTACCGGATGGGCTGCAAGAGGGTCCTCCCCTCGAACGACTGGTACCCGGCGCTCCAGCGGCCCAACGTCGAGCTCGTGACCGAGGGCATCCGCGAGGTCACCGAGCGCGGCGTGCGCACCGAGGACGGGCGCGAGCGGCCCCTGGACGCGCTGATCCTCGCGACCGGCTTTGTGGCCGCCGAGGCCGTCGCCCCGTTTCCGGTCCGCGGCCGAGGCGGGCGCGACCTGAACGAGGCCTGGCGCGACGGCCCGCAGGCGTACCTGGGCACGACGGTCGCGGGCTTCCCCAAAGCCTTCCTCGTCGTCGGGCCCAACACCGGCCTCGGCCACACCTCGATGGTCTTCATGATCGAGAGCCAGGCCCGCTACATCGAGTGCTGCCTGCGGGCGGCCGAGGCGCGCGGCGCCGCGATCGACGTGAAGCCCGAGGCCCAGGCGCGCTACAACGACTGGCTCCAGCGGCGGCTCGCCCGCAGCGTCTGGAACACCGGCGGCTGCTCGAGCTGGTACCTCACCCGCAGCGGCCGCAACACCACGCTCTGGCCCGGCTTCACCTTCGAGTTCCGCGCCCGGACGCGCCGCTTCGACGCCGCGGCCTACGAGCTGCTCCCGGCGCAAACGCCGCGCATCTAGGAGGCCTCGTGAAGACGCTCTCGGGCAAGGTCGTCGCCATCACCGGCGCGGGCTCCGGCATCGGACGGGCGCTCGCCCTGCAGGCCGCGAGGGCCGGAGCACGGCTCGCCCTCGCGGACTGGAAGCGCGACGCCGTCGAGGAGACCGCGCGGCTCGCCGGGGCGCCGTGCCTCGTGCGCGAGGTGGACGTGCGCGACGACGGCGCCGTGAGCGCCTTCGCCGCGGACGTCGCGCGCGAGCTCGGCGGGGCCGACGCCGTCGTCAACAACGCCGGCGTCTCCCTCGCCGCCACCGTCGGGCGGATGAAGCGCGAGGACTTCCAGTGGCTCTTCGAGATCAACTTCTGGGGCGTCGTGCGCGGCACCGAGGCCTTCCTGCCGCAGCTCCGCGAGAAGCCCGACGCCCACCTCGTGAACCTCTCGAGCATCTTCGGGATCATCGCCGTGCCCGGCCAGGCCGCCTACAACGCCGCGAAGTTCGCGGTCCGCGGCTACACCGAGGCGCTGCGCCAGGAGCTGCACGGCAGCAGCGTCCACGTGACCTGCGTCCATCCCGGCGGGGTGCGCACCAACATCGCCCGCAACGGCAGGATGCTCGAGACCAGCCGCGGAGAGACGGTCCAGGAAGGTGAGCTCGAAAGAAGCTTCGACGCCGTCGCGAAGCTCAGTCCCGAAAAGGCCGCCGCGATCATCTGGCGCGCCGTCGCCCGCGACGCCCCGCGCGTCCTCGTCGGATGGGACGCCTTCTGGATCGACAAGCTCCAGCGCCTGCTGCCGGTGGGCTATCCCGCGCTCGTCCGCTCCATCCGCGCGCGCTCCGAGAAGCGCGGCCTGCGCTTCTGAACCGGGGCGCCGGAGGCCGCGGGGGTCGAAGATCGTCCGACTCCCAGACAGCCCGAGGCCTCGATTGTCCAGCCTCTGGACGAAGACCTGCCGCCCAAAGCCAAGGCAGTGCCGCCCAAACCTCGGGCCGCGCTGCCGGAGCCCGCGTCGGCGCTGCCCAAAGCTCCGGCGACGTCGCCCGACAGTCCGGCCGCGCCGCCCGAACGTTGGACCGTCCAGCCGCTGAACGATCCGGACCCGCCCAAGTCTCCGGCGACGCCGCCCAACGTTTCGGAAGCATCGCCGCAGCTTCGGGCGGCGCTTCCCGAGCTTTTGGCAGCACGTCCATGGCTTCCGGCAACGCATCCAAGGCCTCGGGTGTCACCTCCTTCACCTTCGGCGGCAGCTCCGTCGCTTCGGGTGACGCGGCCATTTCTTCGGGTGACGCGGTCATCGCTTCGGGTGACGCGGTCATCGCTTCGGGACACGCGGCCATCGCCTCGGGACGCCCATCCCTCGTCGGCGAAGGCGCCTCCGCCGCCTCGGGAACCACGCCAGGCGCCTTGGGCGTAACGTCCCCGGGGTCCGGCCCCGCGTCGAAAGCCCCCGAGCGGTGCAAGCAGAGCCATCCCGAGGCGTCCCGGGCTTCCGGAGCCTCGCCCGCGGCGTCAGACCGCGCGTCCGTGGCCCGCCGCGGCGGCGTCAGTGGACCGGGCCGTCGAGGAGGGCGCGCTCTTCGCGCGTCAACTCGGACGGGATCGCGTTCGAGCAGGCCTTGCGCGTCCGAGAGGTCCTGGAGCCGCTTGGATCGGCGGCGGGCGGCGTCCGCGGCGGCGCGCAGCATCGCGTGCAACGAGTCCGCGGCACCGATGACGCGCAGCACGGCACCTTCGAGCGGGCGCGCCTCGGCTCGGCGGACGGCCTCGCCGAGCGCGGGATCGTCGGTGAACCGAAGGTCCAAGACCGCGACGTCGATGTCGAGAGTGGTCTCGGCTCCTCCTGGTGAAAAGCCGTGTCGGCGGGCGCGGGCTGCACTACCGTAGGCGCCATGGACATCGACTGGGACTACGTCGTCGTCGGGTCGGGGTTCGGGGGATCGGTTTCGGCGCTGCGGCTCGTCGAGAAGGGCCACCGGGTGCTGCTGCTCGAGAAGGGGCGGCGGCTGTCGGCCTCGGACTTCCCGGAGACGAACTGGGACCTCGAGCGCTGGCTCTGGATGCCGCGGCTCGGCTGGCGGGGGCTGTTCCAGATGACGTTCCTGCGCCACGTCACGGCGCTGTCGGGCGTGGGCGTCGGCGGCGGCTCGCTCGTCTACGCGAACACCCTGCCCACCCCGAAGGACGCCTTCTTCACCGCCGCCTCGTGGGGCCGCCTCGCGGACTGGAAGCGCGAGCTCGCGCCGCACTACGACACCGTCCTGAAGATGCTCGGGGCGACCGAGAACCCGAACCTGACCTACGCCGACGAGGTCGTCCGCGAGGTCGGGCGGGACCTCGGCCGCGAGTCCGCCTTCGAGCGGGCGCGCGTCGCGGTCTACTTCGGCGAGGCCGGCAAGACGGTGCCCGACCCCTACTTCGGCGGGCGTGGCCCCGAGCGCGCCGGCTGCCGGGAGTGCGGCGGCTGCATGATCGGCTGCCGCTACAATGCGAAGAACACCCTCGACAAGAACTACCTCTACCTGGCCGAGAAGGGCGGCCTGCGGCTCGAGGCCGACAGCGAGGTCACCTTCGTCGCGCCCATCGACGGCGGCTACGCGGTGACGGCGAAGCAGCCGCACGGCGCGACGACCTTTCGGACGGCGCACGTCGTCTTCGCGGGCGGCGTGCTCGGCACGGTGCCGCTGCTCTTGCGGATGAAGGCGCGCGCGGACGGCCTGCCCGCCCTCGGCGACCGCGTCGGAGCGTTCGTCCGGACCAATTCCGAGTCGCTGCTCGGGGTGGTCTCGACCCGCGGCGACCGCGACATGTCGGCCGGCATCGCGATCGGCAGCATCCTGCACACCGACGCGCACAGCCACCTGGAGCCGGTCCGCTACCCGGCCGGCTCGGGCTTCTTCCGGCTCCTCGGCGTGCCCCAGGCCGATGGGGCCTCGGCGCCAGCCCGCCTCGGCCGCGCCGCCTCCGTGATGGCCCGCCGGCCGCTCCAGTTCCTCCGCACGCTGCTGGTGCAGGACTGGGCCCGCTCGACGATGATCCTGCTCTACATGCGGACGGTCGACGGCCACCTCTCGATGGAGCTGACCCGCGGCGGCCGGCTGACGACGCGCCTCGCGGAGGGGCCTGCGCCGACCGCCTCGATGCCGGAGGCGAGCGACCTCGCCCGGCGCGTCGGGGAGAAGATCGGCGGCTTCCCGCAGAGCATGGTGACGGAGCTGGTCCTCGGGACCCCGACGACGGCGCACATCCTCGGGGGCGCGTGCATGGGCGAGACGGCCGAGGACGGGGTGATCGACTCCGCCAACCGCGTCTTCGGCTACCCGGGCCTCTACGTCGTGGACGGCGCGGCGATCTCCGCAAACCCCGGCGTGAACCCCTCGCTCACGATCGCCGCGCTCGCCGAGCGCGCCATGTCGTTCGTCCCCGCGCGGGCGGGCTAGGCGCGGACGAGGCGCA
>DAIDIT010000015.1 GCA_027451705.1 Pseudomonadota bacterium
GGAGATCACCGCGCGGCTGAACCGGCTGCCGCACAACCCCGAGCACATCGAGGTTCGCCACGCCGGGGGAACGCTGCCGCGGACGGCGCTCTACGGGGCCGTCCGGCTGCTCGCGGCGGGGGAGGCCGACGCGGCGGTCAGCGCGGGCGCGGGGGCCGACATCCTCGCCGCCTGCCGCGAGCACCTCCGCCTGCTGCCGGGCATCACCAGCCCGGGGCTCGCGGCGGTCTATCCGACCGAGCTGCGGCGCGGGCGGCATGGCGACCCGTTCACGCTGCTGCTCGACATCGGCGCGACGCTCGATCCGACGGCGGCCGAACTGTGCGCCTTCGCGGCGCTCGGGACGACGTACGCGCGCGCGGTCAGCCGCAACCCGAGGCCGCGCGTCGCGCTGCTCTCGATTGACCGCGATCCCGGGCGCGGCCCGCCGGCCGTGGTCGAGGCGCACGCGCGGCTGCGGGCGACGCCCGGAATAGACTTCGTCGGCAACGTCGAGGCGGTGGACATCCCGGAGGGGCGCGCCGACGTCATCGTCTGCGGCGGCTTCGTCGGAAACGCCGTCATCCGGCTGCTCGACGGCGTCAACCACCTGGTCGTCGACCTCGCCCGCTACGCGCAGAAACAGCGGCTCCTCTGGCGCGTCGGCCTCGCCATGCTGTCGGGTGGCGTCACCCAGCTCAAGCAGCTCACCGACTGGGAGCAGTACGGCGGCGCGCCGCTCCTCGGCTACGAAAGGCTCCTGTTGCGCGCCCACCCGCGATCGGGCGCGCCCGCGATCCAGAACGCCTGCCGGGTCGCGGCGAAGGCGGTGGCGGCGGACCTGCCGGCGGGCGTTGCGGAGCTGTGGGGCGGACCCGCCGCTGCGTCCGCCGAGGTCGCGACGTGAAATTCAAACGCCCGGCGAAGATCGAATCCGGGGACGTCGGCGCCCGCGTGGGCGAACCGCCACAGGAGCCCCTGCCGGGAAGGGGCCGGCGGCACGACCGCGAGGTGGAGGAGGCGCCGCCCGAGGCGCCCATCGCCTGGCGGCGCGCCTTCCGCTGGGATCTCGACAAGACCTACCTCGACACCGAGTTCGACACCGTCCGCGGGCTGTTGCGCACGGCGCTCCAGCGGGCCGAGCAGAAGCGCAGCATCGCCGGCGCCCCGGCACTGGTGCGCGAGATCCGCTCGTCCGGGCTCCACCGCATCTGCATCGTCAGCGGCAGCCCGCGCCAGATGCGCCGCGTCCTCGAGCACAAGCTGCGGCTCGACGGCGTGGCCTGGGACGAGTTCGTCCTCAAGCCGAACCTCTCGAACTTCATCCGCGGCCGCTTCCGCGCGATGCGCAACCAGGTGGGCTACAAGCTGCCCGTCCTGCTCGAGGGGCGCGGCCGCGTGCCCGCCGACTGCCGGGAGGTCCTCTTCGGCGACGACGCCGAGGCCGACGCCTACATCTACTCCCTCTTCGCCGATCTGCTCTCGGGACGTGTCGGCGAGGCGACCCTCGGGGAGATCCTCGACGCCTGCTCGGTCTACCCCGACCAGAAGGCCGAGGTCCTCGAGCGGACGCGGTCGCTCGCGAAGGGCGACGTCGTCGACCGGATCTTCATCCACCTCGAGCGGCGCTCGCCGCCCGCCCGCTTCTCGCCGTACGGGCGGCGGCTCGTGCCCATCTACAACTACTTCCAGGCCGCGCTCGTCCTCTTCGCGGACGGAATCCTGCCCGCGCTCGGGGTCCTGCGCGTCGCCGCGGACATGGTGACCGGCTACGGCTACAGCCTCGCCGCCCTGGGCAACTCGCTCCAGGACCTCCTACGGAGGGGCTACGCCGAGGTGGGCGCGCTCACCGGCCTCGCCAACGCGGTCGAGCAGTACGGAAGCCTCTTCGACGTCTTCCGCCCGACCAAGGACATCCTCCTCGCCTTCGGCCGGCGCCTCGGCGCGCTCGGCGAGCCGGGAGCCCTCCAGCCACCGCCCCCGCCCCCGATCGACTACCTCTCGCGCCTCGACGACGTCCGCCGCGTGTAAACGGACCGCTTCGCGCTCGGGTTTCCACGCTTTCTCTACTCGCAGGCAGGACGCGAACTGGACAGGGGCGGCGTGCGCAGTCCGGTGAGCAACGCATGACAGTGAAAAGGCGAGATCGAGAAACGCGAAGCGGGAGCTTTTACGGCTCGACGCAAACCGCCAGTTCAGATTGGGACGACTGGCGCAGGACCAGCCCGCAGAAGATGCGGACGTGTTCGAACCGGACGGTGACGCGGCGGAAGCCGTCATGTCGATCGAGCACGTGCAGAGAAACGACGTGCGCGAAGCGCTCGACCAAAATCGTCCGCTCGCGAGGCCGACAGATCCCGATGTGCGCGCGAACGACGACCGTTCCAACGTCTCGTCTCGTCTCGCCTCTCCAACGCGTGAAGCGACCCGTTCCACGCAAGACTCGGAGGGTGGCCAGACGTCCTCTCCCCCTGGCCACGGCGCCGGGCCGGGCGGGCCATCTGGCGTCCTTCGATTCGATGAAAAAGTGCCCCTTCTTGATACGGTCGAGACGAGGTAGTATGCCCTTGGACGCTCGGCCGGAGGTTCCAGTCATGCGACGGGCTCATCGTTACGTGGTCGCAGCGGCTTTGGGACTTTCGGCTTGCCAGGGCGCTACGGGGCCGGCCGGTGCTGCTGGGTCAACGGGACTGACCGGTGAGGCTGGCGCGACGGGGCCCACGGGCGCGACGGGGCCTACCGGCGCGACGGGGCCTACCGGCCCTTCCACCGACGCAGGCACGACCGGTTCGATTCCAGGCGGCTGCGCAAACGGTATCGTCGGCCAGCAGTGGGGACAGAACCCCATGGTCGGCTGCGACTGCGAGGGTACGTCGTGCCAAACGGCGGTCCACGATGCGGCGGGTCTCTGCGCCGCCGGGTGGCACGTCTGCCACCTTCCCGATTGGAACGCCTGGTGGTCGGGCCAAGCCTCCAACAAGAACCGCTACCTGATCGCCTCCGAGGTCGCCTTTTGCAACGGCTGTAGCAACGACGTCCTCGGAGATGGCAGCGAAATTTGCGGGCCGAATGGGCCGGCTTGCGCGGCATGGAGCGCCTTTTTTGTCGGGCCGGCGGAGGACGATGTCGTCTGTGGAACCTCCTGGCCGACCGGTCTCAGCAACGGCAACGTCTCGCGATCCGTCTGGGATGGAAGCAGCATGAACGATTGCCTCGCCCACGATGGGTGGTTCATCGACACGACTGGCAGCGTTGTTCAGGTTTCCGGCACGTTGTGCTGCCAGTAAGCCGCGGGAAGTTGGACCGAGAGGCGCTTGGCATGAAGCCGGATCGCGCACTTCCACTCTGGCCGCGCCACGCAGCCGGCAGTCGAGCGAATCCGCCCAGCAGATTTCGCCATCCAACGGCCACCTCGCTTGCCTCGCCCGCCCGTCCGGTAGTACAAAGTCCGCCTTTTCCTCGGAAGTGGTCGGGCGGCGCCGCAGGCCGGAGGCAATCCAGCGATGGCTCGGGAGTACCCCAGGACGGAAGGGTTTACGGACGTCACCGTGCTCCTGCCGGTGATGAACGAGACCTACTCGCTCGTCCAGACCGTCGACACGATCCTCGGAAGCTCGAAGAAGGACGTCCGCGAAATCCTCGTCGTCGTGGCGGACAAGACGACGCCCGAGAGCCTGGCCGAAGTCGAGAAGCTGCGGGCGCGGCTCGGCGATCTGATCGCCGTCCACAAGCAGACCCTCCCCTTCCTGGGCGGGGCGATGCGGGAGGCCTTCGACCTCGCCCGCGGCAGCCACACCCTCATGATGGCGAGCGACCTCGAGACCGACCCCGCGCTCGTCCCCAAGCTCATCGAGGCCGCGCGCGCGAACCCGGACGCCATCGCGACCGTCAGCCGCTGGGTCGAGGGCGGCGGCTTCCATGGCTACAACTCCGTCAAGCTCGCCTCCAACCTGGTCTTCCAGAAGCTCTTCGCGCTCCTCTATTGGACCCGGCTCTCGGACATGACGTACGCCTACCGGATCTTCCCGACCCGCCTCGTGCAGGCCATCCGCTGGGAAGAGCTGCGGCACCCGTTCCTCTTCGAGACGCTCATCAAGCCGCTTCGCCTCGGCGTCCGGGTCATCGAGCTGCCCGGCGTCTGGCGCGCCCGGACGGAGGGCGCGTCACAGAACACGTTCGCCCGCAACTTCGAGTACTTCCGGATCGGGGTTCGCGTCCGGCTGGCCCCCCCGGAACGACTGCTGCGCGAGCAGCAGGGAAAGGCGGCATGAAGAAGGTCATCGTCACCACCACGATCAACCCTCCGACCGAGGCAATCCACAAGTTCGACCGGATGGCCGGCTGGGACCTCGTCGTCATCGGCGACCAGAAGACGCCAAAGGACTACCGGCTCGAGCGCGGGCAGTACCTCGACCCGGCCGCGCAGGAGCGCTACGACAAGTCCCTCTCCGACGCGATCGGTTGGAACTGCATCCAGCGCCGCAACTTCGGGCTCCTCGTCGCCCACGACATGAAGGCCGACGTGGTCGCGGTCGTGGACGACGACAACATCCCGCTGGAGGGCTGGGGCGAGCGGCTCTTCGTCGGACAGGACGTCGAGGCGAACTACTACCAGACCGACCTGCCGGCCTTCGATCCGATCGGGGCGACGAACCACTCCGAGCTCTGGCACCGCGGCTACCCGCTCCAGCTCCTGCCCAAGCGCAACTACGAGAAGCGGACCCGCAAGGTCGTCCACGCCGACGTCCAGGCCGACTTCTGGAACGGCGACCCCGACATCGACGCGATCTGCCGCATGGAGCACGCCCCCGAGTGCAAGTTCGACCGGTCGCGCTTCCCGATCGCCGCCGACAAGCCGGCGCCGTTCAACTCGCAGAACACCTTCCTTTCGGGCGCGGTCCTGAAGGACTACTTCCTCTACCCCCACATCGGCCGGATGGACGATATCTGGGCGGCCTACTATGTCCAGGCGAAGGGCCGGCACGTCGTCTTCGGCGAGGCCTCCGTCTACCAGGACCGAAACGTCCACGACCTCGTGCGCGACATGCGGCAGGAGTACCTGGGCTACGAGAACAACCTGGCGCTGGTCCAGGATCTCGCGAAGGACCCCGAGTCGCTGATCGCCTACCTGCCCGGCCGCGCGGCCTGGGCCTTCGAGCTCTACCGGAGGCACTTCTCCCATGCGTAAGGTCCTGATCACCGGCGGCGCGGGCTTCGTCGGGCGCCACTTCGTGAAGTACTTTCTCGACCACGGCGACGCCGTCCACGTCGTCGACTGCATCGCGCCGCTCACCGGCGGCATCGACCCCGGCGACGGCTGGCCGCTCTTCGAGCCCCGCGACTTCGACCGCTTCGAGTTCGACCGCGAGGACTGCCGGGACTTCTTCGAGCGCACGCCGCACGCCGAGTACGACTACGTCATCCACCTCGCCGCGATGGTCGGCGGCCGGCTGATGATCGAGAACAACCCGATTGCCGTCGCCGACGATCTCTCGATCGACGCGGCCTACTGGCAGTGGGCCAAGCAGGTCCGGCCTCCGAAGACGCTCTGCTTCAGCTCGAGCGCGGCCTACCCGATCAAGTACCAGCGCGAGAAGGGCTACGTCCTGCTCCGAGAGGACATGATCGACTTCGCCGAGGACATCGGCATGCCCGACATGTCCTACGGCTGGGCCAAGCTGACGATCGAATACCTCGCCCGCCTCGCCCACGAGAAGCACGGGCTCAAGTCGATCTGCTACCGGCCCTTTTCGGGCTATGGCGAGGACCAGGACGACACCTATCCCTTCCCGAGCATCTGCAAGCGAGCGCTCGCCCACCGCGGCGAGAAACTCCTCCAGGTCTGGGGCAGCGGAACCCAGATGCGCGACTTCATCCACATCGACGACTGCGTCAAAGGCGCCGTCGCGACGATGGACCAGATCGACGACGCGGACGCGGTAAACCTCTCGACGGGCCTCCTCACGAGCTTCATCGACTTCGCGCGCACGGCCGCGAAGCTCTGCGGCTACGCGCCCGAGGTCCGCGGGATGTCGGACAAGCCCGCCGGCGTCCACGCCCGCGGCGGCGACACGCAGAAGCAGCGCAAGCTCGGCTTCACGCACGCGATCGACTTCGAGACGGGCATCCGCCGCGCGCTCGAGTACTACGAGCGTCAGGCCTCGGCCCCCGCGCGCCGCGCGCAGGCGTAGGCGCCCCGCTCGGCGCCGCTCACCAGTGCATCGGCCCCCAGTGGGTCACGAGGGCGGAGAGTAACTGCCCGGGCAGAGGGAGACCGTCGAAGCCGAAGACGGTCGTGATCTCCGCAACGTAGAAGACGAGCGTCGCGAGCTGCGCCCCGCGCTCGCCCTTCCAGCGGGCGAGCGCGAACAGCGGCACGAGGAACAGCGTGTGCCACGGCATGACCTGGGGCGTCTGGACGAGCGTGAAGGTCTGCCAGGCGATGACCGAGGCGAGCGCCCATTGCCTCGCCCAGAGCAGGTACCAGACGACCATCACGACCGGTACGCCGAAGCTCCACAGCGGCGCCTTGCTCGGGACGAGGCCGCGGGAAAACGCCGGGTTCGTGTGCGGAAACGCGGCCACAGTCGAACGCAGCAGGAGAAAGGCGTAGCCAGCGAACCCGAACATCAGCGCGGCGAGAACGAGTTTCGTTCCGGTTCGGCTGGGCCGCTCTCGCCACTCGCGTCCGACGACGATTTGCCACACGGCGAAGAGGACGAGCGGCGCGTACCAGAGCCCGCGGAAGTGCAGGAACATCGTCACTGCGAGCGAGAGGAGCGCGTCCGTCCCCCGCTGTTTGATGAGGAAGTAGACGGCCAGGAAGACGGGCGCCACCGCGATGGGGTCGTAGAAGCCGTCGATCGCCCACTTCATCGTGTCGAGGTAGAGGAGCCCGAAGAGGCCCCAGCGGAGCCACGGGTCGATCGGGTTCCAGGCGACCCCGCCCGGCAGGTCGTCGTCGCGGGCGGGGGCGAAGAGCATCCGGAAGAGGATCCAGACGAGCAGGTGGGCCGCGAGGATGTACTTGAAGAGGCTGAAGAGGTTGACCGCCTCGAAGCTCAAGTGGGTGAAGCGGTAGAGCAGTCCGTCCGGGAGCGAGTACAGGAGGAGACCGGGCGGGTAGGGTTGTGCCCAGGCGGCCCACACGACGCAAAGCGGCCGATCCGCCGGGCGATACCGCAGGGAGCAGACGTCGCTCGCCTGGCAGTCCTGCGCGGTGAAGCGCTGGACCTCCGGGGTCCTCGGGCTCGTGCAGAAGAACGTCCCCGGGTGCCGGAAGATCTCGAAGCCCCGGTCGAGGAAGATGAGCGCGTTGGCCGCGTGGGAGTAATGGTCCCCGTCGTCGAGCTCGGTGTGCCAGCTCGCCCGGCGGAAGCCGTGCGTGACGTGCAGCACGACGAACGCCCAGAGGGCGCAGGAGATGAGGAGCCAGACCAGCGCCCGCCGGGTCGGAACCATGGGCGCGTTGTCATATATCACGCGGTCTGCGCGGGCAATTCTCCCAGCACCCGATCCGCGGCATCGCGGCGAAGAGCGCGAATTTACCGTGTCAGCGTAGTCCGGGCATGGTACGAAGCCAGGCGCATGATGAACGCACAGCCGGAAGCCCAGGTGGTGGAGCCCTCGGACGAGCCAGCATTCGGCGTGAATCCGGCTCCGGTCGGCGGACGGCGACTCGGCGACGGTGACCGCGCTGTCCTCTTCGCAATCACAGTCGTCGTCTGGTTGGTCGCCCTGGACTTCGTCTACACCCACACATGGGACTGGGGCGTCGAAACGAGCGCCCTCCTGCTAGCGATGGCAGCGATCTCGATCGGCGTCTGGGAACTTCCCGAGCTTCCGCGTCGGGCATTCCGTGGCCGGACGACCGCGGCCGTCCTGTGCGTGCTGGCGGCGGCAATCGCGGGGTACCAGCTTCGCGACGGCGTCCGATCGGCCCGACGTCCAAATCCCGGGGTCGCCGACATGAGTGCAAGCATTCGCTCGGCCATTCGGGCACTCGCCGTCGACAAGAGGAACCCGTACGCCACCCGCAACAACGCCGGATGTGGAGACATCCGGGGCCGTCCCCACGTGACGGTCGATCCGTCGGGCAATGTCCGGCTCTTCGGGCTGCCGTACGACTACGGTTTCCCGTACTTTCCAGGATACCTCCTCAGCTACTGGCCCTTCGAGCAGGCGTTCCATAACCCACGGGGCATGATCGTCGCGAACCTCTTCTGGGTCGTCCTCTCGATCCTGGGAATGTTCGTCTGGCTCGGCAGGGGAAGAACCGGGCTGGCCGCACTCGCCGCGATCCTCTTCGCCGCCAATCCCACCTACCAGCGGGAGTTGTACGACTACGTAATCCCGGACCTGATCCTCGGACTCTACATCCTGGCCGCCTTGCTGCTTTTCGACCGGCGCCATCCAATCGCCGCAGGCGTCGCGCTGGGGCTGTCACAGGCGAGCAAGCTACTGCCCGCACCGTTCTTCCTGCTGCCGCTCCTCTTTGCGCTCGACGGGCGTGGTCGATGGCGGCTGCTCGCCGGCTTCGCGGTGACGGCGCTCGCGGTTTTGTTGCCTTTCGTCCTCGCCGACCCGACCCGCTTCGTCTCCTCCACCTTCCTCTATTATCTCGTCGACCATGCCGCAGGAGACAGCACCGCAGGCTGGTTCTTCGTACCACATCGCCTCCAGCCGTGGTTTCTGGGCGTTGGCTACCTTGCAACGGCAGTGGTCTGGGTTCTTTTCTCGCGTCGATGCCGGACCGCGACGCACGCGGCCTCCGTCGGCTTCGGCGCCTGGTTGATGTTCGCCGCCTTCTCCAAGATGATCCACCTGAACTACATCTGGGGAGCACTCGCGCCAGGCTGCGTCGGCCTCGTCGCCGCTACTTGGCGGCGCGAGGAGACTCTACGGCGTCGACCAGCGGCCCGCGATGAGCGCGAGCACGGCGAGTTGCGAGACCAGCAGGGCGTCGAAGCGGGGGCCGTCCCTCCGCGGCTGTGCGAAGCCGTGGTAGACGCCGAGTAGAGCGAGCGGGCCGAGGAAGATCCAGAGGCGCCCGACCTCGCCGCGCGTGAGACCCGAGAGGTCGAGCACCGCGACGACGGCCCAGAAGAGGAGCGCGTAGAGGTTGACGCGATCCGCGATCCAGCCAGCCCAGCGGACCGGCCACGGTCCGGGCGCCGTGGCGCCGCGGCGGGGGGACGTGCGGACGAGCGTCAGGAGGGAGAACGCCGCGAGGGGCACGCCGAGGAACTGGCTGAAGTCGACGAGGTCGTAGAGCATCCAGGGGCGCTTGGGAAGGTGCTCGGTCCAGCCCGACATGTGCTTGTGCTTGCACTCCGCGATGACCGCCAGGATGTCGAAATGGCCGGCGAGGCGAAGCGCGATCCAGGGCGCGACGACGCCTGCGACCAACGCCCCGAGCCAGAGCCCGAGCCACCGGAGCGTGCGGCGCTCCCCGTCTCCCGTCGCGTGGAAGCCCAGGATGGCCGCGAGGACGAGGAAGGCCAGCGGCGCGAGCACGACCTCCAGCGCGAGCGAGAAGTAGAGGCCGAACGACCACGCCAACCCGGCGAGGAAGCCCCAGCGCAGGGCCTGTCGGGGCCGCGCGACCCCGAGGAGGAGCAGCAGCAGAACGCCCGCCGTGAACGTCGCGTACACCTGGTCGAGCTCCGGGCTCATGACGATCAGCCCCGGAAGCGCGATGCCCGCCGCGGCGCCGCGCAGCGCCTGTTCCGGCCCGCCGAGCAGGCGGGCGAGCCCGTAGAGCGGCAGGACGACCAACGCCGCGAGGAGCAGCATGGCGTGGGGCGAAAGCATTGCGACAATCGCGGCGGCCGGCGCCATACCGCCGTAGCCGACGTGGAGGAATTCCCCCGCCCATCGGGCGAGCGAGGCCTGCGCGGCGAGCGGAAGCCCTTCGAGGGCGCGCCAAGGCAGCCAGAAGAACAGGATCGGCCCCGGGGGGTGGGAGACGCAGTGAAAGCAGAGACGGCCCGGCTGCTGGAGCGCGGCGAGGTACCCCGACGAGAGCGTCGAGCCGTCGTGGATCGACAGCGCGGAGCTGAAGTAGCCCGTGAAGCCGAAGTTCACGATCCGGTCGTACAGGAGCTGGCTGGGGTGGACGTTCTTGAGGTAGAGGGCCGCGAGTTCGAGGCCGTACCCGCCCGCCACGAGAAGGAGCAGCGCAACGGCCGTTTCCCATCCCCGCAGCCATCCACGGCGGCGCTCGAACAGCACCACCACCGCGAGGACGGCCCCGGCGACGAGCAGCATCGGCAGCCACCGCCGGAAGGGCGGCGAGGCCACGACGGGCCAGCTCCATCCCCCTTGCGCGAACGTCTTCCAGCCGCGCAGGCCCTGGAACTCGAGCCACCAGGAGCCTGGAGGCACCGGGCCCGCGTGGAACCACGATGCCTTGGGCAGGTCGTACCAGACGGCGGCGAGTTCGAGGGCGACGACGAGCGCGAACAGCGCGGCGCCGAAGCGCGCGCGCACCGCCGGCCAGATGGCCACCGGCCGGCTCGGCAGCTTGATGGCGGGCGCGCCGGTGTCCCCGGTTGGCTGCATCGTCGGCGGACCTCTATAGAGGAACGGCGGCACCGGGGCAACCGCCGGGACGGCCGCCCCGGCGACCTCGTGTCTGGGGTTTGGCGTTCGGGCATGGTAGCCTGCGGAGGAATGGACAACCGCGGGCGCATCCTGGGCATCGACCTGGGCACGACCAATACGTGCGTCGCGCACGTCCGAAACCACGTCGCGAAGATGGTCCCGACCGACCGCGGCGGGCTGACGCTCCCGTCGGTGGTCGCGCTCTCGGCCCGCGGCGAGCTGCTCGTCGGCGGCGTCGCCAAGGACCAGATCCTCACGAATCCCAGGAACACGATCTACGGCGCGAAGCGGCTGATCGGCCGGCCGTTCCAGAGCCGGATCGTCCAGGAGCTGCGCGACCACTTCACCTACGACATCGTCGCGGGGCCGGGCGGCGAGGCCGCGGTCAAGCTGGGGGAGAAGGTCTACACCCTCCCGCAGATCTCGAGCCTGGTCCTCGCGCAGGTCAAGACGGTCTCCGAGCAGTTCCTCGGCGGCGAGGTGCGCGAGGCGATCATCTCGGTGCCCGCCTACTACAACGACAACCAGCGCAACGCGGTAAAGGAGGCCGGCCGGCTCGCGGGCCTCGAGGTCAAGCGGATCGTCAACGAGCCGACCGCCGCCGCCCTGGCCTACGGCTTCAACCGCGGGCTCGACCAGACGATCCTCGTCTACGACCTCGGCGGCGGCACCTTCGACGTCTCGGTGATGAAGCTCCACGGCAACGTCTTCGAGGTCGTCGCGACGGGCGGCGACACCTTCCTCGGCGGGGTGGATTTCGACAATCGGATCGTCGACCACGTCCTCGAGGAGTTCCGGCGGGAGCACAAGATCGACCTGCGGCAGAGCCCGATCGCGATGCAGCGGATCAAGACGGCCTCCGAGGCCGCGAAGATCGACCTGACGCTCATCCCCAACGTGGTCATCGAGCTTCCGTTCATCGAGGAGCACCGCGGGCGGCCGCTGGACGTCCGGATGCCACTGTCGCGCGAGTTGCTCGAGCGGCTGACCTCCGACCTCGTCGACCGGACCTTCGAGATCTGCGATCAGGTCCTCGCCTCGAAAGGCATCTCGCCGCGGGCGATCGGCGAGGTCATCCTCGTCGGCGGACAGTCGCGCATGCCGCTCGTGCAGCAGAAGATCCGCGACCACTTCGGCCGCCCGGCACGCAAGGGCGTCCATCCGGACGAGTGCGTCGCCCAGGGCGCGGCGCTGCTCGGCGACGCCCTCGGACAGAGCGACAGCGGCGCGCTGACGCTCGTCGACGTCCTCTCGATGCCGATCGGCATCGGCGCCGGGGGTGGCCGCTTCCGGCGCATCCTCGATCGCAACAGCAGCATCCCGAGCAGCCGCAGCTTCAGGCTGCCGGCCCCCAGGCCCGGCGCCTCCCAGATCGTCATGGACATCTTCCAGGGCGACAGCGACGAGGTGGTCGACAACGAGTACCTCGGCACGCTCCGGATCGACGGCGCCCTCGCCGGCCGCAAGATCGACTTCAAGCTCTCGGAGGAGTGCCTGCTCTCGGTCGTCGTCGACGTCCCCGAGCAGGGGCCCTCGCCGGTCGAGCTCGCCACGCGCGACACCCCGGAGGCGATCAAGGCCGCCCTCGCGCAGGACGACCTCCGCCGGAGGCAGGAGCACGGCACCCACGAGGCACCGCCGCGCGGCGGGATTCTCTCCTCCATCCGGCGAATCTGGAGCGGCTGATGGCGACCCTGAAATCCAAGGCGATGGCGCTCGGCATGAAGGCGGCCGAGCGGGTCATGCAGAACGAGAAGGCGATGTCGGCGATCGCCCAGACCGCGATGCGCGCCAAGGCGGGAAAGGACGCGCTCGACAGGTTCGGCGACGGCCTGCTGCACGCCGTCGGCTTCGCCGCCCGCGGCGACTACGCGGTGCTGCGCAAGCGGGTGCGCGGCTTCGAGAAGCGGCTGCGTGCGATGTCCGCGAAGCTCGACTCGATCGACTGATGCCGATCCAGGAACTCGTCCGCTCCGCCATCGCCGCCGCGCTCGCCGGTGGCAAGGAGGCGCTCCGCAGCTTCCAGGATCCCGACCTGAAGGCGGAGACCAAGTCCGACGGCTCGCCCGTCACCGAGGGCGATCGCGCGTCCGAGGCCGCGGCCCTCCGCGTGCTCCGCGAGCTCCACCCCGGGCACGCGATCCTGACGGAGGAGTCGGGCGAGATCCCCGGCGACCCGGCCCTGCGCTGGTACCTCGATCCCGTCGACGGCACGCGGAGCTACTGCCGCGGCATCGCCGCGTGGTCCACGCTGGTCGGTCTCGCGATCGACGGCGAGCCCGCCGTGGGCGTCGTCTACGCGCCGGCGCTCGATCAGCTCGCGGTCGCGTGGCGCGGCGGCGGCGCCTGGCTCAACGGCCGCCCGATCCGCGTCAGCCGGCGCAGCCGCGTCGCCGACTCGGTGCTCTCGATCGGCTCGCTCGATCTGCTCCCCGAGCTGCCCTGGGGCGAACGGGCCTTCCAGCTCGCGGGCCACGCCTTCGCCTGCCGCGGCTTCTCCGACGCGATCGGCCACATCGAGGTCGCCCGCGGCGCGGTCGACGCGATGATCGACCCGCGCGGCAAGCCGTGGGACTTCGCGCCGATCGCGATCCTCGCCCGGGAGGCCGGCGGCGCGTTCAGCTCCCTCGGCGGAGAACCCGGCTTCGACCGGGGCGACGCGCTGGTGTCGAACGGCGCCCTCCACGCCGAGATCCTCGCCGCCCTCTCCGCCCGCTGACCGGCCCGAACGATTCACGGTCCGGCCACCGCGCCGTCCCGTGGATGATGCGGACCGGGCGTGGACTAGGCGCGGCCGATCGCCGCGACCTCTTCGGCCACCGCCGCCCGCACCGATCCGCAGCGCCAGCCGAGCAGCCGCTCCGCCTTCGCGGAGCTGGCGCAGAAGTCGAGGAACAGCAGCCGCGTCGCGGTGCCGTTGACGAACGCGAACGCCTTCGGGAATCGGCGGCCCAGGAGGTCTCCCACCCGGCCGGCCGCAATCGCCGGCGCGCGCGGCAGCGGCCAGCGGGGCGGCGCGCGGCCCGCCCCCTCCGCCGCCATCGCGAGGAACTCGCGCTGCGTCAGGTTCTCGCCGCCGAGGATGTAGCGCTCCCCGCGCGCGCCCTTCTCCATCGCCTCGATGCAGCCCTCGGCGACGTCGCCGACCGGAACGAAGCACGCCGCCCCCGGGGGGTAGAACGGCAGGCCCCGCGCCGCCATCCGGATGACCGGCGCGAGTCCTCCCGGCACCCTGGCCGCGCCCACGACGTTGCCCGGGTTGACGATGACCGCGTCGAGCCCGCGCGCGACCTCCGCCAGCACCGCCTCCTCGGCCG
>DAIDIT010000016.1 GCA_027451705.1 Pseudomonadota bacterium
GAGCGGCGCCGCGCTCCAGGCCGTGCTCCAGCTCTGCGTCGAGCGCGGGATCCTGACGCGCGAAGAGCTGATCCAACGGCTGCGGCGCTGAAGGCCGGCGCCGCGCGGGTCACTTCTGCGCGTGCGCCTCGACCATCCAGAGCCACTTGTCGGCGCCGCGCGAGATCTCCGTGAAGATGTCGGCGGTGTCGGCGTCGCCCCACTCGTCCGCGGCGGCGATGGCCTTGCGGGCGAGCTTGCCGAAGGCGGCGAGCGCCTCGGTCAGCGCGGCGACGTGGTCGGGCCCCGAGGTGATCTGGAGCGGGTAGTCGGGAAGCGCGGAGCGCCGGGCGACGGCGCGCGCGGTGCCCTCGGCCGTGGCGCCGAGCTGGACGGCGCGCTCGGCGAGCAGGTCGACGTACTCGGCGACGTCCCCGTGGATCTGGTCGAAGAGCTGGTGGAGGGCGAAGAACGTCGGTCCCTTCACGTTCCAGTGGGCCTGTTTCGCCTGGGTCTGGAGGTCGATCGCGTCGGCCAGCCGCTCGTTCAGCAGGGCGCAGACCTTGGCGCGGACGCCCTCGGGAAGGTCGTTGTGGGTCGGGTGCATGGAATCCTCCTCGGGCGGAAAGGGTAACCAGCGCCCGGGCCCCACGCAACCGGGAAGTCGTCAGTAGCCCTGGAGCGGGTCGCAGTTCTGGCCGAGGCAGACGGCGAGGAGCGGGTGCAGCTCGATCGCGTTCGGCGCGACGTCGGTCTGGTTGTGCTTGAAGTCGAAGAAGCCGATGCCGACGGCGGTGCCGACGCCCAGCGATTGGCCGTCGCTCGGGTGGAGGGCGTCGATGGCGGCGCGGGCGTGGGTGATCTCGCAGAGGAACGGCTGGTTCGAGGAGCAGGCGTCGTGGCCGACGCAGCCGGGGAAGGGGACCTCGAGGATCATCGTGTTCCCCGCGCCGTCGTCGGCGGTGATGTGGTAGTCGCCGTCGGATTCGAGCGAGTGGAACGTCAGGTTGACGTTCTGGAGCACGTACACCTGCGTCTCGGTCGGTGGGTTCCGGTTGCAGGAGGCGCTCTGGTTCGCGGGAACCGGGAGGACGTCGAGCGCCGCGATCGTCGTGGGCTGCGGGACCGTGTTCACGCTCGTCACGTCGTCGTCGGTGGCCGTCTTGACCGACCAGCGCTCCGTGCCGCAACCTCCGCTGTAGTTCTGGTTGTAGTTCGCCGGCGCCGAGCAGGTGATCGGGGCACCCGACGTGCCGTTGCCGGACGTCGACCCTCCGGAGCTTCCGCCGCCCGACGTCGACCCGCTGGACGTGCCGCCGCCGCCCGAGCCACCGCTCCCCGAGTTGGTGTTTCCCGAGCTCGTGCTGCCGGAGCCGGCGCTTCCAGAACTGCTGCTCCCCGAGCTGCTGCCGCCGGAGCCGATGTTTCCGGAGCTCTCGCCCGACGAGCCGGTGCTGCCCGAGCCGAGGTTTCCCGAACTGGAGCCACCGCTTCCCGTGCCCTGCGAGCCGCCGCTCGTGCTCTGGCGGATGAGCACCTTGCACGTCCCCTCGAGGCAGCCCTGGCCCGACGGGCAGTCGGCGTCGGTCGTGCAGGTGACGGGACCGGAGGCGGGAGGGGTGGAGCACGCGGCCGCGAACGCCACAGACAGCGCCACCAGCGCGGCCCGGACGAGTTCGTGGTCCCACGACGGCGTCAGACGCATCGATGCCTCCACCGCCCCGCCCGGACAGTGAACCACCCCTGCCTCCACGTTTCAACCCCGCCGCACTTCCATTTGCCGCGCCCCTCGGTATGTTCGGCGCCGTGAGGTGGCTCGTGCTCGCCTTGCTCGCCGGCTGCCAGCGCGCGGCCCCCGTCCGCGTGGCGCTCGCGCCGCTCGCGGGCAGGCCCGGTGGCCTCGCCCTGCGCGACGGCACCGGCGCCGCGGCGCGCTTTGCCTTCCCCGGCGGGCTCGCCTGGGACGGTGCCGGGCACCTCTTTGTCGCGGATTCCGGGAACGACGCGCTGCGCCGGATCGACGTCGCGACCGGTCGGGTCGAGACGGTCGCGGGTGTCGTCGGTCCCGGCTGGACGGACGGGACGAGAGAGCGCTCCCGGATGCGCCACCCCGCCGCGCTGGCGTGGGACGGCGTCCGACTCTACGTCGCCGACACGGGCAACGGCGCGATCCGGCGCTTCGACCCGTCGACCGGCGATCTGGAGACCGTCGTTCGGCGCGGCCTGCTCGCGCCGGCGGGGCTCGCCCTCGCGGGCGACCAGCTCCTCGTCGCGGACACGCGGGCGGCGGCCGTATGGGCGTTCCCGCTGGCCGGCGGACCGCCCGTGGCGATCGCCGGACGGCCCGGCTCGCCGGGAGACGCGGACGGGCCGCGGGCGGTGGCGCGGCTGCGGGCGCCCGCCGGGCTGGCGCTCGGGGGCGGGCGGCTCTACCTGGCGGACGCGGGAGGGCGATCGATCCGCCAGGTCGACCGCGCGACCGGCGCCGTCTCGACCCTCGCCCGGAACCTGGGCCAGCCCACCGCCGTGGCATTCGATCCCGGGGGCCGGATCTTCTTCGCGGACGCGCTCGACGAGACGATCGGCCGGCTGGATCTCTCGACCGGGGCGGTCTCGGCCGTCGCGGGCGAGGCCGGGACTGTCGGCGCGGAGGACGGCCTCGGCCAGAACGCCCGCCTGGCCGGACCCGCCGCGCTCGCCTGGATTGGCGCCGGGCGGCTCGCGGTCGCGGACTCGGGTTCGGTCCGCGTCGTCCGGGTGGCGGACGGCGCCGTGCGGACTCTCGCCGGCGGCGCCCCGCGACCCGGCTCTCGCGACGGCCGAGGTGCGGGCGCGGCGTTTCGCGCGCCCCATGGCCTGGCCGCGGCGGGTGGTACGATCTTTGTCGCCGACAGCGGCAACGCCGCCGTCCGCCGCGTCGATCCGCGGACCGGCGAGGTCGCGACGCTCGCCTGGGGGAGGCCACTCGTCCGGCCGCTCTCGGTCGCGGTGGCGGGCGGCTCGCTCTACGTCGCGGATCCGTGGGCCCACGCCGTCTTCCGAGTCGATCCGGCGAACGGTCGGGTCGCGCTCCTCGCGGGCGGCGCGGCCGGGTTACGCGATGGGACGGGCGCTGCGGCCCGGTTCTGTGGCCCGGCGGCCGTCGTGGCCGGAGGCGACGGGGCACTCTACGTCGCCGACCACCCCTTCCAGGCCGAGTCCGACGAGCGGGACGACGACGGCGACGGAGACGAAGACGCGCGGGCGTCGCGGGCGGGCTGCGCGGTCCTCCGTCGGATCGACGTCGCGAGCGGCGCCGTCGTCACGTTTGCCGGCTCCGGGTCGGACGAGGGCGAGGTCGACGGGCAGGGGCCGTCGGCGAGGTTCGACGGTCCGGTGGCGCTCGCATGGGCAGGTGGCCGCCTCTACGTCGCCGACGAGGGCGGCTCGGCGATCCGGCGCGTCGACGTCGCGGACCACGCAGTGACCACGATCGCCCGCGAGCGGGACGGGATCGGCGCACCGGACGGGCTCGTAGCCGACGGCGCGGGAGGGCTATTGATCGCCGACGGCTCCGGGGCGCTGCGGCGGCTCGACCTCGAGAGCGGGGGACTCGTGACCGTCCGCCTAACGAACGGCGCGGCGCTCGTCCATCCGTCGGGGATCGCGCTCTGGCGTCAGACGCTCGTCGTCACCGACGCCGCCGAGAACGTTCTCCTCAAAGGCCACTTCAGCGGCGTTTACGGTCGGGGCCCTCCCGATTCTTCATCCGCGACTTCGCGAGGCCTCAGCAGGTAGGGCGGCTGGGCGCGACGAACACCGACTGCTACTCCGTCGCCACAGGCTGTGAGCAGTCTGGGGATTCGGTGTAGCCGTGCGGCCGGCTGGGGCTCACGACGGATTTGGGGGCCGCCGCCCCGTGCCCTACTCCACCGCGAGGGTGCGGCAGAGGTCCCAGCGGCGCCAGAGCCCGGGAAACGTCTCGGCGGCGAGGGCGTCGAGCGGCTGGCCCGTGCGCAAAGGCGACCAGGTGACGAGCTCCTCCCCTTGCTCCGTGAATCCTTCGAGCGCGAGGCGGGGCAGGGCGGAGGCGAGCGGCGCGCGCGGCACGGCGAGGCGTGCGTCGAGCGGGTGCGCGGGCGACAGGTCGACGCCGATCCAGCAGTTGCCGAGTGGCTCGAGGAAGACGTAGAAGCCGCAGCGATCCCACAGCTCGCGGACGGCCGACAGCCGCGCCCCGCGGTGCGCCGCGAGCTCGAGCGCGGCCTTTCGGGCCCAGAGGTCGACGAGGCGGCGCACCCGTTCCCGCACGGACGCCGTGGCAACGAACGCCGCCGCGTCGCTCTCCGCGAACCCGTCCACGCGGCGGGTGTACGCCCTCCGCCGCCCCGGGGTCAACGGCGCGATCAGCGGGGAAGGGCGCGCGGGGTGGCGGCGCGGGTGGACGCGAAGGCGTCGGCCAGCTCGGGGTGCTGCGCGTGCAGCGCGAGACGGCGGAGGGTCTTGCGGAGCTGCGCGTCGAGGCGGGCGTTGACCGCGTCCTCGATGCTGCTCTTGACGGCGAAACCCCGGGCCGAAGGGACGAGGACGGCGAGGACGGCGGCGGCGGCGAGGGAACGGATCATCGAAGTCTCCGGGTCGGCCGACGATCGGCCGTGGGTGGGGCATCACGGTCGCACGGATCCCGGCCGGGTCAATTTTCCTGTCGCAGCCGCGCGCGCCCCAAGTGGGAGGCCCGCGCCGGAGGGCCTGCCCTTGATTCTTGACGCGCCTCGTCATAGCTTGCAGCTCCGTCCGGGGGTCAACGGATTGAAGGAGACGCCATGGCCGTCGCGAAGACCGAAGCCGCAGTTCCGGAGACGATTCCCACGGGCGGGGCTTTCCTGGTCGGACCCCTCGGGGACGCCCAGGTCCACGCGCCCGAGAGCTTCACCGAAGAGCAGCGGATGTACTACCAGAGCGCCTACCAGTTCATGGTCCGCGAGGTGCTCCCCCACGTCGAGCGGCTCGAGAAGAAGGACTACCCGCTCCTGGTGCAGCTCCTGCGCAAGGCCGGTGAGGCCGGCTTCCTCGGCATCGAGGTCCCGGAGGCCTTCGGCGGCCTGGACCTCGATCGGACGACCTCCATGCTGGTCGCGGAGGCGATGACGCTCCTCGGGACCTGGTCGGTCTCGATCGGGGCGCACACCGGCATCGGCACGCTGCCGATCGTCTTCTTCGGGAACGACGCGCAGAAGGCGAAGTACCTGCCCAAGCTCGCCACCGGCGAGCTGATGGCCTGCTACGCGCTGACCGAATCGGGCTCGGGCTCGGACGCGCTCGGCGCCCGGACCAAGGCCGTGCTGGCGCCGGACGGCAAGCACTACCTGCTCAACGGCAACAAGCAGTTCATCACCAACGCGGGCTTCGCGGACGTCTTCGTGGTCTTCGCGAAGGTCGACGGCGAGAAGTTCACCGGCTTCATCGTCGAGCGCGACATGCCCGGCCTCGTGGTCGGCAAGGAGGAGCACAAGCTCGGCCTGCGCGGCTCCTCGACCTGCCAGCTCGCCTTCGAGGACTGCCAGGTGCCGGTCGAGAACGTGCTCGGCGACATCGGCAAGGGCCACCGGATCGCCTTCAACATCCTGAACATGGGCCGGCTCAAGCTCGGTGTCGGGGCGACGGGCGGATCGAAGAACGCGATCGGCCTGGCCTACACCTACGCGAAGGACAGAAAGCAGTTCGGCAAGCCGATCCTCGAGTTCGGACTCATCCGCGAGAAGCTCGCCCGGATGGCCGCGCGGACGTACGCGAGCGAGTCGATGGCCTACCGGACATGCGGCCTCATCGACGACAAGCTCGCGGCCATCGGCGGCGAGAAGGCGGCCCACGAGAAGGTGATCCGCGTGCTCGAGGAGTACTCGATCGAGTCGTCGATCCTGAAGGTCTTCGGGTCGGAGACGCTCGCGCAGGTGATCGACGAGGCGGTGCAGATCCACGGCGGCTACGGCTACATCGAGGAGTACGCGATCGAGCGGGCCTACCGCGACCAGCGCGTCAACCGGATCTTCGAGGGCACGAACGAGATCAACCGCATGCTGATCACGGGCATGCTCCTCAAGAAGGCGGTCAAGGGCGAGTTGCCGCTGATGGAGGCGGTCGGCGAGCTGGACTCTCCCGTCCCGGCGGCGAGCGGCCCGCTCGGCGAGGAGCGCCGCGCCGGGGAGCTGTGCAAGCGGATGGCGCTCCAGGCGATGCAGGCCGCGGTCTCGACGTTCGGGACGGACCTCGAGCACCGCCAGGAGGTGCTCGCGGCGATCGCGGACGTGGTCATGGAGGCCTTCGCGATCGAGTCGGCGGTGGCGCGGACGCTCGCCCACGACGCCGCGAACCCGGTGCGGGCGGCGCTCTGCCGCCTGTTCACCGCGGAGGCGCGCGAGCGGGCTTACAGCCGGGCGCGCTACGCGATCACCTGCACGCTCGCCGGGGACGCGCTTCGCGAGGGGCTTGCGGCGCTCGGCCGCTGGGACGCCTACGTGCCGTGGGACCCGGTCGCGGATCGCGAGACGATCATCGAAGCGATGGAGCCGGCGGGCGGCTACCCGTTCCCGATCCGCTGAGAAGCGCTGGAGTGCCCGCCCCTCCCCCGCGAAGCTGGGGAGGCCGGGAGGGGGGAATCGCCGGATTGGCGCGGGTGCCCCTCGCGTGTCCCCCCACCCTGTCCCTCCCCCGCACGCAGGGAGGGGTGGACGCTCTCGCGCCGCGCCGGCAATGGGGGGTGTCTAGATTCGCGGGGTGCGGCCCTTCGAGTTCCACAACGCGCTCAGCCTGGTCACCCACACCGGCTACCACGCGGACGATCTGCGGAGCCTCCTGCGGGGCATCCAGCGGACGCCCGGCAGCTCGATCTTCTACCACGTCCACCACTCGCTCTTCCGGCGCCACTTCACGGCCGGCGAGTTCATGAACGACTTCGCGCGCTGGGCGCTCCAGTCGCTCGGCGAGGAGACGCTCGGCGAGCGGCTGTCCGCCGTCGACCCCTGGCAGTGCCTCTCGGTGCGCGAGGCGCGCGACCAGCTCGCGCGGATCGTGACCGATCACCTCGGCTCGACCGAATACGGCATCCGCGTGCCGGCCGGGAAGCGCTTCTACTTCTCGGCGGCCCGGACGTTCGTCCTGCCGAGCGGGGTGACCGCCAGCACGCTCTCCGAGTTCGAGGCCGGCGTGCGCCGGTGCGGGCCCGACGCGATCTTCCACCACTTCGTCACCGCGCCGCTCCGCCTCGGACGTCGGGGCAACGACTTCTCGACCTGGCTCGAGGGCGAGCTCGGCGAGACCGGGCTGGCCGAGGAGCTCGCGGCGCTGACGCCGTACGACCAGGACCTCTACAAGCTGCGCGACCGGATCGCCGGCCTCGTGGCGCGACGGCTCTGAGCAGGGGAGGGAGACGTGGAAAGCCGAGCCCCGAGCGACCTCGACGCCTACCGGACGATCCTGGGCGACGAGGAGATCGATTCCGTCCGCCGCCTCGCGGCACCGCTGCGCGGCGCCCTCGTCCAGCACGTCAATTCGACGGCCGTGGGCGGCGGCGTCGCCGAGATCCTCGGCCGCCTCGTGCCGATGATGCGCGACGTCGGGATCGACGCGCACTGGGACGTGATGGCCGGCGACGCCCGCTTCTTCGCGGTGACCAAGGCGATCCACAACGCGCTCCACGGCGTGCCGGAGGAGATCACCCCCTCGATGGTGCGGACCTTCGAGGAGGTCGGGGCCGCGAACCTCGGCCTGGTGCGGCGCGACGCGGACTTCGCCGTGATCCACGACCCGCAGCCGCTGGCGCTCGTCAGCGCGCGCGCCAACGGCCGGGCGCGCTGGCTCTGGCGTTGCCACATCGACCTCTCCGACGCCGACCCGCGCGTCTGGGCGCTGCTTCGAGACTACGTCGAGCACTTCGACGCCGCGCTCTTCCACCTGCCCGACTACGCGCAGGCGCTCTCGATCCCGCAGTTCATCATCATGCCGGCGATCGACCCGTTCTCGGCGAAGAACGAGGAGCTGCCCGAGGAGGAGATCCAGCGGGTGCTCGAGGGCTTCGGGATCGATCCGCTCCGGCCGATCGTCCTCCAGGTCTCCCGCTTCGACCGGCTCACGGATCCCCTCGGCGTCGTCCGCGCCTACCGGCTCGTCCGCGCCTGGCACGACTGCCAGCTCGTGCTCGCGGGCGGCAGCGCGAGCGACGACCCGGAGGGCGAGCGCGTGCTGGCCGAGGTCCGCGAGGCCGCCGGATCGGATCCCGACATCCACGTCCTCGCGCTGCCGCCGGACGCCCACCGGGTGATCAACGCGCTCCAGCGCGGCGCCACGGTCATCGTGCAGAAGTCGCTGCGCGAGGGTTTCGGCCTCGTCGTGACCGAGGCGATGTGGAAGGGCAAGCCGGTCGTCGGCGGCGCGGTGGGCGGCATCCGCCGGCAGATCATCCAGGACACGACCGGCTTCCTCGTCCACTCGGTCGAGGGGACGGCGTTCCGCATCCGCCAGCTCCTCACGAACCCGGGGCTCGCCCACCGCCTCGGCGAGCAGGCGCGCCGCTACGTGCGCGGCAGCTTCCTGCTGCCGTCGTACCTCAAGCAGTGGATCCTCGCGCTGCTCGCGGCCCGCCACGGCGGCCGGGGCGTCAGCTACCTCGAGATCCCGTAAGGCGGTCGCGGGCACCGACTCCCTCCCCCGACTATGAAGTGGCCTGCCGAGGCGTTTCCGATTGGAGACGCCGAGGTTCGCCCGCTGATGCCCGCTGCTCGCGGAATCCCCAGAGCCGGATGCGGCCGGGCGCGCGTTCCTGGCGGAAGCGCGGGAACGAACTGGCGAAGGACGCCGCCAACTGCGGCCAGGCCATGGGCTTCATGGGTTAGGCCGCTGCAAGGCGAGGTTTGGCGGCGGGCAAACCGGGCCAGCCCGAGGCCAGGTGCGGCAAGGCCGCAGCCATCTCGGGTGAAGGCGCGCACGGCCGTGGTTCAACCGCGGCTTTTCGAGGTCAGCCTTTCGCCAACCGAGGAAACTGCCCTGGCGATGCTGGTCGAGACGCGGGCATAGGAGGTCAAGCCTCGGACGAGAGAGCGCAGGCCGTCGCCATCCGGGGTCGCGACGCGGGCACCTGAGGTCAAGCCTCGGACGAGAGAGCGCAGGCCGCCGGCATCCGGGGTCAAGACGCGGGCACCTGGGGCCTGGGCGCGGGCAGCCGAGGTCAGGGTTCGGGCAACCCCCGTCGGGCAGCGGCCATCGGTGGGCAAGGTGCGGGCCACCGAGGTCCGGCAGTCGGCAACTGAGGCCAAGCCACCGACAACCGGGGTCAAGCCACCGGAATCGCGGGGCAGCGGACGCCCGAGGGCGTCGGCGCCTGCCTGGTGGCGCCTCATCGCCGCGACACGGGTCCAACTGCGCCAGTCGCCCTTCCGGGAGCCGGCGCCGCCGTTCTCGGGCGCGCGAGGGGCGGCCGGACGGCGGCGGCGAACGCGACGCTCGGGCTGAACGGATCTGGTCGCGGTCGACGGCTGAACGGAGTGGGGTCGCGGTCGCGGTCGGGGTCGCGGTCGGACCTCGACTTCGCGTTCGTTTCGCGAACGCTTCGCTCGGGCTGAACGGATCGGGGGGATGCGTGGCCATCCCCTCGGATCCCCTCGACTTGTTCCTTGACAGGGTGGGGGGTTCTCTGCATCATGTGGCAAGCAGTGGCGTAGAGTGGCATGGAGTGGGTCCTGGGGGCGTTGGGAGCGCGGGTGTTTCGAGGCCGCTACGAGCACGCGATCGACGGGAAGGGGCGGGTGAGCCTCCCGGTCCGGTACCGCGAGGCGATGGCGGGCGTGGCGGAGGGGATCCTGGTGGTGACGACGAGCGACGAGCCTTGCCTGGTCGCTTGGGGGCTGTCGGCGTTTCGGGAGTTCGAGGAGAAGTTGCAGCAGAAGAACCAGTTCAACCCGAGCGTCCGCCGGATCATGCGCCACTACGTCGGCCAGGCGCAGGAGTGCCCGATCGACGGGATGGGGCGGGTCCTCATCCCGGAGGCGCTGCGCGCGTATGCCGGCATCCAGAAGGACGTCGTGTTCGTGGGCCTCGTGAAGAAGATCGAGATCTGGTCGAAGGAGCGCTGGGACCACGTCCAGGGCGAGGTCCTCGAGCGGCTCCCGACGGACGTGCAGGTACTCTCCGACGTGGGGATCTGAGCCAATGGGCGAACGCATCCAGAGGGGCGGCCGGGCCGGTGTCGTCGAGATCCAGAGCGGGCACGCGCCCGCGGCCGCCGACGGCGAGCCGAGCGTGGAAGCGGGCTGGCTGCCTGCGGTCGCCGCCGATCACGGCGTGCGCGTGCTCGTGCCGCGCGGCGAGATCGCGGGCGACGGCTACGAGCTGCTCGAGCGCGCGTGCCACTGGCCGCTGCGCCTCGGCGGGCCGCGGCTCGTGCTCGACCTCTCGCGCGTCAGCCACCTCGACTACCGCGGCCTTCCGGCGCTCGGCCGCATCGCGCGCGGCCTGCGGGCGGAGGGCGGCGACCTGCGGCTCGCGGCGGCCTCGAACTACCTGAGGACGATCCTGCGCTTCGTCGGGCTCGACGGGGAGCTGCGATGCTTCCACACCGTGGACGCGGCGGTCGAGAGCTTCGCCACCGCGCGCGCGGCCGCCGGCGCCGGCCGCTGAGAATCCATGGAAGACTTCTCCCACCAGCCGGTGATGCTGACGGAGGTCGTCTCGCTCCTGCAGCCCGCGGCGGGAAAGATCCTGCTCGACGGCACCGCGGGCGGCGGCGGCCACGCCGAAGCGCTCGCGCGCGGGGGCGCGCGCGTGGTGGCGCTCGACCGCGACCCGGCGGCGGTGGACGCCGCGTCGGCGCGGCTGCGGCCCTTCCCGGGCTGCGTGGTCCTCCGGCGCGACTACGCCGACGCCCTGGACGTGGTCGCCTCCCTCGGCCTCGACGCCGTGGACGGCGCGCTGCTCGACCTCGGGGTCAGCTCGGTCCAGCTCGATCGCCCGGAGCGCGGCTTCAGCTTCCGCGCGGACGGGCCGCTCGACATGCGGATGGGGCCGGAGGGGGAGACGGCCCGCGAGCTGATCGCCCGGCTCGACGAGCGCGAGCTCTCGACGCTCCTGCGCGAGCTCGGCGAGGAGCCGTTCCACGGCCCGATCGCGCGGTCCGTCAAGCGCGCCGACCGGATGGAGACGACCGGCGACCTCGCGGCGGCGGTCGAGCGCGCGGTCCCGCGCCGCGCGTGGCCGACGCGAATCCACGTCGCGACCCGGACGTTCCAGGCGCTGCGGATCGCGGTCAACCACGAGCTCGACTCCCTCGACGCATTCCTGCGCGACCTCCCGGCGCTGCTGCGTCCCCGGGGCCGGGCGGCGATCATCAGCTTCCACTCCCTCGAGGACCGGCGCGTGAAGCGGCGCTTCGAGGAGCTGCGCGGCCGGTGCAGCTGTCCGCCGCGCCTGCCGACGTGCGTCTGCGGCGCGCGCGCGGGGTTCCGGCCGCTCGCGCGCAAGGCGGTCACCGCGGGGGAGGCCGAGCGGCTCGGCAACCCGCGCGCCCGCAGCGCGAAGCTCCGCGCGATCGAGAAGCTCCCGGAGGCGGCATGAGCGCCCATCCGGCGATCCGGGCGCGGCGCGGGCCTGCCCCGGTCGCGGTCTCGGGGATTCTCTGGACCGCGGTCGGCTTCGCGGTCGTCGCGGCCCTCCTCGTCGCCCACGCGGCCGGGCGCATCGGCGTGGTCGAGCAGGGGCTCGAGCTCTCGAAGCTCCAGGCGCAGGAGCAGTCGCTCGGCCGCGAGAACGCGCGGCTGCACCTCGAGGTGCTCACGCTCCGCTCGCCGGCGCGGCTCGAGCGGCTCGCGAGCGGCAAGCTCGGGATGGCGCCGCCGGATCCCGCGAGCATCCTGCGGCCGCCCGCGCAGGCGCCGCTCCCGCGGCGCGCGGGCGGGGCGCTGGCGGAGCGCCCGTGACCCCGCAGGCCGGCGCGGTCCGCTGGATCCGGATCCGCATGGCGTTCCTGGGCGCGCTGCTCCTCGGGGCGCTCGCCGCCCTCCTCGGCCGCGCCGCGCGGCTGCAACTCGGGGAGGGCGCGCGCCTCGCCCGCCTCGCCCGCGAGCAGTACCGGCTCGAGGTCGCGCTGCCCGCCCGGCGCGGCGACATCCTCGACCGGCACGGCGTGGCGCTCGCCTCGAGCGTCCAGGTCGACTCGATCTACGCCGACCCGTCGCAGATTCCCGATCCGGAGGAGGCGGCGATTCGCCTCGCCGCCGCCCTGCGCCTCGACTCGCGGTCCCTCCTCCGCAAGCTCGACCCGGGCAGCCACTTCGTCTGGGTGAAGCGACAGGTCGCTGCGGCGGAGTCGCTCGCGGTGGAGCGGCTGGCGCTGCCCGGCATCGGGACCGTCAAGGAGAGCCGGCGCTTCTACCCGGAGCGCGAACTGGCGGCGCAGGTCCTCGGCTTCACCGGGCTCGACGGCGAGGGGCTCGAGGGGCTCGAGCGCCGGTACGATTCCGCCCTGCACGGGAAGCCGGCCGCGCTGCCGGGGCTCCGGGACGCGCGCGGGCGGGTGATCGCCGAGGGCGTCGTGCCGAGCGCCGACCTCGAGGGGGCGACGCTCGAGCTGACGCTCGATCGCAACCTCGAGTTCCTCGCCCAGCAGGCGCTCGATCGGCAGGTGGCCCAGAGCCGCGCGGCGGCCGGGATCGCGATCGTGATGGAGCCCTCGACGGGCGCGATCCTCGCCCTCGCCATCTCCCCGACCTTCAATCCGAACTCGGTGGCCCCGCGCGATCGCGATGCGCTGCGGGACCGCGCGGTCACCGACGCCTACGAACCCGGCTCGACGATGAAGGCCTTCGTCGCCGCGGCGGTCCTCCAAGAGAAGATCGCGACGCCCGGCACGCAGGTCTTCGCCGAGAACGGCGCCTGGGCCGTCGGCGGGCGGACCATCCACGACCACGCCCCGTTCGGATGGTTGACCCTCGCGCGCGTGTTACAGGTTTCCAGCAACATCGGAGCCGCGAAGTTCGGGCTCGGCCTCGGCAGGGAGCGCTTGCACGAGTACCTCAACGCCTTCGGGTTCGGCGAGCGGACCGACGTCGGTCTGCCCGGCGAGGTGCGCGGCACGATCGGGCCCTTCCGCTCGGACATCTCGAACGCGACCGCATCTTTCGGGCAGGGCGTGACGGCGACGCCGCTGCAGATCGTCGCCGGGTACGCGGCGCTGGCGAACGGCGGCGTGTTGCTCCGGCCGCGGATCGTGCAGCGGGTCGCCCGGCCGGACGGCTCGAGCGTCGAGAACCCGCCACGAGAAATCCGGCGGGTCGTCTCGCAGGCCGTGGCCGCTTCGGTCACGCGAATGCTCGAGGCGGTGGTGCAGAAGGGCGGCACCGCCGAGGCGGCCGCGGTCCCGGGCTACCGCGTGGCGGGCAAGACCGGGACGGCGCAGAAGGTCGACCCGGTGGCCGGCGGCTACTCCGCCGACAAGCGCTTCGCTTCGTTCGTGGGCATCGTGCCGGCCCGCGCGCCCCGGCTCGTGATCGGCGTCTTCGTCGACGAGCCGAAGGGCAAGATCTACGGCGGCGAGGTCGCGGCGCCGGTGTTCCGCGAGATCGCCGAAGGCGCGCTTCGCCAGCTCGGCATTCCGCCGACAGAGCCGGTGGCCGCCGCTGCGCCGATGGCGCGGTCGAATGCGCGGGGGGCCGTCGCCCCGGCCCTCTCCCCTGGCTGGGGAGAGGGGATTTTCTCGCAGGAGACGAACCCTCTCCCCCGGGGAGACGGGACCGGCGGGTCCCCGCCGAAGGCGGGGCGGGCCTCGCCGGCTGTCCCGGCGGGACCGGTGACGCCCTCGGTCCTGGGGCTTCCGGCGCGGCGGGCGGTCCGCGCGCTCGCGCTCGCGGGGCTCTCGGCGTCCTTGAGCGGCGGTGGGCGGGTGATCGCGCAGACGCCGGCGCCCGGCGCCGCGCGGCCGGCCGACGGCACGGTCGGCCTGCGGCTCGCCGAGGTGGCCCCGGTCCAGCCCGTGGCGAAGGCGGGGGACTGGCCTTGACGATCGCCGAGCTGTTCGAAGAAGTTCCGGGCGTCGCGGTTCCGGAGGCGCTGGCCGGCCTCGGCGTGACGGGCCTCCGGCTCGACTCGCGCCAGGTCGGGAAGGGCGACCTCTTTTTCGCGCTCGCGGGTCAGCACCGTGCGGGCGGCGAGTTCGCCGCGTCCGCGGTCGCATCGGGCGCGGTCGCCGTCGTCGCCGAGGCGCCCATCGCCGGCCTGCCGGTCGTCGTCGCCCCGCAGCCGCGCCGGACGCTGGCCCACTGCGCCGCGCGCTTCTTCGGCCACCCCGATCGCCGGCTCCGGCTGGTCGGCATCACCGGCACGAACGGCAAGACGACCACGTCGCTGCTCGTCGCCGCGGTCGCGGAGGCGGCGGGCGAACCGGTCGGCGTCGTCGGGACCGTCGGGTACCGGGTCGGCGCCGAACTCTTGCCGGCGCCGTACACGACGCCGGAGGCGCCGGAGCTGTGCGAGCTGCTCGCCCGCATGGCGTCTTCGGGCGTGCGGACCTGCGCGATGGAGGTCTCCTCGCACGCCCTGGCGCAGGATCGCGTCGCGGGGCTGTCGTTCGCCGCCGCCGGCTTCACCCAGCTGACCCGCGACCACCTCGACTTTCACGGCGACATGGAGGGCTACTTCCAGGCGAAGCGCCGGCTCTTCGACGAGCGGCTCGCGGCGGGCGGCACGGCCGTGGTGAACGGCGACGACCCGTACGGCGCGCGGCTCGCGGACGGCCTCTCCGGCCGCGCGCGCGTCTGGCGCTTCGGGCGCGGGGCCGCGGCCGAGATCCGCATCGCCGCGGCGGAGGGGTCGATCGACGGCACGCGGATCGCGCTCGAGACGCCCGCGGGAAGGCTCGAACTGCGGTCGCCGCTCATCGGGGCGCACAACGCCGAGAACCTCGCGCTCGCGGCCGGTCTCGCGCTCGCCGCCGGCTACGCCCCCGAGACCGTGAAGGCGGGGCTCGAGTCCCTGAAGCGGGTGCCCGGACGCCTCGAACGCGTCGGGCGCGTTCCCCCGGCGTTCGTCGACTACGCGCACACCGACGACGCCCTCGCGCGGGTCACCGCGGCGCTGCGGGCCGCGGGCGCGCGCCGGCTGGTGCTGGTCTTCGGGTGCGGTGGCGACCGCGATCCCGGCAAGAGGCCGCTGATGGGCCTTGCGGCCGCGCGCGGGGCGGACCTGATCGTCGCGACCTCGGACAACCCGCGGAGCGAGGACCCGGAGGCCATCCTCCGGCAGGTGGTCCCCGGCCTCGAGGAGGGCGGCGCCCGGCGAATCACCGTGGACGCGGCGCGGGCGGGCGGCCGCGGCTACCTCGTCGAGCCCGACCGCGGAAAGGCGATCGCGCTCGCGGTCGCGTGCGCCGGCCCCGAGGGCGTCCTGCTCGTCGCGGGCAAGGGGCACGAGGACTACCAGATCGCCGGCGGCCGGAAGGCCCACTTCGACGACCGCGAGCGGCTCGCGGCGGCGCTCGCCGGGGAGGCCGCGTGATCGAGGTCGGCCTCGAGCTGCGCGACGTCCTCGGCTGGACGGGCGGGCACGCGGTCGGCGAATTGCCGGCGCGCTTTTCGGGCGTCGCGACCGATTCGCGCGAGCCGATGCCGGGCGCGCTGTTCGTCGCCCTGCGCGGCGGGCGTTTCGACGGCCACGCCTTTCTTGCCGCCGCCGCGGCGTCGGGTGCGACCGCCGCCCTGGTGGCCCGCGGCGCGCCGCTGCCCGAGGACGCGCGGGGTCTGCCGAGGATCGAGGTCGACGACACCCTGGCCGCGCTCGGCGCGCTCGGCCGCGGCCACCGCCGCCGCAGCTCGGCACCCGTCGCGGCGGTGACGGGCTCCTTGGGCAAGACGAGCGTCAAGGAGCTCTTCGCCGCCGCGCTCCGTCCGCTGGGCGAGGTGCTCCGGACCGACCGCAACCTCAACAACGAGATCGGCGTCCCGCTGACGCTCCTGCGACTCTCGCCGGCCCACCGCGCGGCCGTGATCGAAATGGGGATGAACCACGCGGGCGAGATCACACGCCTCGCCGCGATCGCCGAGCCCCGCATCGGCCTCGTGACCAACGTCCACGGCGTCCACCTCGAGTCGCTCGGGACGATCGAGCATGTCGCCGAGGCCAAGGGCGAGCTTTTCCGCGCCCTGCCCGAGGACGGGATCGCGGTGGCCAACGCGGACGACGCGCGCGTGATGGAGCAGGCGCGCCGCACGGGACGGCGGCTCCTCACCTTCGGCAGCGGACCCGCCGACGTGCGGCTCGCCGGGATCCTCGCCCACGACCTCCACGGGGTCGCGTTCCGGGTCGAGGCGGAGGGGCGGACGCTCGAGGCCCGGGTCGGGCTGCTCGGCGAGCACAACGCTTTCAACGGCTGCGCGGCGCTCGCCGGTGCGCTCGCCGCCGGCGTGCCGATCGAGGCGGCCGCCGCGGCGCTGGCCGGCGCGCGCCCGGCCCCCCACCGCCTGGTGACGGTCGAGCTGCCCTCGGGCGCGGTGCTCCTCGACGACTGCTACAACGCGAGCCCGCAGTCGGTGCTGGCCGCGCTGCGGACCCTGCGCGGGGTCGGCGCGGGCCACAGGCTCTGCGCCGTCCTCGGCGACATGCTGGAGCTCGGACCCGACGAGGTCTCCCTGCACCGCTCCGTCGGGACCGCGGCCGGGGGGCTGGCCTGGCTCTACGCCTTCGGCCCGCGGTCGCGCGCGCTCGCCGAGGGGGCCCGGGAGGCGGGCGTCTCGGACGTTGGTCACGGCACCGAGCTCGAAGCCGGCCTCGACTGGGTCCGGTCGCGGCTCCGGCCGGGCGACCTGATCCTGCTCAAGGGGAGCCGCGGCATGCGCCTCGAGCGGTTCGGCGAGGCCCTCGGCGCGCCTTCGGCGGGGGGCCACTAGATGCTCTATCGCTGGCTCGTCCCCCTCGCGCGGGCGTTTCCGCCGTTCAACGTCTTCCGCTACCCGTCTTTCCGGATCGTGGCGAGCGGGTTCCTGGCGCTGCTCCTCGGCATGGTCCTGGGCCCGTGGTTCATCCGCGAGCTGGCCCAGCGGCAGCACGGGGCGTCGAACGTCCGCGAGGACGTGCCCGAGCAGCACAAGCGCAAAGGCGGCACGCCGACCATGGGCGGCGGCCTCATCCTCTTCTGCATCGCGGTGCCGACGCTGCTGCTCGCGGACCTCGACAACCGCTTCGTGCTGACGGCGCTGGCGGTCACGCTCGGCTACGGCGCGATCGGCTTCGCCGACGACTACCTGAAGGTCGTCGAGAAGAACTCGAAGGGGCTCGCCGGGCGGCTGAAACTGTTCTGGCAGACCGTCGTCTTCGTCGGCGCGATCCTGGTCTTCTGCACCGACCTCCGCTTCCACGGCGCGCCGAGCTTCCCCTTCTTCGGCGTCGGGTCGCAGCTCGATTCGCACGTCTACTTCCCGTTCGCGCGCCACCTGCACCCGGACCTGCACTGGGCCTACCTGCCGTTCGCGCTGCTCGTGGTGGTCGGCACCTCCAACGGCGTCAACCTGACCGACGGCCTGGACGGACTCGCGATCGGCCCGACGATCGTCAGCGCCGTCACGTTCGCCGTGCTCGCCTGGGTGGCCGGCACGATCATCGCCGGCTTCGACATCGCCAGCTACCTCTACCTGCCCCACATCGCGGGCGCCGAGGAGCTGGCGGTCTTCGGCGCGTCCGTCGCGGGCTCGGGCATCGCCTTCCTCTGGTACAACGCCTACCCGGCGACGGTGTTCATGGGCGACGTCGGGTCGCTCGCGCTCGGGGGCGCCCTCGGCTCGCTCGCGGTCCTGACGAAGAACGAGCTGCTCTCGGCGATCGTCGACGGCCTGTTCCTGGTCGAGGCCCTCTCGGTCATGATCCAGGTGGCCTCGTTCAAGCTCACGGGCAAGCGCGTCTTCCGGATGGCGCCGATCCACCACCACTACGAGCTGAAGGGGTGGGCGGAGCCGAAGATCATCGTCCGCTTCTGGATCGTCTCGATCCTCCTCTCCCTCGCCTCGCTGGCCTCCCTCAAACTGCGATGACCCCGCCCCTCGACCTGCGCTCCGCGAACGTGCTCGTGGCCGGCCTCGGGCGGTCCGGTCGGGCCGCGGCCCGGCTGCTCGCCTCCCGGGGGGCCCGGGTCACGGCGGCGGACGAGGGCCGGCCGGACGTCGGCGATCTCGCGGGGGTCGTCGCCGAACTGCGGCTCGGCCAGCGCGCCTTCGAGGCCGCGGGGCGCGACCTCGTCGTGGTCTCGCCCGGCGTGCCGCTCTCGCGCCCCGATCTCGCCGCGGCCATCGCCCGCGGCACCGAGGTCGTCGCCGAGGTCGAGCTGGCCTCGTGGTTCCTGCCGCAGCCGCTGGTGGGGATCACGGGCACCAACGGCAAGAGCACGACGACCGCGCTCGTGGGCGAGATGCTCGCCGCCGCCGGCCTGCGGACCTTCGTCGGGGGCAACCTCGGCACGCCCCTTTGCGAGGCGGTCGGGGGCGCGTGGGACGCGCTGGCCGTGGAGCTGTCGAGCTTCCAGCTCGAGGGCATCCGCTCCCTGCGCGCCCGCGCCGGCGCGTTCCTCAACCTGACCCCCGACCACCTCGACCGCTACCCGAGCGTGCAGGCATACGCGGCGGCGAAGGCCCGGCTCTTCGAGCTCCAGCGCGCCGACGACGTGGCCGTGCTCAACGCCGCCGATCCCGCCTGCGCGCGCGTCGCGGCGACCTGCAAGTCGCGGCCCTGGTGGTTCGGGCCCACCGTCCGCCCCGCTCCGGCGGCGCGTCCGATCGAAGGGGGCTTCGCGGTGGACTTCCCGCCGGCGCGGAGCGAGCGCTACCTCGTCCGCAACCGGGCCCTGCGCGGGGCGCACAACCTCGAGAACGCCATGGCGGCGACGCTCTGCGCGCGCGCGCTCGACGTTTCCGCCGAAGCCGTGCAGCGGGCGCTCGACGTCTTCCCGGGCCTGCCCCACCGGCTCGAGTGGGTCCGCGAGCTGAACGGCGTCGAGTGGATCAACGACTCCAAGGCGACCAACGTGGACTCCACCGCGGTCGCGCTGCGCGCCGTGACCGGGCCGCTCTGGTGGATCGCGGGCGGTCGCGGCAAGGGCGCGCCCTACGCGCCGCTGCGGCCGCTCCTGGAAGGGCGCGCGCGCGGCGCGCTCCTCGTCGGCGAGGACGCTGCGGCGATCGAGCGCGAGCTCGGCGGCGTCGCCCCGGCGATCCAGGCCGGTACGGTCGAGGCCGCGATCCGCCTCGCCGCCGAGCGGGCGCGCCCCGGAGAGACCGTGCTGCTCTCGCCGGCCTGCGCGAGCTACGACCAGTTCCCCAACTACGAGGTCCGCGGCGATCTGTTCCGCCGCCTGGTGAAGGCGCTGTGAGCGACCCCCGCAAGAGCCAGGGGCTCGCCGCCCCGGGGCCCGACCCGATCCTGCTCTGGGCGGTCTTCGCCCTGGTCGCCCTCGGGCTCGTCATGGTCTACAGCGCGAGCGCCGTCACCGCCCAGGCGACGACGGGCAACGGCTTCTTCTACCTCGAGCGGCAGGCCGCCGCCGCGTTGCTCGGCACCCTCGCGCTGGTGCTGGTTCTCCGGCTGGGCTACCGCCGCCTCGCGCCGTTCGCCTACCCGCTCCTGCTGCTCGGCCTCCTCGGCCTGATCCTCGTGCTCGTGCCCGGCGTCGGCACGTCGGCGGGCGGGGCGCGCCGCTGGATCCGGCTCCCGGGCGCGTCGTTCCAGCCGGCCGAGCTGGCCAAGCTCGCGTTCGTCGTCTACCTCGCCCACTCGCTCGAGAAGAAGCGCGAGAAGGTGAAGATCTTCAGCATCGGCTTCCTCCCGCACTGCGCGGTGGCCGGCATCCTCGTCGGACTGCTCATGCTCGAGCCCGACTTCGGCAGCTCGGTCGCGCTCGCGCTGCTGCTCTTCGCGCTCCTCTTCGCCGCGGGCGCCCGGATCTCGTGGCTGGTCGGGTCGCTCCTCGCCGCGCTCCCGGTGGGCTGGGTCGCCGTGGCCCGCTCGCCCTACCGGATGAAGCGCATCCTCGCCTTCCTCGACCCGTGGGCCCATCGCCACGACATCGGCTACCAGATCGCCGAGAGCCTGATGAGCATCGGCTCGGGCGGCCGGTGGGGGCTGGGCCTCGGGGCCGGCCGGCAGAAGCTCTTCTTCCTGCCGGAGGCGCACACCGACTTCATCTTCTCGATCATCGGCGAGGAGCTGGGGCTGGCCGGCGCGGCGCTCGTGATCGGGCTGTACGCGATCGTCGTCTGGCGCGGCCTGCGCGCGGCCTTCGCGGCGCGCGACGCGTTCGGCGCCTACCTGGCGTTCGGGCTCACCTGCCTGCTGGGCTTCGGCGCCTGCGTCAACCTCGGGGTCGCGATGGGCGCCTTGCCCACCAAGGGACTCACGCTCCCCTTCGTCTCCTACGGCGGGACCTCGCTCATCGCCTCGCTCATCGAGGCCGGACTCCTCCTCTCCATCTCCCAGTCGCGCGGCGGCTTCCTGCGGCCGCAGGCGCGGGCGGAGAACGCGCGCGTGCCCCGCTCGCGCCTCGCCGTCGGGGAGGCCGCATGAGGTCCAGACGGCCGGCGGCCCTGGAGGCGAGGGACGGCGTTCCCCGCGTCGCCGAACCGCGGCGGGACCCGGTGCGGGGGGTGAAGATGCTGATCGCCGGTGGCGGCACCGGAGGACACCTGTTCCCGGGCATCGCGATCGCCGAGGAGGTCGTCACGCGCGCCCCGGGCAACGGCGCGGTCTTCGTCGGGACCGCCCGGGGAATCGAGGCCCGCGAGGTGCCGAAGGCCGGCTTCCCGCTCGAGGTCGTCGACGTGACGGGCCTCAAGGGCAAGGGCCCGTGGGAGGTGCTGAAGGGGCTGTTCCGCCTGCCGCGCGCCCTGTTCCAGTCGCTCCGCCTGCTGCGCCGCCAGGCGCCCGCCGTGGTGGTCGGCGTCGGCGGCTACGCCTCCGGGCCGGTCCTGCTCGCCGCCTGGCTGTTGCGGATCCCGATCGCCGTGCAGGAGCAGAACGCCTCCCCGGGAATCACCAACCGGCTCCTCGGCCTCCTGGCCGACGCCGTCTTCACCGCCTTCCCGGAGGCCGGGCGCCGCTTCCCGGCCCGCAAGGTCCACCTGCTCGGCAACCCGATCCGCAAGGCCCTGATGGACAACTTCCTCGCGCCCACCTCGACCTCCGAGGGCCGCTTCTCGATTCTCGTGTTCGGCGGCTCGCAGGGGGCCCACGTCCTCAACGAGCGGATGATCGAGGCGGTGCCGCTGCTCCCGCCGGACCTCGCGAGGGTCGTCCGGATCGTCCACCAGACCGGGCCGAAGGACTTCGAGGCCGCGAAGGCCGCCTACGCGAAGGGGACGGTGCCGGTCGAGGTGCGCGAGTTCATCGACGACATGTCGAAGGCCTACCAGGCGGCCGACCTCGTCGTCAGCCGCGCGGGGGCGACGACCATCGCGGAGCTGACCTGCTGCCGCAAGGCGGCGATCCTCGTCCCGCTCCCGACGGCGGCCGACGACCACCAGACCAAGAACGCCGCCTCGCTGGTCGCGGCCGGCGCCGCCGTGACCATCCCGCAGTCCGAGCTG
This sequence comes from Pseudomonadota bacterium, assembly GCA_027451705.1. Lineage (GTDB taxonomy): Bacteria > Myxococcota > Myxococcia > Myxococcales > JAKAPL01 > JAKAPL01. The sequence continues at coordinate 21,558 of DAIDIT010000016.1, forward strand.
ACCGGCGCCCGCCTCGCCGAGGAGCTGGTGCGCCTCTGGAAGCAGCCCGAGGCGCGCGCCGAGATGGAGCGCGCCGCCGGGCGGCTCGGCAGGCCCGAGGCGGCCCGCGAGATCGCCGACGTCTGCGTCCAGCTCGCCGCCCACCGCCCCGCCGCCGCGCCCGCCCCCCCCCGCTCCGGCCCC
>DAIDIT010000017.1 GCA_027451705.1 Pseudomonadota bacterium
TCGGGGCGGAGGAGGCGCGCTACCGGGCCATCGCCGGGCGCCCCTTCGATTGCCGCACCTGCCGCGCCCAGATGGCCTCCCGCGCGCATTGAAGCCAAACCTAAGCACGTAACTGGGCGGAACCTGGCGGCAATGCCTAACAGGTCGAATTCGCTATTGATTGCCTTGCCTTCCTTCAAAGAGGACGCACTCATGGCGTCAGCAAGCGCGCCGAGGGCGCGCCGAAAGGAGAGCGAGAGATGGCGAAGAATGCGAAGCGGTTCCTGGACCAGATCGAGGGCAACATCGACGCCTGGTATCTGGGGCAGATGGACTACGAGGCGTTCAGCGCGCGCCAGCGGGCCACGTGGGACGCGATCCGCAGGGCTGGCCAGGACGTCGAAGAGGCGGTGCTGCGCGCGCTGCGCGAGCGGCTGCCGGCCAAGTCGGAAGGGAGGGCATGAATGGACACCCCTTCGATCTGCACCCGGACCCAGACGCGAACCGAGGCGTGCGCCTGCGGCGCGTGCGGGAAGTCGCCGGAGGCCAAGCACGCGGCCAACAAGCGCGACGTGCTGGCGCTCCTCGACCTGATCGCGGGCTGCGTCGAGACCCACCCCAGCCGGACCTTCGAACGGGCGACATGGGGCCACGTCGGCGACATCGCGCACCTGCGCAGCCGCCTCATGGAGATCGCGACGGGCTTCGCGCTCGGGCCCGACCGTGACGAGCACGCCGCGCAGCTCCGGATCGAGGAGGCGCTGTGCACCGGGGACGACGAGGTGGCGGGCGCGCTCATCGACGCGATGTGAGCTGAGAAGAACCGTCCGCCGAGAGGCGCCGGCATGGGGCCGGCGCCCCGAAACGGACCAACGGAAGCACAAAGGAGAACGACGATGGCGAAGAGCAAGAAGAAGGAGACGAAGAAGGCGAGCAAGGCGGCGGCGAAGCCGGCGCAGCGGTCGGAAGAGAAGGCGACGCCGGTTGCCGAGGAGAAGCCGAAGGGCATCTTCGAGGAGGCGCTCGCGGCGGCGAACGCGAAGGCCGAGGCCGCCACCGCAACGCCCGCCGAGCGGGTGCGCGACCCGCGCCTGCCGCCGCCTGGGACGGTCCTGCAGAAGAAGGACCGCCAGGGCGCTATCCGCTGCGAGTGCACGATCGAGGAGAACGGGATCCGCTACGCGGGCGCGGTGTACCGCTCGCTCTCGGCGGCTGCGATGGTGGCCGCCAAGGACCTCGGGCTGGCGAACAAGACCCAGAACGGCTGGAACTTCTGGGGCATCACCAAGCCCGCGCGGCACGCGGGAGACCCGCTGGGCGCGCTCGACCGCGCGTGGGAGCGCTACCGCGCCCGGGCGGACAGCGCGGTCGCCAGTGCCAAGACCGACGAGGTGCGCGCACGCGTGAGGGCTGCCATCGCACGCCAGGCGGGCGCGCTGGCGGAGATCACGCAGGCGCTGTAGCGCATCGCTCTCCCGCAGATCGGGGAGCGGAAGGAAGGCCCGTCGGGTACACGCTCGGCGGGCCTTTGCTTCGGCTGCAATCCTATCTCGACGCTCAACTCTCAGCCCCGTCGGGATCTTTGGGGCGCGAATGAGGAAAGCCTGCGTGCGATGACCCTAACGGCCTCCAGTGACGCGTAGCCAAAGAGTGCCCGAGCTCTCTCTTCCCTCTGGGCCTCTGGCTCATCCTGGAACCGGTCCAAGAACGCGCGCGCCACGTGTGCTTCGAGTGACAGATCCGGGAAGCGCTCCCCCATCCTGGGGATCGGTCCTGGTTGCAGCGAGCCGTTAAGGAGATCATCCAGGATCTTGTCGGCGGCGGCACGAAGCGCGGCTGACGCATTCGAGTTGGAGCCGCTATCTGCGAGCCGAGGTGCCTGCCGTAGTGAGAAGTGGTTCGGCCCAAGTACCTTGTCGCCTCTGTGAGCCGACTGAGCCAAGGCTGCCTTGATCGCGTTCTCAAGTTCACGAACGTTTCCCGGCCACGGATGAGCCACGAGGAAAGCAAGGGCCTCACCCGAGATCGAGCCCGCCGCGCCCCTCTGTGCCAACGTGCGTGAGACAGCGACTCCACCGGCAATTACTGTCGAACGAGGGCAGGAGAGTTTAGGCAAGCCATGCAGAAGCTAAAAAGACTCAACCCAGCCGTGAAGGACTCCGCCGTGGATGACGAGCGGAGCGGAGGCGACCGAAGGGAGCCGGAGCGTAGCTCGGCATCCACGGCGGCCGCACTCGATTCGCCTCCCTCGCCTCCCGACCCCGAAGTGCCCAGCGACCGGCCGAAGCGGCGCACCTTCACCGCGGAGTACAAGAAGCGAATCCTAGCCGAGCACGACGCCTGCTCGCAGGCTGGCGAGATCGGCGCGCTGCTCCGCCGGGAGGGGATGTACTCGTCGCTGATCAGCGAGTGGAAGCGACAGCGGGACGAGGGCATGGACGCGGCGCTGGCCCCGCACAAACGCGGACGCAAGGCGAAGGTCGTTGATGCCCTCGCGGCAAAGGTCGCCGAACTCGAGCACGACAAGCGTCGGCTGGAGGATCGGCTGCGCAAGGCCGAGACCATCATCGACGTCCAAAAAAAAGTCTCGCAACTGCTGGGGGTGCCTTTGACCGACCCGGAGAACGGGAGCGACTCATGAGCGCCGCCAGCGAGCTCTCCTCGACCGTCGGGATCGCGCCAGCGTGCGCGGCCCTGGGCGTACCCCGCGCCTCGTACTACCGCAGCCTGCGCCCGATGCCAGCGCCCGCCAAGGAGCGCCCGACGCCGCCGCGGGCCTTGGGCGCCGATGAGCGCCAGGCCGTCCTCGACACTCTTCACAGCGAGCGCTTTGTCGACAAGGCGCCCGCCGAGGTCTGGGCCACGCTCCTCGACGAGGGCACCTACCTCTGCTCGCGGCGCACGATGTATCGCATCCTCGACGAGGCCGACGAGGTCCGGGAGCGGCGCGACCAGCTGCGACACCCCGAGTACAAGAAGCCCGAACTGCTCGCCGAAGCACCCAACCGGGTCTGGAGCTGGGACATCACCAAGCTGCTCGGCCCGGCCAAGTGGACCTACTTCCACCTCTACGTCATCCTCGACATCTTCAGCCGCTACGTCGTCGGCTGGATGGTCGCCGAGCGCGAGTCCGCCACCCTCGCCAGCCAGCTCATCGACGAGACCTGCGCCAAGCAGGACATCCAGCGCGGCCAACTCACCCTCCACGCGGACCGCGGCACCTCGATGAAGTCAAAGACCGTCGCGCTGCTCCTCTCGGATCTCGGTGTCACCAAGACACACAGCCGCCCGCAGGTGTCCGACGACAACCCCTTCTCCGAGAGCCAGTTCCGCACGCTCAAGTATCGGCCCGACTTCCCCGAGCGCTTCGGCTCCATCGCCGACGCCCGCGGCTTCTGCCGTCCATTCTTCCGCTGGTACAACACCGAGCACCGCCACTCCGGCATCGGCCTGCTGACCCCCGAGGCCGTCCACTACGGCCGCGCCGGCGCCCTCCTGGCCGAGCGCCAAAGCATCCTCACCGCCGCCTACTTGGCCCACCCCGAGCGCTTCGTCCGCCGCCCACCCGCTCCCCCGGCGCTGCCGCCTGCCGTCTGGATCAACCCCCCGATGATCAAGCCCGAAGAGGAGCGGGCCGCTGCTCACTAATTTCGTCCGGTCGCTGTCTCAAACTCGTTGACAACTCCCGCGCCGGTCATTCCCTCCGTCTGCCGGTGGAGATCGATGAAGTGGCGTACAAGAGCCTCGATGTCGGTGGGGCGCTCGCGCAGGGGCGACATTCGAATCACCCACACGAAGCGTTCGAAGAGGTCGTGACGAAATCGACCCCTGAGGACGCGGTCATCCAGATCGGCATTCGTAGCGGCGATGACGCGGACGTCCACCTTGTCGTACGAATCCGCGCCTTGACGGCGGATCTCGCCTTGCTCTATGGCCCGAAGGAGCTGCGTCTGAACCTCCAGCGGCAGGTCGGCGATCTCGTCGAGGAAAAGCGTCCCCGTATCCACCGCGCGGAAGAGGCCATCTCGCCTCTTCCCGGCCCCGGTGAAGGCACCGGCTTCATGGCCAAACAGCTCGTTTGCCGCAAGCTCTGGGCGCAGTTCGGAGCAGTTGACTGCGCGCCAAGGCTTCTCGGCGCGGGGAGACGCTCGCAGGAGGAGTTCAGCGACGATATCCTTGCCGCTCCCCGTTTCGCCGAGGATCAGAACTGCCTCCCGGGTCGGAGCGGCTGTCGCGATCTGCTCCCGGAGCGCATCAATCGAAGGATCGGAGCCCACGAGGTGCCGCGGGGTCTCGGCGGTCGACGACGGCGCGGATGATGAAGAAGCTCGGGTCACGGCATCGAGGCTCCGCTCGTTTCAGGGGCGCTCTCGCGAGGAGGCGGAGGCGCAGGGAGCGAACTGACGAGAGCTTGTAACTCGTCTTGCAAGCCTTGCGCACGGCGCACGCGGTCCTCGATGCGAGCAAGTTCCTGGTGGCGTAGGTCGTCCGCTCGCTCTGCCTCGGCGGAGACCGCTCGAACGATCCCGAGAAGCCACTGCCTGATCGCGCGAACCTGCTCGGACACCTCCGTGCGTTGCCCAGAGAAATAAGAGCTAACCGACGTTCGCACGGCGCGGTCAACCAGCGGGAGCACCTCGGCATCCAGCCGTTCGACAACGCTGTTCAAGACGCGCGGTTTCCATGAGGCCGCACGGTTGAGGCCAAGGATTGCCGCGAGCAGGCCGGTAACCCCAGCGATAATCCAGCCGACGGGGCCAGCGAAGCCCGCCAGAAGGAACGAAACGGCCGCGGCAACCGAAAGGACCTGCACTTCCTTCGATGGTGCTAATGCCTGTGCAAGGGCAGACTTCGCCAAGCCGTAGCCTTCGATCGGACCGCCAAGATCTCCGGCCAGTGCCCCAAGCCCAGAAAGAGCAGCGACGCCGCGGGACAGCGCATCCGTGGCGGGCATCTTCTCAAGGCGCAGTGAACCACGAGTGGCTTCCTCCATCGACCGAGCGATGCGCGCCATTTCAGTGCGCACCTCTGCGTTGATCGCTTGGTATTCCGAGATGAGATTCTCGTCCTGGCGCTCAAGCATGTCGGCGATCAGTCGAGCAAGAAATGCCGGAAGATTCCTCTTGCACATCGCCTCTGAAGGGCAGCCGTTGATCCAGGTGATGAGAACCTGGCGGATCTGCGAACGCAGATGCCGGACGGCGGCTCCTACTGATTCGAGGCGACTTTCCTCAGCCTGCGAAAGCCGATCCACCAATGTCTTTCCGTTACTCGACTCGTCTCCCAGCTTTCGGTTGAGGGAATCGACCTGATCCCTAAGGTCATCCACCGCCGGACGCTGGCCCTTCAGTGCCGACATGGCGAGATCGAGCCGCTCGGACACGATCCCGACCACCTCGAGTTGACGCTGCCCGACCGTCCTGAGCAGTTCGATTGCCTGGGGGCCGGCAAGGGATTTCTCGATGGCGTGGACAACTGTCGGCAGTCCGCTCGCATCGAGGTCACTCGCCTTTGTGGAACGTGTCGCCTCGATCGCTTTGAGACTCGATATGGGCAGAAGGGGAGGCAACGTTGCCTGCTCCGGAAGGACTGACTTCTCCAACCCGGCGGCAATGTGCTTGAGGACGTCCTCCTGCTCGTCCTGCGGAACTCGGTCAATCTGGTTGACGACGAAGACCGTGCGGTCGATCAGCCCCCGAAAGGTGAGCAGGAAGTCTCTTTCGGACTCGGAGAACGGCTTCGATGCCGAGAACACGAAGAGCAGGGCGTCGGCGTGACGGATGTAATCGTTCGTTATCTTCGTGTGCCGTTCGTCTGACGAGCCGAGGCCGGGCGTATCAACGAGTCGGACGTGGTGGCGCAGCAGCGTGTCCGCCGGGCGTAGCTCGACGTCGACGAGTTCCACCTCGTCGGTCCGCTTCCCGTCGACCGCAACGAGATCCTCAAGCGGTCCATCACCGAGCAGTCGCCGCTCCTTTGGCCGATCATCCTTGAAGCTGATCTCGACGCTCTCCGCCTCGCCAGACGCGGCGACGATCCGAGTAATCTTCGCCGTCCTCGGCGTCGCCTTCACGGGGCAAACGATGCGCCCCAGGATTGCGTTGACCAGGGACGACTTCCCGCTCTTGAAGTCACCGACTACCAGAAGCAAGAAGCGGTTGCGCCGGAAGCGCTCCATGAAGTCGTTGAGCACGGAGACGGTTGCGCTGTCACCGGCCTCGCCGGCTAGCTTGCGCAGCCGTTCCCCGACGTCTAGCACCTGGCGCTTGCGCTCCTCGAAGAAGCGAAGCGGGTCGTTCTCTGTCGTTGAGTCCATCTCTGCGCCTCCTGTTCTGCTCGGGACATCGCAGTTCTCATGCCACTGGACGGCCGAGCCAAGTACCGGAATTCAAGCGGCTGCGAGTCTCGAAGACAACGTCGGCGTTGTCCATCCCAACGCCGGCGTTGTCGGCGCGCGGGGCGGAAGGGGGAGGAAGTGCAGGATCTACGGGCAGCTGGCGGTTCTTCGGCTGGTGGCACAGGCGCTGCAATCGACCGCCCGAGAAAGGAGGTGAAGGAGCATGGCCAACAAGCTGTCGGAGGTGGCGGAGCAGGGCGCGTGGGCATTGATCCCCGAGGAACACCGTCGTCCGGCTCGTGGGGCGTCGGTCGGAGCAGTGATCGGTGCCATCCTGGGATCGGTCCTCGCCGGACCAGCGGGCGCCGTCATCGGTGCGTCGGTCCTGGCGGGCATCGGCGCCTATACGACCCGCTAGTAGAGGAGGCGCTCGACGATGTGGGCTGCCCGGTCAGCGCATCTAGGCTGGCCGGGCAGCTCACCCGATGTTCAACGTCAGGGCGAGAGACAGGTCGGGATCGATTCTCGGTCGTTTCGCACCTCACCTGTGGGCTCCGTTGAACAGAAACGCCGCGAGAGTGCATGGAGAGCTGCGGCCTTCCGCGGGACCGCCTGTACCGCCGGGCGTGTTCGCGTGTTCGGGCCGATTCTCTCCGGCTGTAAAACGGGGGGCGGTTTCTGTTAAACGGGTCCCGGCCCTCTCCGCCGACTCTCCGCCCAAAGCGGCAGCCTGGAGAGCGCCGATCGCGGGGTGGGCGGGCCCGGCGACTCTCCACCTCGCGCGCGGGAGAGGGCGCCCGCGGCCGGCGACCTCGCGCATGTCCGCGACACCACGCGAGAAAAGCGAGGCCCCGGCCGGCGAGCGCCGAACGGGGCCTCCGTCAAGCAATCGGTCGCCGAACTTGAACGGCGCCGAAGTGGCTCCCCGGGAGGGACTCGAACCCCCGACACGGTGGTTAACAGCCACCTGCTCTGCCGGCTGAGCTACCGGGGAAGATGAAGGGCCTGAATAGGTCAGGCGGGGTTCCGAGTCAACAGTCGTGTGGCCCTGAAGCTACCCCGAGATGGGCCTCTTCTTCGCCCTCAGCGATCAGGGGCAGCTGCAGGCGTCCGGCCACGCGGTGAGATGACGAGGACCGCTTTCGCCTCAGGAGGGGTGGCTCGGGTAGGGAGGAAGCGGGACCCCGTCGAATACCTCGACCTTCCCCGTCTCGATATCGTACTCCGCGCCGACAACGGCGACGCGCCCGGCGAGCACGAGCTCTTCCACAGTGCGGCTGCCGTGCCTGAGATGGTCGGCAGCGGCGCGGACATACGCACGCATGGCCTTGCGGGCGACGTCGTCGCCACCCGCTCGGGCGAGCTCGAGGATGTGCGGTACGATGCGGTCGGTGATCGCCCGGACGTTTCGCGATCCGGGCCCCTGGCCCGTCTCGATCGCGCGCAAAGCGGCGCCAACGGCCCCGCAGTGGGTGTGCCCGAGTACAATGACGAGTCGCGGTCCGAACTGGGAAACGGCGAACTCGACAGAGCCGACCACCGAAGGGGCGACGACGTGACCCGCGACGCGCACGACGAAGAGGTCGCCAAATCCCTCGTCGAAGACGATCTCGACGGGCATGCGCGAGTCGGAACAGCCTAGGACGACGGCGATGGGGCGCTGGGGCGTCTTCACGAGCTGAGCATTTGGTCGAGCTCGTGCGCCACCGCCGGTCTCGAGGAATCGGCGGTTGCCCGCTGCCAGCCGCTCAAGGGCGCGATCGGGCGAGAGGGCGGATGGATCCCAGGTATGAGGCATGCCGCCTCATACCACGAATCGCGTGCGACGGCTCCCGGGGTGGTTTTTTTGACTACATCGGTGGCCCGGTGCACGCTGGCGACAACCCAGTCGGGGTCCCAAACCGGAGGCGAGGATGCCGGATCGCAGGCGCAGCAACCGATTTGACAAGGTCTTCCCGGTCTACCTCGCGGGCGAGAATGGCATTGCCCGCGGCGTTGCGCGCAACATCTCGAGCGGAGGCATGTTCATCGAGACGGCCGGCGGGTTCCCGCTCGGCTCGCGGGTCGTCGTGACGTTCACGACCACCGAAGGTTCGGCCGAGATCGTCGCCCAGGCGGAGGTCCGCTACCAGTGCGCTCTCGAGTACGGTGGCCGTGGCGGCAGAATCCAGCAGCTCCGCGGCATCGGCATTCGTTTCTTGTCCTTCGAGACCTCGCGCGACGAGCGTCATGGCGTGCAGGTTCTCCATTGACCGGGGCTTGCGCGTACAGCGGTCATTTGCTAGCGCTCTGGCCCATGAGACGCGCTCCGGCGGGATTCCTCGGCCTCACGGCCGCACTCGCGATGTCGATGGGGGCGGGCTGCCGCAAACCGGTCGCGGATTCGCCGCAGTACGAGCAGGCGTTCGACCTCTACACGCAGCTGTACGCGGCGAAGCTCGACGACGCCTATGGCGATCCGGCGATGTCGCGTGTCCTGACGTTGCTCTCGCAGGTCGACCCAGCCTCGTCGCGCGCCGCGGAGGCGTCCGAACTGAAGTCCAAGGTGGAGCAGGGCCAGGCAGATTGGCAGAAACGCCAGGCGAGGGTCGTGGCCCTCGAGCAGGCCGCATCGGCGCCCGTCAATTGGCCGGCCGGACCGGCACCGGCGGTGGCTTCGCCCATGCCGGCGCCAGCGACCGCTGCGGCGGGGCCCTCGCTCGGCATGACGCGCGACGACTTCCTCGCGAAATTCGCGAGCTGCTTCGACCTGAAGGGACTTTACGAGCAGGGCGGAAGCCATGGAGAGGCCTATGGAATGAAGGCGGCGTGCACGGCTCGCTACCCGGCTCTCCAGGGCAACCTCGTGGTGCTCCTCGACAATCGCGTCTCGCGCCTCGTGCCGCTCTCGCAGGTGACCGCCTCGACGCCGACCTCACGGGCAGCCGCGGCGCCGATTGTGCCGAGGCCCGCGAGCCCGCCGCCGCCACCGGCGCCGAAGGTGGTCCATTGGATGCCGGGCGCGCCGCGCCCCGCGGGACCGTGACGCCAGCGGACGCGACGCCGACTCCGCTTGGCCTCCGGGACCGGGCGCTCCTCGCCGCCGTCGGGATGTTGCCGCGCCACGCGTTCACGCGCGCGGTGGGCGAGATCGCCGGCTGGCCGCGCCCCGGCCTGTTGGCGCGGCTCGCCGTCCATGCTTTCGCTCGCCGCTATCGGCTGGCGCTCGACGAGGCCGAACTCCCCCTCGATGCCTACCCCACCGTCCGCGAGCTCTTTACCCGCCGCTTGCGCCCCGGCGCGCGTCCCATCGCCACGGGCGCGGGCGTTGCCGTCGCGCCGGCCGACGGACGCGTCTACGAGGCGGGCCGCACCGTCCGCGGACGGCTCATCCAGGCGAAGGGTATCGAATACGGCCTCGCCGATCTCCTCGGCGACGCGGGCGCAGCGCAGCCGCTCGAGGGTGGCGCCTACCTGGCGGTCTACCTCTCGCCCCACGACTACCACCGGGTTCACGCACCGCTCGGCGGAGAGATCACCGGTTGTGCGTACGTCGCGGGCGACCTTTGGCCCGTCAATCCTGCGAGCGTCGCGTCGGTGCCCGGGCTCTTCACCCGCAACGAGCGGCTGGTCATCTACCTGGACACGCCCGCCGGCCGCTGCGCGGTCGTCATGGTCGGCGCCACGGTCGTGGGACGGCTTCACGCGGTATTCGATGACGAGGCGACGGCCGGCCGCCACGCGCGCCGGCTGACCTACGCGATGCCCAAGCCGATCGAGAAGGGCGCCGAGCTCGGCGTCTTCGACATGGGCAGCACGGTGATCTGCTGCTTCGCGCCCGGCCGGATGGATCTCGACCCCGCCATCCGGCCTGGCCTGACCGTCCGCGTGGGTCAGGCGGTCGGGAGCGCGACGTAGCGTGGCCACGCTCAGGGCCTTGCGGCCGGGTGTGGCGGCTCGGCGGCTGGTGGACTCGCCTGCCTGCCCGATCGAGCTGGGCGAACTGCTCGTGGCCCTGGGAGGAATGGCGCCGCTCGTGGCCTTCACCCCGCCGATCGGCGCGCTTGGGAGCGCGTCCGCCGGTATCCTGCGCGCGGCGCGGCAGCGGCGGGCCGCGGTCGCGCTTCGGATCGACATTTCCGGCCTGCCCGGGAGGGCGCTGGCCGACGCCTTCGAGGCAATTGCGGGCGCGTGCAGCGACGCGGAACATGCGCAACCGTTCGCCCTCGTCGCGTCCGGAACGAGTGTCGCGGACGGAGATGTCGATGCCGCGGTCGCCTGTGCCTCCGAGTGCATCGAGGCCGGCTTTCCGGCGATCGAGGTCGGGATCGGCGGAAAGGGCCAGGCGAGGGCGCTCGCCGCGGACCTCGAGCGCATCGTCGCACCCGCGCGCGAGGCGCAACTCGGCTGGGTCCTCGCTGCCGCCGATCCCGCGTCTCCCTCCTTGACCGAGCTCCTCGCCATGCTCGCGGCGCGCGACTGCGCGCCCACTGCGGTGCGAGCCTCGGCTTTGCTCGATCTTCCGCCCGCTGGGCCCGCCCGCTGGCTCGTCTCCCGCGGGCCGACCATTCTGTCGATCTCCGCGGCGATCATCGAGGCCATCGATCTTCAGGAGCTTCCGCCTGCGGCCACACGGGCCGAAGCGCTCGCCTACTTCGCGGCGGATGCAGCTCTCGGAGCCTGGCACGCCGGCGGGACCGGCCCGCGCGCGGCCTCGGCCCTGCTCGCCCGCTGGAATGGCTGACCGGTGGGCGCGCTTCGAATCATCGCGGGAAGCGTACGGGGCCGCAGGATCGCCGGGCCCCGCGGAGAGGGCCTGCGGCCGACTTCGGACCGAGTCCGGCAGGTCGTCTTCGACGTACTCGGGCAGACGCTTCCTGGCGGCGAGGTCCTCGACCTGTACGCGGGCACGGGGGCGCTCGGGCTCGAGGCGCTCTCCCGCGGTGCCGCGCACGCCCGTCTCGTGGATCGCGCGACAACCTCGCTCGCGCTCTGCCGGCAGAATGCCGAGGCGCTCGGCTTCGCGGACCTTGTCGATGTCGTCCGGGCGGATTTGCCGGCGGGCCTCGCCCGGATGGGCGGGCCCACGGCCGATTGGCTGTTCGCCGATCCGCCCTACGCCGACGCGGAGGCGGCACGGGATCTGTTGCGCGTGCTCGCGGCCTCGTGCATCCTGTCCCATGGCGGCGTCGCGGTGATCGAGCATACCCGGCGCAACCCGCTCGACGATCGGATCGAAGGAGCGCACGCGCTGACGAGGACCGACCAGCGCCGGTTCGGCGAGACGCTGGTCTCGTTCTACCGGACCGGAGGATGAACCGCCCATGGCCATGGCTTCCGTCGCGATCTACCCGGGCTCGTTCGACCCGCTGACGAACGGCCACCTCTCGATCATCAACCGCGGGCTGGCGATCTTCGACCAGCTCATCGTGGCCATCGCCAACAACCCGAACAAGCGGCCGCTGTTCTCGGTCGAGGAGCGGCGCTCGCTCATCCGGGGCGCAGTCGGCCCCGAGCCACGCGTCGAGATCGATAGCTTCGACGGGCTGCTCGTCGAGTACGCGAAACGCCGGAGCTGCCGGGTGATCCTGCGCGGCCTACGGGCCGTCTCGGACTTCGAGTCCGAGTTCCAACTCGCCAACATGAACCGCACGCTCCTCCCCGATTTCGAGACCGTCTTCATGATGACCGGGGAGGACTACTTCTACATTTCGTCGCAGCTCGTGCGCGAGGTCGCGCAGTTCGGTGGCGACGTCTCGGGCCTCGTCCCGCAGAACGTACTCGAGGCCTTTCAGCGCAAGGTCGCGCCGCCCGCGGCGGCGCGGGGCAGCGGGACGTGAACCTCAGAATCAGCGCCCGCGCTCGGGCCGTCCAGCCATCTCCGACGCTCGCACTCGCGGCCAAGGCAAAGGCGCGTCGCGCGGCCGGCGAGGACATCGTCGGCTTCGGCGCCGGCGAGCCGGACTTCGACACTCCGGCGCACGTCAAGGCCGCGGCAATCCGGGCGCTCGAGCACGGCCAGACGAAGTACACCGCCACGGGCGGCATCGCCGAACTGAAGGCGGCTATCCAGGGGCGACTCGCGGCGGGGGACGGCCTCTCGTACGACCCGGAGCAGATCCTCGTCTCCTGCGGCGCGAAGCACAGCCTCTACAACCTCTTCCAGGCGGTCCTCGATCCCGGCGACGAGGTCGTGATTCCCGCGCCCTACTGGGTGAGCTACCCCGAGATGGCGAGGCTGGCGGGCGCAATCCCAATCATCGTCCCGTGCCGGGAGGCTGACGGCTTTCGGCTGGACGGGGCGGCGCTCGAACGCGCGCTCGGCCCCCGCACGCGGCTCGTCGTGCTCAACAGCCCGAACAACCCGACCGGCGCGGTCCTGTCGGCCCGTCGGCTCGGCGAACTCGGCGAACTGCTCGCGCGCCACCCGGAGGTCGTCGTCGCCTCGGACGACATCTACGAGAGGCTGCTCTACACCGGCGAGAAGTTTGCGACGATCGCGGCGGTCGCACCGGCGCTGCGCGAGCGGACGGTGATCGTCAGCGGGGTCTCCAAGACCTTCGCGATGACCGGCTGGCGCATCGGCTATGCGGCCGGGCCCGCGGAGCTGATCGCCGCGATGGGGCGCATCCAGGATCAGACGACCTCGAACCCGACGACATTCGCCCAGTGGGGCGCCGTCGCGGCGCTGGCCGGACCCGACACGGAGGTCGAGGCGATGCGGGCCGAGTTCGACCGGCGGCGCCGGCGCCTGCTCGCGCTCCTCGCCGAGATCCCGGGCGTTCACTGCGTGGTGCCGGAGGGCGCCTTCTACGCGTTCCCCAACATCGAGCGGCTCCTCGGCCGCGAGTTCGGCGGCGTGGCCGTCGGCGACGACGTCCGCTTTTGCGAACTGCTCCTCGAACGCGGCGTCGCCGCGGTCCCGGGAACGCCGTTCGGTTCTCCGGGCCACCTGCGCCTCTCGTTTGCGCTCGGGCTCCCCGACATCGAGAAGGGGCTCGCGCGGCTCGCCGCCTTCGCGGCCGAGTTGGCTCCCGGCGCAGCGTAAACCGTTTGTAAATCCGGTTGACGCGGGGCAGGCCGCCCTCGAAACTTCGCCCGTGAAAGCCCGATGGGCCATGGGGGCGATCGCCGTCCTGGCCGCCGCCTGCAAGCCGCAGGCGCCGAAGGCCCGCTACGATACGGCGGCCGTGGACCGCGGCCGCCTGGTCGCGCGCGTGACCGCCTCCGGCACGCTCTCGGCGCTCGTCACCGTGCAGGTCGGCGCCCAGGTCTCCGGGACGATCCAGAAGCTCTACGTCGACTTCAACTCTCCCGTCCGCAAGGGTCAGGTGCTCGCCCAGATCGACCCGCGGCTCTTCAAGGCGGCGCTCGATCAGGCGAGGGCGAACGTCCTGGCCGCCCAGGGAACGCTCGCCAACGCGAAGGCCCAGGCGAAGAACGACCGGCTCCAGTTGGAGCGCGACCAACAATTGCTCGCCCGAAACCTCATTGCCCAGGGCGATCTCGACACCGCACGTGCGGCGGCCGACGGCGCGGCGGGGCAGGTCGAGGCGGCGGAGGGGGCGCTCGCCCAGGCGCGTGCCAACCTTTCGCAGGCCGAGGTCAATCTGAAGTACACGACCATCGTCTCGCCCATCGACGGCGTCGTCATCTCCCGCAGCGTGGACGTCGGGCAGACGGTCGCGGCGGCCTTCCAGACCCCCACGCTTTTCAGCATCGCCCAGGATCTCGGCCGGATGCAGGTCGACACCTCCGTGGCCGAGGCCGACGTGGGCCATTTGACAGAGGGCATGGACGCGACGTTCACGGTCGACGCGTACCCGAGCGAATCGTTCCGAGGCCGGGTGCGGCAGGTTCGTTACAACCCGCAGACGGTCCAGAACGTCGTCACCTACGACGCGGTGCTCGACGTGTCTAACGATTCCCTGAAGCTCCGCCCAGGGATGACCGCCAACGTGACGTTCGTCTACGCCGACCGGCCGGACGTGCTGCGCGTCCCCAATGCCGCCCTGCGCGCGCGTCCGCCTCCCGGACTCGGAGACGCGGCGAGGCCGCGTCCGCTGCCGCAGGCCGACCGGCGCACCGTCTGGGTCGTGCGCGGCGACGCGGGACCGAAGCCGGTGTCGATTCGCACCGGCGTCTCCGACGGCAACCTGTCGGAGGTCGTCGACGGCGAACTGCACGCCGGCGACCGCGTCGTCACCGAGTTCCTCGGCAGCGCGCAGGGGCCCCCGCGCGGCATGCGGCTGTTCTGATGGCCGGCGCCGCGCCCATCGTCCTGCTCGAAGAGGTCGTCAAGGTCTACCGGCTGGGGGACGTCGACGTCCCGGCGCTGCGCGGCGTGTCGATCTCGGTCGCGGCGGGCGAGTTCGTCGCGATCATGGGTGCCTCGGGTTCGGGCAAGTCGACGCTCATGAACATCATCGGCTGCCTCGACAGGCCGACCTCGGGCCGCTACGCCCTCGCGGGCCAGGAGGTCGCGGGGCTGTCGAAGGGGCGGCTCGCCGAGTTGCGCAACCGGACCCTGGGCTTCGTGTTCCAGAACTTCAACCTGCTGCCGCGCACCGACGCCCTCGACAACGTCGAGCTGCCCCTCGTCTACGGAGGCGTGCATGGTCGCGAACGGCGCGAGCGGGCGCGCGAGGCGCTCGAACAGGTCGGCCTCGGCGGGCGGCTGCACCACCACCCGAACCAGCTCTCGGGCGGCCAGCAGCAGCGCGTGGCGATTGCCCGGGCGCTCGTCGGCCGGCCGAAGCTGCTGCTCGCGGACGAACCGACGGGCAACCTCGACTCGAGGACGAGCGTCGAGGTCATCGCGCTGTTGCAGTCGCTCGGGCGCTCGGGGCTCACCGTGCTGCTCGTCACCCACGAGCCCGACATCGCGCGACATGCCGAACGGGTGGTGGTCGTGCGCGACGGCCGCGTCCAGAGCGACGAGCGCCGGGTCCCGGTGCCCGCGGTACCGCTCGAAGCGGAGGAGGCTGCACCGTGAACCCGCTCCAGACCTTTCGCGTGGCGCTCCGCGCCCTCTGGCGGAACAAGCTGCGCTCGTTTTTGACCGCGCTCGGTATCATCATCGGGGTCGGCGCGGTGATCGCGATGGTCGCGATCGGCCAGGGCGCGCGCGCCAAGGTCGAGCAGACCTTCGCGGCGATGGGCACGAACCTGCTCATCGTGATGTCCGGCACCACCACGGCCGGCGGTGCGCATGGAGGCTTCGGCTCGATGCCGACCCTGACCTGGGGGGACCTCAAGGCCATCCAGACCGAGGCGCCGGCGGTTCGGTACGCCGCGGCCTCGTTGCGTACGGCGGCGCAGGTGCTCTCGGACGACGGGAACTGGACGACGAGCGTCATCGGCACGAGCCCGGACTACTTCCAGGTGCGTGCCTGGCCGATCGCCGACGGCCGCCTCTTCGACGAGTCCGACGAGGACGCGGCGGCCAAGGTCGCGGTGCTCGGCCGGACCGTGGCCGACCAGCTCTATGGCCCGGGGATCTCGCCCGTCGGCCAGACCGTGCGCATCAGCAGCGTGCCCTTCGAGGTCGTCGGCGTGCTCGCGCGCAAGGGACAGTCGCCGATGGGGCAGGACTACGACGACGCGGTCTTCGTCCCGGACACGACCTTCCGCGCCAAGATCCAGGGCGGCCTCGTGAACTACATCGCCGGCGTCGTCTTCGTGAGCGCGATCTCCGCCGACGCGACGGCGCGGGCGCAGGCCGAGGTCGCCGGCATCCTTCGCGAGCGGCACCACATTCCCGAGGGAACCGCCGACGACTTCGACGTCCGCAACCTCGCCGAGCTGGCGAGCGCCTCCGAGCAGGGGACGCGGACCCTGACCGCGCTGCTCGCGAGCATCGCCGCGGTGTCGCTCCTCGTCGGTGGCATCGGCATCATGAACATCATGCTCGTCAGCGTCACCGAGCGGACCCGCGAGATCGGCCTGCGCATGGCCATTGGTGCCCGGCCACGCGACGTGCTCGCGCAGTTCCTGGTGGAGGCGCTCGTCCTGGCGAGCGGGGGCGGCGTCATCGGCGTCGGTCTCGGCGTCGGACTGGCCCACTGGCTCGCCGGCAAGTTCGACTGGCCCTTCGCGCTCCAGCCGGCGGTCATCCTTCTCTCCGTCGGATTCAGCGGCCTCGTCGGCGTGGTCTTCGGCCTCTACCCCGCCCGCAAGGCCTCCCGCCTCGACCCGATCGAGGCGCTCCGCTACGAGTGATCCGCCGTCCTGACGCCCCGAAGGGACGCCGGCAAGAAGAGGTGGCCCCGCGCCGGGCGGTGACTATGCTCCACACGCGGAAAGGGCGACGTATGGACTTCGAACGCGCGGCGGTGACGGGGGGGACGGGACACCTGGGCAACGTACTGGTGCGGGAACTGCTCCGCCGCGGCAAGCGGGTGAAAGCGCTGGTCGTCGAGGGCGACGACCGGCGGGCCCTCGCCGGTCTGGGCGTGGAACGCGTCCCGGGCGACGTCACCGCGCCCGCGTCGCTGGCCGCGGCCTTCGCCGGCGCGGAGGTCGTCTTCCACCTCGCCGGGATCGTCAGCATCACGGGCGGCAGCCGCGAGCGGCTCCGCCGCGTCAACGTCGAGGGCACCCGCAACGTCGCTGCGGCCTGCCGGGCGGCGGGCGTCCGCAGGCTCGTCTACACGAGCTCGGTCCATGCGTTGGTCGAGCTGGACCGGGGCGGCGTCCTCGACGAGCGGTCCGGGTTCGCTCCCGTGGAGGCCCGGGGTGACTACGGGCGGTCCAAGGCCGAGGCGTCGCGGGTCGCGCTCGCCGCCGGTGGCGAGGGACTGGACGTCGTGCTCGTCCTGCCGACCGGCGTCGTGGGCCCGTACGACTACCGCCTCTCGGAGGTCGGGCAGCTGGTCCGCCTCTACGGGGAGGGCCGGCTCCGCGCGGGAATCGCCGGAGCGTACGACTTCGTCGACGTGCGCGACGTCGCCGTGGGCCATGTCCTCGCGGCCGAAAAAGGCCGGCCCGGCGAGAGCTACCTCTTGAACGGCAGCCGGATCTCCGTGGCCGGGATGTTCGCCGTGCTCGCCGAGGCGACCGGGCGCCCGCCGCCCCGGCTCCTGCTCCCGCTTCCGGCCGCGCGGCTGCTCGCGCTCGGGGCCCCGCTCTACGAACGTGCGACCGGCCGCCGGGCGTTGCTGACGCCGTACGCCGTCCACGCGCTCGGCATCGACTTCGCGATTGACGACGCGAAGGCGCGCCGTGAGCTCGGCCATTCCTCTCGGCCGGTCGCCGAGTCCCTTCGCGACGCGTGGACCTGGATGCGGGACGACCCCCAGAGCCCGCTGCACGCCCGGGTGTCCGTCGGTCCCGGCCGGGTCGTCGCGCGCCCGCGGCCGGCCGTGCCCTGATCAGCGGTCGTTCCAGCGGCGCCACGGGCCCGTAACCGGAAGCGGTGGCTGCGCAATGGCCTCCGGCGCGAGCGCGGCCTGTCGCTCGGCGATGGCCTCGGCCGGGTCTCCGCGCCGCTCGAGCCAGAGTTGCTTCGCGCGCAACGCAGGCGCGCGGGGGTCGTCGGGACGGCCCGCGAGGTAGCGGCGCAGGTCCTCGGCCGCGTCCTTCCAGCGGCGAAGGGCCAGGTCGCAGTCGGCGAGGTTCCAGTCGACCTCGGGCTCGGCGTCGATCCGGCGCGCGGCCGCGAGCCGCTCCCGGGCGGCCGCGGTGCGACCGCGCAGGTAGAGCGCGCTCGCCTCCGCGAAGAGGCGCCGGGCGGTGGCGATCGCGGCGGGCCGGGGCAGCGCGATCGACGCCGCGGCGGCGAGGGCGAAGAAGCCCGCCACGCGCTACGCGAGCCACGGGATCTTGACCCCGCGCGCCTTCGCGACCGCGATCGCCTCGGGGTAGCCGGCGTCCGCGTGGCGGAGGACGCCCATGCCCGGATCGCTCGCGAGGACGCGCGAGAGCCGCCGCTCTGCCGCGTCGGTGCCGTCCGCGACGATCACCTGCCCCGCGTGGAGCGAGTAGCCCATCCCGACGCCGCCCCCGTGGTGGAAGCTCACCCACGAGGCGCCGTTCACCGCGTTGACCAGCGCGTTCAGGATGGGCCAGTCCGCGATCGCGTCCGATCCGTCGGCCATCGCCTCGGTCTCGCGGTTGGGCGAAGCGACGCTGCCGCAGTCGAGGTGGTCGCGGCCGATGACGATCGGCGCCTTCACGGCCCCCTCGCGGACCAGGGCGTTGAAGCGTGCGCCCGCTTTCTCGCGCTCGCCGTAGCCGAGCCAGCAGATCCGCGCCGGCAGCCCCTGGAACTGCACCCGCTCGGAGGCGAGCGCCAGCCAGCGCCGCAGGTGCTCCTTCTCGGGGAACAGCTCGAGCAGCGCCCGGTCCGTCGCGGCGATGTCCGCCGGGTCGCCGGAGAGCGCCACCCAGCGGAACGGCCCCTGGCCTTCACAGAACAGCGGCCGGATGTAGGCCGGGATGAAGCCCGGGTAGTCGAAGGCGTCCTCGACCCCGGCGTCCTTCGCCATCGCGCGCAGGTTGTTGCCGTAGTCGAAGACGTGGGCCCCCGCCCGCCGCATGTCGAGCATCGCGCGGACCTGCGCCGCCATCGACTGCTTCGCGCGCGCGATGTAGCCCGCGGGGTCGCGCGCGCGCAGCTCCGCCGCGGCGGCCGGCGAGAGGTCGGTCGGGACGTAGCCGTTCAGCGGATCGTGCGCCGAGGTCTGGTCCGTCACGAGGTCGAACCTTCGCCCGCGCCGCACCAACTCCGGGTAAATCTGCGCGGCGTTGCCGATGACCGCGACCGAGAGCGGCCGCTTCTCGGCCGCCGCGCGCTCGACTTGGGTGAGGGCGTCGTCGAGGTCGCGCGCGATCGCGTCGAGGTAGCGGGTGCGGAGCCGCCGCTCGGCGCGCGCCGGATCGATCTCGACCCCCAGGAACGCCGCGCCCGCCATCGTCGCGGCGAGCGGCTGCGCGCCGCCCATGCCCCCGAGCCCCGCGGAGAGGATCTTCCGGCCGCGCAGGTCGTCGCTGCCGAAGTGGCTCCGCCCGGCCTGGCAGAAGGTCTCGTAGGTGCCCTGCAGGATCCCCTGCGTGCCGATGTAGATCCAGGAGCCGGCCGTCATCTGGCCGTACATGATGAGCCCCTTCTTCTCGAGCTCCCAGAAGTGCTCCCAGGTCGCCCAGCGGCCGACGAGGTTGCTGTTCGCGATCAGGACGCGGGGCGCGTCCGGGTGCGTGCGCAACACGCCGACCGGCTTGCCGCTCTGGACGAGCAGCGTCTCGTCCTCCTCGAGCGCCCGCAGGGCGGCGACGATGCGGTGGAAGCTGTCCCAGTCCCGGCACGCCTTGCCCGTGCCGCCGTAGACGACGAGGTCCGCCGGCCTCTCGGCCACCTCGGGGTCGAGGTTGTTCATCAGCATCCGCAGCGCGGCCTCCTGCACCCAGCCCTTGCAAGAGCGGGCGGTGCCGCGCGGCGCGCGGACGGTCTCGGGGGCGGACGGCATTCGGAACCTCGGGGCGAGAGAAGGTCAGCGGGTCCAGTCGAGGACGATCTTGCCGGACCGGCCGCTCTTCACGAGATCGAAGGCCTTGGGGAACTCCGCGGCCGGCAGCTCGTGGGTCAGGACGGGCGAGACGTCGAGGCCGCCCTGGAGCATCGCCGCCATCTTGTACCAGGTCTCGAACATCTCCCGGCCGTAGACGCCCTTGAGGATCAGCCCCTTGAAGATGATCTCGCCGAAGTCGACGCTGACGTCGCCGGGGGGAATGCCCAGGATGGCGACGCGCCCGCCGTTGTTCATCGATCCCAGCAGCATGCGCAGGGCGCCACCGTTGCCCGACATCTCCATCCCCACGTCGAAGCCCTCGGTCATGCCGAGCTCCTTCATGGTGTCGGGGATGGAGGCTTTGGAGACGTCGACGGCGCGGGTCGCGCCCATCTTGCGGGCGAGGTCGAGCCGGAAGGGGTTCACGTCGGTGATCACGACGTTTCGGGCGCCGACGTGGCGCGCGATGGCGGCGGCCATGCAGCCGATGGGGCCCGCGCCGGTGATCAGCACGTCCTCGCCGACGAGGTCGAAGGAGAGCGCGGTGTGGACGGCGTTGCCGAGGGGATCGAAGAAGGCCGCGATCGAATCGGGAATCCCGGCCGGCACGCGGAACAGGTTGAACGCCGGCACCGCGCAGAGCTCGGCGAACGCGCCGGGGCGGTGGATGCCGACGCCGACGGTGTTGCGGCAGAGGTGCCGCTTGCCGGCGCGGCAGTTGCGGCAGTGGCCGCACGTCACGTGCCCCTCGGCCGAGACCCGTTCGCCCACCGCGAAGCCGGTCACCGCGGAGCCCACCGCCGCGATCTCCCCGACGAACTCGTGGCCGATGACGAGCGGGACGGGGACGGTCTTCTGCGACCAGGCGTCCCACTCGAAGATGTGCAGGTCGGTGCCGCAGATCGCGCTCTTGCGGACCCGGACCAGGACGTCGTTCGGCCCCGGCTCGGGCGCGGGCACCTCTAGGAGCTGCAGGCCCGGCCCGCGCTCGGCCTTGACGATCGCTTTCACGAGATCACCCCGAGCGCGCGGCCGACCTTTCCGAACGCGTCGAGCGCCCGCACGAGCTGGTCGCGCCCGTGCGCCGCCGAGATCTGGGTGCGGATGCGCGCCTGCCCCTGGGGCACGACCGGGTAGGAGAAGCCGATGACGTAGATGCCTTCCGCGAGCAGCCGGTCGGCCATCTCGGTCGCGAGCTTCGCGTCGCCGAGCAGCACCGGGATGATCGGGTGGCTGCCGGGCACGAGGCGGAAGCCGAGCTTTTGCAGCCCCGCCCGGAAGAAGGCGGCGTTGTCGCGGAGCTTCTCCCGCAAGGCGCCGCTCCCCTCGAGCAGGTCGAGCACCGCGATCGAGGCCGCCGCGATCGGCGGCGCGAGGCTGTTCGA
>DAIDIT010000018.1 GCA_027451705.1 Pseudomonadota bacterium
GGCCCTCGCGCCGGCCGCCGCCGCCGGCGCGGAAGCCGCCGGCGACCCCGCGCAAATCGCGGCCATCCTCGACTACGTCGCCGCCGACTACCCCTCTGCCGTCGGCCCCAGTGGGGTCGCCGACGCCACCGAACTGCGCGAGCAGCAAGGCTTCCACTCCGAGGCGCTCGACCTCGTCCGGGCGCTGCCGCCCGCCGAGCGGCGCGAGCTCGAGCCGGCGCTTTCGGCCGCGTTCGCCGCCGCCCGCGCCGGGGCACCCGCGGAGCGCGTCGTCCCCGCCACCTCGCAGGCCCTCGCCGCGCTCCGGAGTCGCCACGCCATCACGCGCCACCCGCGCGAGGCGCCCTCGCTCGAGCGCGGCGCGGCCCTGTACACGGCGGGCTGCGTGAGCTGCCATGCCGGGGACGGCTCCGGTCACACCGACGCGCAGCTCTCGACCCGCCCCCCGGACATGCGCGACCCGGCGCAGGCCGGTCGCCTCTCCCCCCTCCGGGTCTTCAACGCCGTCTCATACGGTGTGCCGGGAACGGCAATGCCCTCGTATCGGGAGACCTGGAGCGCCCCCGAGCGCTGGGACCTGGCCTTCTACTTCATGTCGCTCGCCCACCCGGGGTTGGCCGCCGCGGCACGTCCGCCGCCGGCCCTCGCCCACCTCGCGTCGAGCAGCGACGACGACCTGCGGCGGGAGCTCGCCTCCGCCGGCCTCGCGGGCCACGCCCTCGAGGCGACGCTCGCGAGTTGGCGCACGTCGCCCCCGCCGCCCGACCGGGGCTCGCTCGCCGACTGCCGCAAGGCCGTCGCCGCGGTCGCCCGCCTCTACCACGACGGCCACGCGGCGGAGGCCCGCGGCGGCGCCATCTCCGCCTACCTCGATGCGTTCGAGCCGCACGAGGCCGCGCTGCGCGTCCGCGACGCACCGCTCGTCGGCGAGCTGGAGCAGGCGTTCGCGTCGCTGCGCGCGTCCGTCGAGGCGGGGCGGTCCGACGACGCGGTCGCCTCCGCCGCGGCGCGGATTGAGGCGCTCCTCGACGAGGCCGAGAATCTCCAGAGCCGCGGCGGCGGCGGGGTCTCGTTCGCCGCCGCGCTCGCCATCGCGCTCCGCGAGGGGCTCGAGGCCACGCTCCTGCTCGGCGCGCTCCTCGCGCTCGCGGGCAAGTCGGGGGCGCCGGGGGCCCGGCGATCGGTCCACGCCGGCTGGACCGTCGCGCTCGCGGCGGGTGCGGCGACCTGGTGGCTCTCGGGCGCGCTGCTCGCCCACGGTGGCCAGCGCCGCGAGACGTTGGAGGGAGTCGTCCAGCTCGGCACCGCGGCACTGCTCCTCGCCGGCAGCCATTGGCTGCTCGCCCAGGCCTCTGCCAAGCGGTGGATGGGCTTCCTCTCCCGCCACGCCGCGGCCGGGGCCGGCGCCCTCGGCCTGGGCATGCTCGCGTTCCTTTCCATCTACCGGGAGGCCTTCGAGGTCGTCGTCTTCTACCGCGGCCTGCTTCTCGAATCGCCCGGCCGCGGCCAGGCGGTGCTCGCGGGCGCGCTCGCCGGCCTCGCCGCATTGGCGCTCGTCGTCGCGATCTTCCAGAAGCTCGGCCGCCGGCTCCAGCCCCGGCCCCTGCTCGTCTCGTGCGGCGCGCTGCTCTGCGCCCTCGCCGTCGTGATGGTCGGAGAAGGCGTCCGGGCGCTCCAGGAGGCGGGCGTCATCGGGCTCCACCCGCTCGACCTGCCCCAGCTTCCGGCCTTCGGCGTATTCGCGACCGGCGAGGGGCTCTGGGCGCAGGGGCTCGTGCTCGCGGCGCTCGCCGCTTCCGTCGCCTACACGCTGTGGCGGACCCGCGAAGGCGGCGCGGCCTCCTCGGCCCGCGCCGCGCCCGCGACTCGCGGCGGCTGAGTTACCGCCCGCCGTCGAGCTTCACGACCGGGACCTCGCCACCGTCCGTCGGCTGGATGCCCGCCTCTCGGGCGAGATCCACCATCAGTGCCTGCGCGTTCGGGTTGGCCGGGTGCAGGACCGGCGGCCGCTGCGCGAGGTCGGCGTCGAAGAGGTAGTCGCCTCCCGCGCCGCCCGCGCAGCGAATCTGGACGATGCCGCGGCAGCCCTGGGTGATGCGCGCGCCGCAGTCCGGGGCATGGCCGAGCTTCTTCTCCAGCGCCTGGGCGAGCGAAGGGCTGTTCGGCCCCGGCGGCCGCGTATCGTCGAGCAGCGACATCGCGTGGTCGAGATCCGACCGGTCGAAGCGGCTCTGCAACCAGGCGAGCGTGGCGCCGAGCGCGAGCGCCATCACCGCCGCGATCAGGAGCCGACGCGGGTCCACGGCCAGCTTCTACCCTAACGCGAACCGCGCTGCGCGAGGATTCGCTGCAACGCCGCCCGCTCGGAGGAGGTATGGCGATCGAGCGGCGGCGCATCCGCGCGCTGCGTGACCGGCGGGGCCTGGCGTCCCATCGCGACCCGGTAGGAGCGGCGAGCCGGTGCACCCGAGGGCACGGACGGCCGCACCCGCGCCTCCCAGCCCTTCACCGCGGCGCCCCAGCGGCGCGCCATCGCCTCGCAGGCCGGCGAGCCGGCGAGGCCGCAGACTCGCTCGGCCGCCGTGCGTCCCGCCATCGGATAGGTGAGCAGGAAGCCCGAGAGGGCGGCGATCACGGCCAGCAGCAGAAGCCAGCGGACGAAGCGGAACACCCTTTCTTGCGTAGCATCGGTCGCGCGCTGCGTCCAATTTCCGTCCGGTTGCCCCAGATGGGTCGGCGCTCCACCTTGAGGATGTGACGGGACGGCGAATGGCGGTGGGGCTCCTTCCGGTTCTCGCCGTCGCCTGGGGCGTCCAAGCCCGGGCGGTCGCTCCCCTGCCGGACCTCCAGCACGTCGCCGAGCACGCCATGCCCGCGATCGTGGCCATCGGCGTCGAGCAGCCCGCTCCCGATTCACCGCACATGGATTTCAGCCCGATCGAGGGGACGAGGTCCAAGCCCCGCCGTGGCCTCGGAACCGGCTTCGTGATCCGTTCGGACGGCTACATCGTGACCAACTGCCACGTCGTCGAGGGGGCGACCCGCATCGAGGTCGCGGTCGGCCTGGGCAGCGAGGTCCGACGGTATCCAGGCCGCACGGTGGGCTGCGACGACCCGACCGACCTCGCGGTCGTCAAGATCGAACCGTCCGGCCCGCTGCCGACCCTGACGCTCGGCGACAGCGACAAGCTCCACATCGCCCAGTGGGTTCTGACCATCGGCAACCCCTTCGGGCTGACGCGGTCGGTGACCGCCGGGATCGTCAGCCAGCTCAACCGCGAGGACATCTCGCCGCAGGGCCGCCACGGCTACTTCGATTTCATCCAGACCGACGCACCGATCAATCCGGGCAGCAGTGGCGGCCCGATCCTCGACCTGGACGGGCGCGTCGTCGGCATTGCCAACGCGGTCCACGCGGGCGGGCAGGGCATCGCCTTCGCGATCCCCGTCAACATGCTCTCCGTGGTCCTCCCCCAGCTCATGTCGACCGGCCGCGTCGTCCGGAGCTGGCTCGGCATCCACGTCGTCGACGCGCCGAGCGACACGCAGGACCTGCTCGGCGGCAGGCGCGGCATCCTGGTCGACGACGTCGTCGCGGGAGGGCCGGGCGACCGGGCCGGACTGCACGTCGGCGACGTGATCCTCGATTACGGGAGCCGGGGAACATTCGATCCCGAGCACATGCGCTGGGACGTCGCGAACGCGGGCGTGGGCCGTACCCTGCGGATGACCGTCTGGCGCGCGGGCCACGTGCTCGATCTGCCCGCGACCCTCATCCGCATGCCCGATCCGATTCCGGCGCGCCCCCCGCCGTCGATTCCCGGCCTCGGCGTCGTAGCGGTCGCGGCAGACCCCCCGGGGCCCTTCGAGGAGGCGTTCGGGGGCGAGGGCGCGCGGATCCTGCGGATCGCCGGCGGGAGCCCCGCGACCGCGGCCGGCCTCGAGGAGGGCGACGTCGTCGTCGAGATGAACGGCAGGCCCGTCCACTCGCCCGCCGCGCTCCTGATCGCGAGCGCCGCCATGCGCGACGGCGCGATGGTCCGGCTGGTGGTGCGACGCAGCGGCGGCCCCGCGCTCGTGTCGTTCCGCAAGTCCGCGCGCTGCTGCCGCGTCAGCCTCCCCTGAGACGCAACCAGTCCTGCAGCGACCGCGGCTTCAGGAAGACGTTCGTCCGCTTCTCGTCGCCGAGCGGCGCGCTGGGCCGGTCACCGTAGTCGTGGCCCGGGTAGAGCACCACGTCGTCCGGGAGCTTCGCGAGCTTCTGCGTCAGGCTCTCGTACATCTGCTCGGGGTCGCCGCCCGGCAGGTCCACGCGGCCGCAGGCCCCGATGAAGAGCGTATCGCCCGAGACGAGACTCTTCCCGCCCACGAGGAAGCACTGGCTGCCCGGCGTGTGGCCGGGCGTGTGGATGAACTGGATGCGCGCCGCGCCGACGTCCAGATGGTCGCCGCTCTCGACTCCGGTCACGTCGGTCGACGAGAGCCCCGTCACGAAGCAGACCCCGTCGACCTCCTCCTTCTGCGCATAGATTCGCACCGGTGCGCGCGCCGCCAGCTCGGCGAGCCCCTGGATCGCGTGGCCGAAGAGGTCGCCGCCGACCTCGTCGGGGTGGTAGTGGGTGACGAGCGCGCCGACGAGCTTCATCCCGTCCCGCTCGACCGCGTCCAACAGGCCCGGCACGTCCCAGGCCGGATCGACGACCACGCACTCCCGGCTCTCGCGGTCGCCGATCAGGTAGACGAAGTTCGCCATCTGCCCCGCGAACGGGTTCACGCGGCCGAAGTCGCGCCCCGCGAGGAGCTGCCGGAAGTAAGGCGCCGTGTCGCTCATGCGCCGTCTATACTAACCGCCGCGGTGGAATCCAACCCGGTCCCGCTCCCGATCGATTCCGTGCTCCCCGACGCGGTCGCGGCGCTGCGGCGCTCGCCGGGGCTCGTGCTGACCGCTGCGCCGGGCGCCGGCAAGACGACCCGGCTGCCACGCGCGCTGCTGCTCGAGGGGTTCGCGGCGGACGGCGAGATCGTCGTGCTCGAGCCACGGCGCCTCGCCGCGCGCCTCGCCGCGCGCCGCGTCGCCGAAGAGCTCGGCGAGCGGCCGGGGGAACGGGTCGGCTGGCAGGTGCGCTTCGAGGAGGTCGCCTCCGAACGGACGCGACTGCGCTTCGTGACCGAGGGGCTCCTCGGACGCCGCCTGCTCGGTGATCCGCTCTTGCGCGGCGTCTCGGCCGTCGTGCTCGACGAGTGTCACGAGCGCAGCGTCCACACCGACCTCGCGCTCGCGCTCCTGCGGCGCCTCCAGCGCGGCCCGCGGCCCGACCTGAAGCTCGTCGCGATGTCCGCGACGCTCGACCCCGCGCCGCTCGCCAGCTTCCTCGGCGGCGCGCCCGTCCTCTCGGCCCCCGGCCGTCAGTTCGACGTCCGAATCGAGCACGCGGCGCTGCCGGACGACCGCCCGCTCGATCAGCAGATCGCCTCCGCCTTGCGCGCGCTCCTCGCCCGCGGACTCGACGGCGACGTGCTCGTCTTCCTCCCCGGGGCGGCGGAGATCCGCCGCGCCGCCGAGGCCTGCGCGCCGCTCGCAAGAGGCGCGGACCTGCTCGTCGTTCCGCTCCACGGCTCGCTCCCGCCCGAGGCCCAGGACCGCGCCGTCCGCCCGGCCGGCCGACGCAAGGTCGTCCTTTCGACCAACGTCGCCGAGAGCTCGATCACGATCGACGGCGTCGTGGCCGTCGTCGACTCCGGCCTCGCCCGCGTCGCGGGCCATTCCGCCTGGTCCGGCCTGCCGTCCCTGCGCGTCGCCAAGATCAGCCGCGCCTCGGCCGCGCAGCGGGCAGGCCGCGCCGGGCGCACCCGGCCGGGCGCGTGCCTCCGCCTCTACACCCGCCACGATCACGACGGGCGCCCGGCCTTCGAGACGCCCGAAATCCTCCGCTCGGATCTCGCCGAGCCGGTCCTCGCCCTTCTCGGCGCGGGCGCTCCGGACCTCGCAGAGCTTCAGTGGCTCGAGCCGCCGCCCGAGGAGGCAGTCTCCGCAGCGTTCGAGCTCCTGCGCAGGCTGGGCGCGGTCGAGGGCGAAGCGCTCACGGCTCTCGGCCGCCGGCTGCTCCGCTTCCCCGTCCACCCTCGACTGGGCCGCCTGCTCGTCGAGGCCGAGAAGCTCGGCGTCGCCGACTCCGGCTGCGAGCTCGCGGCGCTGCTCGGCGAGCGCGACGCCCGCCTCGATCCGAGCCTCGCGCGCTCCGGCCCCTCGGACCCGCTCGAGTTGCTCGAGTCCGCGCGCGGTCGGCACGGCCGCTGGGAGCAGGGCGCACGCCAACTCCGCCGCCTGTGCGGCGCCCGCCGCTCCGAGCTGCCGCCGGCCGAAGCCGACCGGGCGCTGCAGAAGGCGCTGCTCGCCGCCTTCCCCGACCGCGTTGCCCGGCGGCGGCGGCCGCGCGAGCCCGAGCTGCTCCTCTGCGGGGGCGGCGCCGCGACCCTCGCCCGCGAGAGCGTCGTCCGCGACGCCGACTTCGTCGTGGCCGTCGAGGCCGAGGCGCAGCGGTCGGGCAGCCGGAGTTCGGTCCTCGTGCGCTCCGCCTCGGCCATCGAGCCCGACTGG
Source organism: Pseudomonadota bacterium (assembly GCA_027451705.1). GTDB lineage: Bacteria > Myxococcota > Myxococcia > Myxococcales > JAKAPL01 > JAKAPL01. Next base: position 6,599 of record DAIDIT010000018.1, read on the forward strand.
CTCGTCGACATCGTGCCGGACGCGCTCCGCGAGGAGGAGCAGGTCACCTGGAACGCCGCCGGCGAGCGCGTCGAGGCGACCTGGCGGCTCCTCTACGGCGGGATCGTGATCGAGGAGGGCCCCTCCGGCCGCGGGGATCCCGCGCGCGTCGCCGCCGTCCTCGCCGAGGCCGCGCTCGCCCGCGGACCGCGGGCGTTCGAGGATCCCGACACGCTCGACCGGATTCTCGGCCGCGTCGCCTTCGCGCGCGAGCGCGATCCCGGGGCCGGATTCCCGACGCTCGGGGAGCCCGAACTGCGCGAAGCGCTCGTCGTGCTCTGCGAAGGCCGGCGCTCGTTCGCCGAGCTGCGCGAGGCCGGGCTCGCCGGAGTGCTCGGCGCGCGCCTCTCGCCGCACCAGCAGGCGCGGCTCGCCGAAATCGCCTCCGAGCAGGTCGCCCTTCCCTCCGGCCGCAAGGTCCGCGTCGGCTACGCCGCAGGTCAGCCGCCATGGATCGCGTCGCGGCTCCAAGACTTCTTCGGCCTCGCCCGCGGACCTTCCGTCGACCGCGGCCGCGTGCCGCTCGTCCTCCACCTGCTCGCCCCCAACCAGCGCGCCGTCCAGGTGACCTCCGACCTCGCCGGCTTCTGGGAGCGCACCTACCCCTCCGTCCGCCGGGAGTTATCGCGCCGCTATCCCCGCCACGCGTGGCCCGAAGATCCGCGCACCGCGGCGCCGCCCCGCCCGCGGCGCTGATCTCGAGGGGCCCGAGGCGGGGGCGGACTCTTCTTGACCCGGATCAAGCGGCCTGGTAGCAAGCTGCGGTCTCCAAGCGATCGCTCGCTTCTGCGGGGCGATCCGTCTTCCCGGTCTCGCTGCCCACGAAGGGATCCGCCATGAACCACCTCGGAAGGATGCGCGTCGGTCTCTCGCTTCTCGCCTTCGTCGCGGCAGCGGCTTGCGGCTCCAAGGGCAAGTCGGGCACGGACGCGGGCGTGGACGCCGGCGTGGCCTGCTCGGGAGCGTGCCCGGCCGGCCAGTACCAGAGCGCCCCGTGCACCGCCACCGCCGACCGCATCTGCTCCGCGTGTACCTCCATCAAGAACTGCAACGCCGAGACCTGCACGAGCGACTCGAACCAGACCTGCACGGCCTGCGGGACGGGCTACTACCTGTCGAACGGGATCTGTGCCGCCTGCTCGGGCGGCTGCCCGGCCGGCCAGTACCAGACCGCCGCGTGTGGCGCGACCGCCGACCGCGCCTGCGCCGCGTGCACCGCGATCGCCAACTGCACGGCCGAGACGTGCACGACCACTTCGGACCAGAGCTGTTCCGCGTGCGGGACGGGCTACTTCGCGTCGAAGGGGAGCTGCGCCGCCTGCTCGTCGGGCGCCTGCCCGTCGGGACAGTACGAGAGCACCGCCTGCGGCCCCACCGCCGACCGCGTCTGCTCGTCGTGCCCGGTGATCCCCAACTGCACGGCCGAGACGTGCACGAACGGCTCGGACCAGACCTGCACCGCCTGCGGCACCGGCTACTACCTCGCGAGCGGGGCCTGCGTCGCCTGTTCGGGAGCCTGCCCGGCGGGCCAGTACCAGACCGCCGCGTGCAGCGCGGCCAACGACCGCGCCTGCTCCGCGTGTGCCGCGATCACCGCCTGCGCGACCGAGAGCTGCACGACCGGATCGGACGAGACGTGCAGCGCTTGCCAGACCGGCTACTACCTTTCGGGCGGTGCCTGCGTCGCCTGCTCGGGGGCGTGCCCCGCGGGGCAATTCCAGAGCGCCGCCTGCGGCGCGACCGCCGACCGCGCCTGCTCCGCCTGCACCGCGATCGGCAACTGCACGGCCGAGACGTGCACGACCGCCTCGGATCAGACCTGCGGGACGTGCTCCGGGGGCTACTACGTCTCGGGGGGCGCCTGCTCCGCCTGCACCGCAGTCATTCACTGCACGGCCGAGACGTGCACGACCGGTTCGGATCAGACTTGCACGGCGTGCAGCTCCCCGTACAGCGCCTGCTCCGGCGCGTGCGTCGACGAGCAGACCGACGTCGCCAACTGCGGCGGCTGCGGGCTCGCCTGCCCCGCCGGCCTCGGGACGGCGACGTGCGCGAGCGGGCTGTGCGCGCCGGCCCAGATCGCTTCGAGCGCCAACAACCTGGGCGCGTTCCACTCGCTGACAGTCGACCCCTCCGGCGGCACTGTGTACTGGACGGACGAGGTGAACCACATCCTGCACGCGTACGTCGTGGCCACGGCGACGGATTCCGTCCTGGCGAGCTTCGGCGCCAACATCCGGCCCCTACACATGGCGACCGACGGCACCTACGTCTACATCTCGGACGAGAACGGCGGCGCGCTCGAAAAGATCCTCATCGCGGCCCCGAACACGCTGACGACGGTGAGCGGGGGCAACGGCGGCGAGGGACAGGGCGTCGCCGTCGACGGCCAGAACCTCTACTGGTGCTCCGTCCCCGGCGGCAACGGGACGCCGACGGTGAGCCAGCGGCCGATCGCGGGGAGCAACACGCCCGTCACGACCCTCTTCACCGGGGCCGCGAACAGCAACTTCCCCTACGATCTCGCCCTCGACTCCCCGACGGCGGCGACGACCGTCTTCTGGCTCGACGGCGCGGCGAACACCGTCAACGCGGCGCCGGTGGGCGTCGCGAACGGCAACGTCGTTCTGGTCACGGGATTGCCGAGCAGCGGCGCGAGCGGCGCGATTGCCTCCGACGGGACCCGGATCTACTGGGCCACGAGCTCGCCCGGCTCGGGATCCGACTGGATACTGAACATCTACTCCGCGGCGATCCCCGCCCCGCTGGCCGCGATTCCCGCGAACGCGATCACGAAGCTGTACTCCACGACGACGGGGACCGGCAGCGTGTTCTCGATGATCGTCGGAGGCGGCAACCTCTACTGGAGCGAGCGGTCGGTCTCGAACAGCAGCGTCAGCCGGATGCCGGTGACCGGTGGGACCCCGACCGTCCTCGGCACCGGCCTCGGCACCGTGAACGCCGTTCGACTCGGGACCGGCCCCACCTCCGGGTTCCTCTTCTGGACCGAGGGCTCGAACGGCAACGCCGACGGCCTCTACGAGGCGCTGAAGTAGCCGCCCGCGCGAACCGAGCCCGAGCGAGACGGGGCCTTTGTCGGCCCCGCGCAGCCCCTGTGCTGGCGATCGCCGGGTGAGCCTGGACGGGCCGTTCCGGCACATCGGCGCACGAAAGACGGCCGGAATCGGGTATGGTGCGCGGCATGAACGACGTGCTCGACACCGTGCTCCTGCTCGCGCTGCCGGCCTCGGGGAAGTCGGAGGTGCGGCGCTACCTCGCCCACCTCGACCCCGAACAGAGCCGCCGCGACTTCCACCTCGGCGAGACCGTGCAGCTCGACGACTACCCCTACGTGCACCTGATGCGGCGGATCGACGACGAGCTCGCCGCGTTCGGACGACCGCGCGTCTTCTTCCTCGCCGCCGACCGGCCGTTTCGCGACGCGCGCGACTGGGGGACGCTGATCGAGCTGGTCAACGAGGACCACGCGGACCTGGTCGCGCGGACGAAGGCGCGCGCGCCTTCCGCGGGCGAGCTTCTGCTGCGGCGATTCGACGCCGCCTCGGAGCGGGCCGGCGCGCCGGCGCGGTTCGCGGCGATGGCGCCGCCTGCGCGGGCCCAGCTCGCCGCCGCGCTCGAGGCCGACGCGCGCGCCCAGCTCGAGGAGAAGGAGCGCGGCCACGTCCCGCTCGACGGCAAGACCCTCGTCATCGAGTTCGCCCGCGGCGGCCCCGAGGGGAGCGCGATGCCGCTGCCCGCGCCCCTCGGCTACCGCCACTCGCTCTCCCAGCTCTCGGCGCCGATCCTCGAGCGCGCGGCGATCCTCTACGTCTGGGTCGCCCCCGAGGAGTCGCGCCGCAAGAACCAGGCGCGCGCGACGCCCGACGGGCAGGGGTCGATCCTCCACCACGGCGTGCCCGAAGCGGTCATGCGCGGCGACTACGGCTGCGACGACATCGACTGGCTCTCCGCGAACGCCCGCCGCCCCGGGACCGTGACGGTGGAGGCTCACGGCCGCACCTTCGACGTCCCGATCGCGCGCTTCGACAACCGGGTCGACAAGACCTCGTTCTTGCGTGCCGACCGTGCCGCCTGGCGCGAGAGCGACATCCGCGCCGTCCACGACGGGCTGCGCGTCGCCCTCACGGCCCTCGCCGCCGCCCGCTGAAAACTACCGGGAAAGCGCTCCCCGGGGACGCGGGGGAGAAATGGGGTGGGGGTGACCCGCGCTGGTTCGACCGCGTGCAGGAATGCGAAGAGGTCGCGGCGCTCGTCGAAGGTCAGCGGCTGCGGGGGCATGTGGCCGTCCGGGTTCACCGACCGCGGGTCGCGAAGGTAACGCGCGACCTGCGCCTCGTCGAGGTAGCCCCACAGCGGCGTGGGTTCGGCGAGGTCCCACCCGGCGATGCCCCCGGCGCCGCGCAGCGCGTGGCAGTGGAAGCAGTTCCCCATCCAGAGCGCGCGGCCGCGCCTCTCTCGTGGTGTCGGGCGGGCCAGCGCGAGCGGCGCGAGGTGGCGCGCGCTGTCGACGGGCTCGATCGAAACCACGTTCCACGCCCACTCCTCCGAAGTCACCTCGGCGTCGTGATCGGAGTCGGCGCGGGCCGGCGAGGGCCAGACGAGGTACCTCGGGCCGCGCGGAGGCGGGACCGGCGCCCAGCCGTGGCCGGTTCGGACCTCGTCGGCGAGGATCGGATCGCGGCGGCGCACGACCTCGATCGGGAGGAGCGCGACGAAACCGTCCGCACAGCGGACGAGGAGGGCGTCTCCGCCGGGCGAGTCGGGCAGCGTGGCGGCGAGCGGCACCCCACGGTAGACGCGCTTCGCGTGATCGGGCGGCTCGCGCACCGTCCGCTCGACGCGCAATGGGGCCGCCGCGGGCGCGGCCAGCAAGAGGACCAGAATCCGGGTCACGGTGGCGAGGAGATCGTCTCCCACCGCGGAGTGTAGCGTGAACCGCGCCGGTCGAGAGGCCCCCCCCCGCCTGCGGGCTGCGTGGGGGAGGGAGTTGGGGCCCGAGTACTGGTAGGATGGGGAGATGCTGCTTGGCGCCCTGCTCTCGCTGGCGATCGCGGCACCGCCGGCGGGCGGTTACCTCGGACTTCGATTGTCGCTCGGCGACCTGCCGCCGCCCGGACAGACGGCCTACCCGCCGCCTCCGCCCATCGTATCCCTCGACCAGTTGAACGCGGCGCCGCCCGCCGTGCCGGCACCGACCGCGGGCTCGTCGGGGGCGGGGGCGGCCTTCCTGGAGAGCTACGCGGCGGATTTCGGCCTCCGGACCATCTTCGAGGCCGTGGGCCTGTTCGGCCTCGCCACCGCCAGCCTCGAGCTCTCCCCGCCCTGCGGGGGAACGCCGAATCCCGGGCTCGGTCTTCTCTTCGGCGCGATCGCCGCGACCGCGATCCTCGGCCAACCGTTCGTGCTTTCGGCCGTCGTCGGGGGCATCTTCTCCGCGAACGGCCGCTCGCCGGGCTACTGGGCGATGGTCGGCTGGGATTTCTTCGCAACGCTCGTCGCCGGCCCGCTCCTGGGCCTCGCGGCGGGCGAGCTGGTGAGCCTGCTCGCCGGCCCCCAGGGCGGCAGCGCCGCCGCCATCGTCGGCCTCGCGGTCTTCGACCTCGCCGGCGCCGCCGGCGCGCCCATCGGCGCGGTCCTGAGCGACACCTCCGGGACGACCACGCCGCCGCCCCGCTCTGCGGCGGTCCCGCTGCTTCACGTCGCCTTCGACTGAAACATTGGCAGACCGCCGGCCGCGAATTAGATTCACGGCTCCAAAGGGTCCCATCCAATGCCACGCACCCGCACGAACCAGAGGCCCAGCCGGGCCGTCCGGCGGCCCGCCCGCTCCGCGCCCGCGCGCGGGCCGGTCGCGCCCGCCCCTCCGCTCGATCCCCGCAGCGCCGAGCGGCTGATCGCGATCGCGATGGGGCGCGGCGCCGACTTCGCGGAGGTCTACGCGGAGCGGACCGAGCGCACCGGCGTCTCGCTCGAGGAAGGGCGCATCCGCAGCGCGCAGTACGGCGTCGACCGCGGCGTGGGCATACGCGCGATCAGCGGCGCGAAGGTCGGCTACGCATGGTCGGACGACCTCGACCCGGAGGCCCTCGAACGCGCCGCCCAGACCGCCGCGCACATCGCCGCCGCCCCGCGCGAGGTCACGCCCCCGCGCGTGCGCCGCGTCCCGCTGCCGACCCACTACCGCGTCCTCGAACCGCTCGCCAGCTCGGCCGTCGACCGCAAGGTCGAACTGGTCCTGCGCGGCGACCGCGCGGCACGCCGCTACGACCCGCGGGTGCAGCAGGTCTTCGGCTCCTACGCGGACCAGACCCGCACGATCTGCGTCGGCAACAGCGCCGGCCACTGGGCCCAGGACGTCCAGGACCTTTGCCGGCTCCACTTCCAGGTGGTCGCCGCCGGCAAGGGCGGCGAGCGCCGGACCGGCTTCTACGGGGGCGGCGGACGGGTCGACCTGCGCTACTTCGAGAGCTTCACGCCCGAGGCCGCCGCGCAGGAGGCCGCGCGCCAGGCCGTGGCCACGCTCGGCGCGGTCGACGCCCCGGCCGGCCCGCAGACCGTCATCCTCGCCCCGGGCTGGAGCGGGATCTTGCTCCACGAGGCCATCGGGCACGGCCTCGAGGCCGATTTCATTCGCAAGGGCACCTCGCTCTTCACGGGCAAGGTCGGGCAGAAGGTGGCGAGCGAGCTCGTCACGGTCATCGACGACGGGACGGTCGCGAACGCGCGCGGGTCGCTCAACGTCGACGACGAGGGCATCCCCGCGGAGCGCAAGGTCCTCATCGAGGGCGGCGTGCTGCGCGGCTACATGAGCGACCGGCTCAACGCGCAGCTCCTCGGCGGCCGCTCGACCGGGAGCGGGCGGCGCGAGTCGTTCCGCCACCCGCCGATGCCGCGGATGACCAACACCTTCCTCGCCCCCGGAGACGAAACTCCGGAGGAGATCCTCGCCTCGGTGAAGCGCGGCCTCTACTGCGCCCACTTCGGCGGCGGCCAGGTCGACATCTCCAACGGCAACTTCGTCTTCGAGGTCGCGGAGGCCTACCTCATCGAGGACGGCAAGCTCGGCCGCCCGGTCAAGAACGCGACACTCATCGGCGTCGGGCCCGAGGTGCTGCGCCACGTCAGCCGCGTCGGCTGCGACCCGACGCCCGACCCGGGCATCGGGACCTGCGGCAAGGACGGGCAGATGGTCCAGGTGGGGGTCGGCCTGCCGACCGTCCGAATCGACGAGCTGACGGTGGGCGGCACTTCGCTCGGAGGTCGGGCCTGAGATGGAATCGGCGCTGCTGGAGGTGGCGGAGAAGGCGGTCACCCGGGCCCGCCGGCGCGGCGCGCCGCAGGCGGACGCCTGGGCGGAGGAGGCGCGCGAGTCCTCGGTCCGCGTCCGCGACGGCGAGGTCGAGGACCTCCAGCAGTCGACCGGCAAGGGCGTCGGCGTGCGCGTCGTCTCGGCGGGGCGGCTCGGCTTCGCCTACGGCTCCGACCTCTCGGCCGCGGGCCTCGACGCGCTGATCGACCGCGCGCTCGCGCTCGCCAAGTCCGCGGCGCCCGACCCCGCCAACCGGCTGCCCGGCGCGCGGGAGCTGTCGCGGCGGCACGGCGACCTCGGGCTGCTCGACCCGGCCGTCGAAGCGCTCTCGACCGAGTGGAAGATCGAGGCGGCGAAGACCATGGAGCGCGCCGGCCGGGGCATCGACCCGCGCGTGAAGACCTTCGAGAGCGTCGGCGCCTCCGACGTGGTCGCCGAGATCGCCGTCGCCTCGAGCGAGGGGCTCGCCGACGCCTACCGGTCGAGCTACGCCGCCCTCTTCGCGGTCCCCGTCGCGCAGGGCGACGACGGCCAGCTCCAGACCGGCTACTGGGTCGACCAGCGCCGCTTCCTTTCGGACCTCGAGCCCGCGGAGCAGGTGGGGCGCAAGGCCGCCGAGCGGGCGGTCCGGATGCTCGGCGCGAAGAAGGGGCCGACCTGCAAGGTCCCCGTGGTGCTCGAGCCGCTCCAGGCCGCGGCCTTCTTCGGCGGGATCGCCGCCGCCCTCGACGGCAAGCGCGTTCACCAGAAGGCGAGCTTCCTCGCCGGCCGCCTCGGCGAGCGGATCGCGCCCGGATGGCTCGGCCTGGTGGACGACGGCCTCTACCCGCGCGGCGTGGGAAGCCGGCCCTTCGACGGCGAGGGGCTGCCGACCCGCCGCAACCCGCTCGTCGAGGGCGGCGAGCTGCGCGGCTACCTCTACGACACCTACACCGCGCTCAAGGCCAAGGCGAAGAGCACCGCCACCGCCGGCCGCAGCTACCAGAGCCTGCCGCACATCGGCACGACGACCCTCCTCGTGCAGGCCGAGCGGCCGCAGTCCGCCGAGCAACTGGTCCGCGGCGTCAAGAAGGGCCTCTACGTCACCGCCATGCTCGGCCACGGCGCCGACACCGTCACCGGCGACTTCTCGCAGGGCGCGGCCGGCCTCTGGATCGAGAACGGCGAGCTCGCGCGGCCGGTCCAGGAGCTGACCATCGCGGGCAACCTGCTCGAGATGCTCTCGGCCCTCGACGCCGCGGGCGACGACCTCGACATGCGCGGCACCGTCGGCGCCCCCACCGTCCGCTTCGCCGAGCTGACCGTCGCGGGCGCCTGACGGCGGCCACTTCTGCCAGATCGGCGAGACCTTTTCAGGCGGCCGCAACGTGCTCGCGCAGGCGTCGAGGAGACGCGTGCGGCTGCGAGGCGCACCCGAGCGAGAACCTGGGGCACGGGGGTGTCGGCGAAGCCGATCCCTCGCTGCAAAGGCAAGGCGAAGCGGAGCAGTACCCTTATCGACGGATCAGGGTCAGAAGCCCGGTTGGCCGGGGACGGCGGTCAGCGCGTAGACGACGTCGCAGCCGTTGCCCAGGACGCAGCCCGAGTCCTCGCCGGCGTCGGGGAGGCAAGCCGGGCTCTGCGTCGGGTCTGGCACGTAGCGGTCGTCGAGCCAGCCCGTCATCTCGGGGATCGGGCCGAGGCCCGCGTCGGGCACGGCGTCTGGAACCGCGACGCCAAAGCTTGGCGCCACCCCACCATCCGCCAGCGACTGCGCGAGGAACGTCGTCTCCACGAGGCCGGCGACGCAGTTGCAGCCGGGTACGGGCGCAGACGACGCGACGGACGCCTGGAACGACCCGCCCGACGCGCCGCCGTCCTGCAACGGACCGTTTTCCACCTGCCAGTAGGCGACGGGACCTTCGGTGCTCAAGAAGCCGTAGAACGACAGCGTGGGGCTCGGCGACAGCGCGCCGCCGTCGCCGTTGACGCCGCAGCCCGCGGCGCCCTGGACCGTGGCGCCGCACGCCTGGCCGCCGTCGGAGAGCGGGCAGCAGATCTGGACCGGGCAGGTCGTCGCGACTCCCCCGACGGACGCGCCGGTGGGCAGGAGCGCGCCGGTCACCAGGAAGCTGCCCTGGTAGATGCCGGGCATCGCCGGCGGCGGGATCGGACAGCCGCAGGAGCCGATCGGGAAGAGGGCCAGCAGCGCGGCCAGGCGAAGCCTCACGCCCCGCCCTGCCCGGCCGGCCGGCTCGGCCCGTCCTCCTCCGCGCGCAGCGACAGGTACTCCGCCGAGAAAGCCCAGCGCGCGAGGCCTTGGCCGAGCGGCGTCTCCCACACCGGCTGGCCCGGGGCGGCCGCACCGGGATCGATGGCCGGGACTGCGGCGAGGGCGGAGGCGAGGTCGCCGGTCACCCATAGGGCGTACTTCGCCGCCCGGAGCTGCGCCGTCCGCAGCGCGGCGCGCGGATCGAACGCCGCGACCTCGCGCGCGAGCTTGCGACCCGCGGGCGAGAGCCGCTCGCGCAGGGGCGCCGGCACCGACTGGGCCAGGGCGACCAGGAACGGCCGCAGCCGCTCGGCCTCGGCGTCGCTCCCGGCGAAGGCGTGATCGAAGAAACTGGCGAGGAGCTTGGCGAGCGTTCCGAGGTCGCGGGGGGAGAACTTCACCGGAAGCGCGAGCCCGAGCTCCAGGAGTGCGAGCCGCTGGGCGAGCAGGAAGAACAGCGCGCGCGCGGGCAGGGAGGCGAGCGGAGCCCCTCCGACGATCAGAGCCGGAGGGAACGACGGAGGTCGGCCCTGCTCGAGCGCGACCGTTTCGAGGCCGGCGGCCAGGAAGATCGCCACCGGCCGGGCGTGGAGGAACCCGCGCGCCTCCTCGATGCTCCGCTGGAGTTGCGGCGCGCGCCCCTCGCCGAGACGGTCGCCCGGCGCGAGGCCGAAGCGGCGCAGGTCGACGGGGAAGAGCGCCTCGACCGGCCCGGCCACCTCCGCCAGAATCGCCTCGAGGGGCGTCTCGGGCGCCAGGGGCGGAGCGCGCCAGATGCCGGCGGGCAAAGAGCGCGGCGGAGGGGGCGCGGCCGGCGTCTCCCCGGCCATCACCGCCGCGAGCCCCTGCGCGCTCCGGGCCAGGTCCGCCTCGCCGACGGCCGATGCACAGCCCCCGAGCGCCTCGAGCAGCTCGCGCGGCGGCGGCCAACCCTGCCGCAACAACTCCAGGTAGCCCGCCATCGCACGGGCCATCGTCTCGGGACGCCGGCGCTGCAAATCGGCGAGGAGGCGCCGGTCCTCCGGGCGCGCGGGAGCCAGTTCGGCGGCGCGGACGAGGAGCTGCTCGGCGCGGTCGAGGTCCCCGGCCACGTCGGCGGCGCGGCGCGCGAGGGCGCGGAGGCGGGTCGCGGCCTCGAGGGGCCGGTCCTCCATCTCCAGCTCGACGAGCGCCTGCTCGATGTCGATCTGCTCGGCAATCCGCCCGATCTTGCCCGCGAGCGCGGCCTGGCGTGCGAGCAGCGCCGCGTCCCGGGGAGCGGCCTTGCGAAGCCTGGCGACGACCGCGAAGGCCTCCTCGTCACGGCCGGCCGCCTCGTAGGCCTCGGCGAGCGGAAGGTCCAGCTCGCGGAGGAACTCCCCGCTGGCGACGCGGCCGCCTCCGCGCGTGATGCGATCGGCGATCGCCAGCAGTCGGTCGCGCCGTCCGAGCGCGGCGCAGATCTCGGCGAGGCGGCGGAGCGCCCTCGGCTCGTCGGGCGCCATCGCGAGCGCGCGTTCGAGCAGCTCGGCGGCGCGCTCCATGTCGGCGAGCTTGTCGAGGCAGAGGAGTGCCGCGTCGACGAGATGGGGCACGCCCGCGCCGCCCTCGCGCAGTTCGGCGAGCTCGAGGAGGACCCGGACGGCGTCGGCCCAGCGCCCGCGGTTCTGGTAGAGAGCTCCGAGCTCGACGCGCGAGGCGGCATCGCCCGGGTCGAGCTCTGCCGCGCGGGCGAACGCCTCCACCGCCGCCTCCAACCGCAGGGCGCGCTTCTCCAGGCCGCCGATGCGGGCGTACACCGCCGCGACCTGCTCGGCGAATTCGGCCGGATCGAGCTGATCGAGCCCTCCGCGCAGCAGCGACAGGGCGAGGTCGATCTGGCCGAGCTCGTCCGCGAGCGCGGCCGCCGCCTCGCGCGACGGCAAGAAGGCGGGATTCGCGGCGACGCTCGACCGGAAGTGCTCGAGCGCCTCGTCCAGGGCGCCGCGGCCGCGGGCAATCTCGCCGAGGCGGTGGTGGAGGAAGAACTCGCCGAGGTGGCCGCCTCCGGCCAACGCCCGGCGGTAGCAGTCGGCCGCGCGGTCGAGCAGCGCGCCGGCACCGCCCGGCGCTCCGGCCTCTCCGTCCTGCTGGGCCAGCGCGAAGAGCGACTCGGCGAGCCCCTCCGAGGCCACCGCGTCGTCCGGCCGCAGCTCGAGGGCCCGCGAGAACGCGTCGGCCGCGCGGCGCGGGTCGTGCAGGCGCGTGCGGAGCAGCTCGCCCTGGTCGCGGAAGGACTCCGCCCGCAGGGCCTCGGTCGAGGCCCGCCGGGCGCGCTGCCTCAGCGCCTCGACCCAGTCTTCGAGGCGCCCCTGGCCCTCGAGCAACTCGCGCAGCCGCCCGTGCGGCTCGGCCTCGTCGGGCGCGACCTCGCAAGCCTCGCGGATCGCGGCCTCCGCGCGCCCGGGGTCGCCGAGCTCGCGCTCCCAGAGCTGGGCCGCGTCGAGGAGCAGCCGCGCGCGCCGCACGGGATCGCCGCCGGCACGCGCCCGCTCGACCAGCGCGCCGGCGCGCTCGCCCGGGCCGCCCGTCCGCGACAGCGCCTCGATGCCGGCGAGCGCCGAAGGGTCGCCCGGCGCCCGGTCGAGCACGGCCCTCCAATGGACGCGGGCCTCCTCGCCGCGGCCCAGGCGTGCGGCCGCGTCGGCGCAGAGCCCGTGAAGTTCGACCAGCGCCTCCGAAGACCCGCGTTCCTCCGCAGCCCCGAGCGCCTCCCGCGCCGTCTCGAGCGCCTCGGCCGGACGGTCGAGGGCGAGCAAGGACGACGCGAGCGCGGTACGGATCTGGTCGGCGAGCGCCGACGCGTCGGCGGTCCGCGCGCGCTCGAGCGCCTCGCGGAGCGCGCCCTCCGCGCCGGTCGCATCGCCCAGCTCCTGCCGCAACAGGCCGAGCCGAAGCCCGAGTGTCGCGGTCAGCAGCGGCGGGCCGCCGCCCGCGATCTGGACCGCCAGCAAATCTGCGGCGTCACCGGTCGCGCCGCGTGCCTGGCAGAGCGCCGCGAGCGGGGCGAGCGAAGCCCGGTGGCCCGGCAGGATCGCGAGCGCCTCGCGGTAGTCGGCCTCGGCCGCGGCCATGTCCCCGAGCTGCCCCGCGAGCAGTGCGGCGCGGCGGGCCAGCAGATCGGCACGGGAGTCGCGGCTCTCGTCGCCGATCGACGCGATCCCCTCGACGCGGAGCCGCAGCGCCTCCGCGAGCGCCTGCCAATCCTTGCGCGACTCGAGCGCACGCGCGTAGCTCTCGAACGCCTCGCCATCGGCCGGATCGATCCGGAAGGCGCGCTCCCACGCCTCGGCGGCCTCGGCCGCACGGCCCAGCTCCTCGAGCATCCGCCCGCGGCGGTGAAGCCGCTCGGGCGTCTCCGGCAACGCTGCTAGAGCGGACAGTTCGAGCTCGGCGTCGCCCGCGGCGCGCGCGGCCTCGGCGAGCGCCTCGTGGAGCGCGGGATCTCCGCCGGTCCCCTCGCGCGCGGCCGAAAGATGCGGGAGCGCGTCGGCCGGCCGCCCGAGGTCGCGCGCGAGGAGCAATCCGAGCTTGCGCTGCCGCTCAAGCCTCCGCTCGCCGGGCTCCCGGCGTGCGACTTCGAGCGCCATCGCCGCGGCGGCGTCCTCCGGTCGGCCCGCGCGGTCGCAGGCCTCGGCGAGCAGGGTGTAGCCGCGCGCGTCGTCGGCGGCCTCCGCCGCGCGGCGCAGGAGCGCGATCGCCTCGGCGCCGTCGTTGAGATCCTCTTCGGCGATCCGGGCCGCGCGCTGGAACCAGGCCGGGCGGCGCGGGTCGCCCTCCGCCAGCTCGGCCATCTCGAGCAGCGTGGCCATGGCCGCACGCCGTTGGTCGTCCTCGAATTCGAACTCCAGCCGGTGACCGAGCGCTTCGAGCCGCCCGGGCGCGGCAGGGCCGCCCTCGAGGACCGCGGCCCATGCGAGGCGCCGGCGGGCAGGGTCGAGCCCTTCGTCGGAGCGCCGCGCCCGCTCGAGGCGCAGGGGTGCCGCCTCCGACTCCGGGAGCGCCGCGGCGAGTGCCTCGAGCGCGCGGTCGAGCAGGCTTCCTGGACCGGCCTCCGCCGCGCGGACCACGTCGCGGAGCAACTCGGCGTCGCCCGCGGCCACCTCGAGCGCCGCCTCCCGCAGCCGCAGCGCACGGGACCCGTCCGCGAGTCGGGAGGCGCACAGTTCGGCGCCGCGCAGGGCCCAGCGGACCCTCTGTGCCCGCGGCGAATCGCTCGCCGCGAGCTCCTCCAGCGCCGTGGCGAGACCCGCCCAGTCCGAAGCGCGTTCGAGCGCGTCCGCGAGCCGCACGCGCAGCGCGACCTGCTCCGGGGCCGCCGCGCAGGCCGCCGCGAGGACCGCGCCCGCCTCGGGGTGTTCGGGGGGAAGGAGTTCGAGCAGCGCGTCGAGCCGCTCGCCCTGCCCCGGGCGGCCGGCGTCGCGCCACCGGCGCAGGCGGACGGAGATCTGCCGGCCGCGGTCGCCCAGCGCCGTCGCGGCCCCGTCGATCAGCTCGAGCGCGTGGGTGACGTGCTGGCTGCTCGGCCCGAGTTGGAGGGCGAGGTCGAGCATCTCGAGCACGGCGGCGAAGCCGCCCTCGTCGTTCCCGATGTCTCCGCCGCGGGCCTCCTCCGACAGGAGCACGCCCATCCGCCACGCCGCCTCCGCGTGCTCGGGCCTTCGGTCCGGCGCCGTCTTCAGCACCTCGAGCAGCCGGCGGGCGAGCGGGCCCAGCGGTTCGTTCCGCGCGAACGCGACCTCGGCCCTTCCGACCAGCGCGAGCGTGTCGAACGGCTCGGCCGCGAGCACGGCCTCGTAGGCCTCCGCGGCCTCGTCGAGGCGCCGCGCGGTCCAGAAGACCTCGCCGAGCGTCCGCTGGAGCGCGACCGCCTCCGAGGGGACCGCTCCGGCGCGCAGCCGCAGCACGCGTGCCCATGCGTCGGGATCCGCCCCCTCCGCGCCGCCGACGACAGCGGCGAAGAGCGCGGTGTCCCCGGGATCGGCCTCGAACGCGCGCAGCGCGCAGCGCCGGCGCCCCGCCGCCGCGGCCTCGGCCGCAGCCCCTGCCGCCTCTCCCTCGACCTTCTCCCACGCGGCGGCGGCCTCGGCCCAGAAGCCCGCCGGGGACGGCGCGGATGCGGCAAAGCGCTCGAGGAACTCCGCGAGCGCCGTGGGGTCGGTCGCGTCGCGGAGGGCAGCCGCGCGTCGCTCGACCGCCCGCCACGGGATCTGCTCTGGACGGGCCTCGGCCGGGGGCGCCGCCTCCGCGAGGAAGCGGCCGTACAGCTCGCCCGCCGCCGCGGCATCGCCGGCCTCGAAGCGGAGGTCGGCGGCCTGGAGCAGCAGGTCGGGGGACGCCTGGTACCGCGCGGCAGAGGCCATCGCGCGTGCGGCACCGCCCGTGTCGCCCGCGGCGACGAGCTCGTTGCCCGCGGAGGCGTAAAGCCGAGCCGCCTCGTCCGTGCGGCCCGCCTCCTCGGCGCGCGCCGCCCGGGCGAGGAGGTACGCCGCCAGCTCGGCCCGCTTGCCTTCCCCCAGGAGCTGGGCGCGGAGCCGCTCCTCTCCCCCAGGGACGTCAGGCGCGAGCGCGAGCGCGCGCCTCAGCGATTGGGCCGCGCGCGCGGGCTGCCCGAGCGGACCCGACCAGAGGTCCGCGATCTCGAGCAGCGATTCGGCGCGCGAGAGGTCGCCTTCGATCTCGGACAGCCCGTCCTCGAGCAGGTCCGCGAGGTCGGCGTACCGCCCGGCCGTCCGGCAGAGCGCGGTCGCCCGCGCGCGGACGGCCGGACCCCCTCCGCGCTCGAGCGCCCGCCGCCAGTCGGCGAGGGCCTGCTCCGGGCTGCCGGCCGCCTCCCAGAGCGCCGCGGCCTCGCCGTACAGCTCGACCGGAGGCGGGCCTTCGCGGGCGAGGAGCTCGGCGAGCTCGTCGAGGACGATCGCCTGACCCTCGGGATCGGCGGCGCGCCGCCGTTCCGCCGGGAGCGCCCGCAGCGCCCGTTCCTCGGCCGCGGCGTCGCCCGCCTCGCGCGCGGCCTCCACCTCCGCGACCCACGCGTCCGAGAGCGCCTCGAAGTCGCCAGCGGCCTCGAGCGCCGTGCGCAGCTCGGCCCGCAGCGGGGCCGACGAATCTTCCGCGACGGCGCGGCCGAGCAGGGCGGCGGCGAGGCTCGAGTCGGAGGCGAGGACCCTCCGGCCCGCGCGGGCGAGAAGCGCGGCACGGCGGCGGGGCGACGCCGCGCCGTCCGCGAGGGCGGACCAGCGCTCGACCGCCTCGGCGTCCGGCAGCTCCGCGCAGAGATCGGCGAGCCGGTCCTGCGCGGCCTCGCTCTCGGGCCGCGCGGCGAGCAGCCGCTCGAGTGCCTCGCGGGCCCCCGCCGCGTCGCCGCTCGCCACCCGCGCCTCGGCGAGCCAGAGGCCGAAGCGCGTCAGCTCCTCCGGCTCGTCGTCCCAGTCGCGCGCGAAGAGCGCTTCGACGATCGGGAGCAGCTCGCCGAGCGCGCCGCCGAGGTAAAGCCGCTCGGCGACGAAGCGCAGCGCCGCGACGTGATCGGGGACCCGGTCCAGCGCCCTCCGTCCGTGCGCGAGCGCGGTCTCCGCCTCGCCCAGCTCCGCGGCGCGGCGGGCCAGGGCGAGGTGCGCGTCGGCGGAGCGTCCGTCGTCCTCCTCCAGATCGACCGCCCGCGCGAGCTGCTCGAGCCCGCGGGCGGTCTCGCCGCGCGCGAGCAGCAGCTCGCCGAGCCGTTCCAGGGCGGGGCGCAGCGTCGGGTCGAGGGCCGCCGCGCGCCGGTAGGCCGCCTCGGCGCGCGCGGGCTTTTCGAGCGCCTCCTCGGCGAGCCGCCCCAGCTCCAGCGCCTCCGCCGCGGCGGCCGAGGGGTCCGCGCCGCGCAGCGCGAGGATTCGGGCCTCGATCGCCTCGGCCGCC